>JBDSWM010000306.1:0-35112 GCA_039926685.1 Fibrobacteria bacterium | reverse complement strand
AACCCCCCGCATGACTGAAGTTCCCCTGGATACTTTCCTCCGGCGCCTGCGCGCCCGCGGGGGCGCGTATTTCCGGCCCATGACGGCCTATCTAATCGCCGTTTGGGTAACCCATATGATACTGCGGACCTTCCTCATCTTCCGGAAAGACGCCTATGGGTTCCCCTTCGTGGGCAAGCCGGACTGGTACATATTCCATGCCTATTGCATCGATGCTTTGTGGATAGCCGGGTATTCCTCGCCTTTCCTGGTCGGGGCCTGGCTATTGGGTGGGATGGAATCCGCACGGCGGAGACGATGGTTGGCAGGATCGTTGTTCCTGGCTCTGGCGGCGATCCATTCGGCGCTGCTGCTGTTCACGGTTTTCGATCAGGAGACCATGCGCTTCATGGGCATGCACCTGGACTTCTCCCTCATGTCCACCTACGGCAATGCCGCATCCATGCGCGAAGTGCTGAAGTTCGTGGCTTCAGACGAATCCTTGCGCTATCTCCCGTATGCGCTGTTCCTCGGTTGCGTGCCCGCCTCCTTGGTGATCTTCGCGGGACTACGCCGGTTCGCCTGGACGCATCGGCCGCGCTTCGGCTGGGTGTTGCCGGCCGCGCTGGCATCATCGTTATTGTTCGCATACGTATTCCTCAACTTCATCTGGACGGGCGGATTCCGCATGATCAAGCTGCGGCCGTTCCCGGCCACGGTGCTTGAAGGCCTCAAGACCAAACGGGGACTGGCTCCGGCGCGCATCCCCTTGGCGCAAGCGGGCGGAATCTTCCGGAGGCAATGGCAACTGGAACAAGGCGACAGCGGATACGTGTTCCCGGATACCGCCTATCCTTTTTTCAAGGAGCCGGTGGAGGCATTGTGCCTTTCTTTAGACGGTGGGTCGGCGACTGCCCCGGTGGTCCTGATCGATGACACGGTGGCGCAGGCCTTGCGTACGCGCTGCAGGATCGATGCGGATGGGGACGGCCTTTTGCCCGGCGCCGATTGCGATGACGGGGATGCGCGCGTCCATCCCGGCGCCCGGGAAATTCCCGGCAACGGCGTGGATGAGGACTGCGACGGGCTTGACGCCCATCCCAAGAACTTCGTACTGATCCTGATGGAATCGCAACGCGGCGTGAACGCCGGATACCTGCGGCCCTTCGGATCCCTGCCCGGCCATACAGGCGCCACGCCCACGCCTGTGATGGACAGCCTGGCGCTGGGCCGCGCCCATGCCTGGACGAATTTCTCCTGCTCCGGCATCCCCACCATCAACGCCTTGATGAGCACGCATCTTTCCATCTTGCAGCATCCTTTGAGGTATATCGCCAACGACTTCACCACCTTGCGCCATCGGTCCTTCACCGAGGAGCTTGGGCGGCATGGCTACCGCACGCATTTCTTTTCCGCGGCCGATCCTTCCTGGGACGGCCAGGTGCCTTGGCTGCGCCAATGGTATCAAGGCATCAGCTATGATCGCAGCCGCGAGACCGATGCCGCGATGTTCAAGGATATGGGGCGCTGGATGAAAGACAGCCTGAAATCCGATCGTCCTTTCATGGTCACGGCCATGACCAAGACCAACCATTATCCTTTCAACGCGGAACCGGGCGTGCGCCCCACCGGCCCCACCGCCGGCCTGCAGGGCAAGATGCTGGCGACCATGGAATATACCGACGCCTGCCTGGGACGCTTCCTGGATTCCTTGCGCCATGAGCCCTGGTTCGCCAATACGGTGTTCATCATGCTGGCCGATCACGGTTTCCCGCTTTCCGAACACGGATCCTCCACCATCGGATTCGGCCTGTATACGGAGTCGGTGTGGATCCCGTTCGTTATCGCGGGCGATCATCCCAAACTCGGCCCGCCGGCCTTGCACGATTATCCGGCCAGCCAATTGGACATCGGCCCCACTGTGCTTGACCTGGCGGGCATACGCACCGCCAACCATTTCCTGGGGCATAGCCTTACGCGCCCCGCCACGGGTTTGCACAGCCTTAGCTACCTGGTACGCGCGGAACAGGGAACGCTGGAGCATGGCCCTTTCCGCCTGCATGGGCCGCTGGGCCCGGCGCCGCGCGAACAGGGCGTGGAGGTTTTCAACGTGGAGCGCGACCGCGGGGAAAAGGTAAATCTATTGCCGACCACGGGAAAAGCCGTGTATGATTCGCTGCTGCCCTTCTTGCAAACCATGGCTGCCCTGAACACGTATTCGGTGGAAGCGAATATCCTGTGGCCGGATTCGGCTGCGGGCCCGACGCCCCATAACCCCTAAAACCGGGAACGGAGAGGGGGAGGAACCTGGAAAGAGACCCGGGAAAACCTTGGGATTAGCCGGAGAAAACCCCTGGGAAAAGAGTGTCCGGGACAGGTGGGCCGGACCTTGAAATTCCGGGCGATTGTACTAAATTCTCACCCGCCTTGGGGTCATAGCTCAGTTGGTAGAGCGCTTGCATGGCATGCAAGAGGTCTGGAGTTCGACTCTCCATGGCTCCACCAGAAAAGCCCGGTTCTCGTAAGAGACCGGGCTTTTTTGTTGGGATCCCCAGTGATACCGGGCGTTATTTGCGCATGTGTTTGTGGTAGTCCCTCAGCAATTCGCTCAGAGAATAGACGTGCATCCCACCGAAACGGTAAGAGGTGACACACACCACCGGCATCTCCTTCGGTGTTTTCGGCGTAGGGCCAGGGCATGCTTCTGCTCATACTCAAAATTTAAATTCCAATTAGAATCAGGGTTCCCAGGGATTCAGGATTTTCGCGCCCGTTTTGGCGAGGTCACTCACGTTTCTGGTCACCACCGTCAAATTATGGATGATTGCGGTCGCGCCAATCAACCCGTCGATGGTCGGAACAGCGATACCTTTTGCCTCCGCTTCACCTTGAAGCCCGCCCCATGCCTGCGCGATATCCTGAGTGATCGGTAGAATCCTATCCCCGAACCGAACGCGCAAATCGGAATCAAGCCACATCTGCAAGGAGGAACGCCTCTTTTTATCCTCCAGCTTGGATATGCCCTTCTGAATCTCTCCCAAGGTGAGCACACTCAGGAACGTCAGGTCTTCGTCGAAATCCGCAACCCACTTCAAGACCCTGGGATTCGGTTTTTTCCTGACCAACTCCGAAACCAAACACGTATCCAGCAGGTATTTCAAAGATCAACGGTCCTCGGAAAATCCCTGTTGCGTTCGAAGCTGATTTCTCCGAGAGGGGAGTCGCGGAAAAAGTCGGCCAGGTTTCCTTTCCGGCCGATAAGCGCACGATAGTCCTTCATGGAGAGGAGCACGGCGGTTTTTTTTCCATGCCGGGTAATTTCTTGAGGGCCGTTTTTGACGGCTTGGTCAACGACCTCGCTGAACTTGTTCTTGGCCTCTTGAAGCTGCCATTCCATTTTGATTCCTCGTTTCATATCTGTCTAGGCTGTCTAGATTATAGATTCAAATCGGTGGTGGGTCAATTCTCTTCGAATTCCTCAACCATGCATTGGGCCAATTCGGGGTAATTAGCGAAGAAAGTTCGAAAAGAGTTTACTTGGCTCCGACCAAGCAGATCAGCGACAATGCCAAGCAAGCCAACGTGATGGTCAACGCCACGCGCGAATCCGTGGAAAAGAGCCGCACGGCGATGAGCAGAATGAGCGATGCCATCGGCCTGATCAAGACTTCCTCCGACCAGACAGCCAAGATCGTCAAGACCATCGATGAGATCGCCTTTGTCGAACGCCGCCAGCGCGGAAGAAACCGCATCCGCCTCGGAAGAATTGTCGGCCCAAGCCGTGGAACTGAACGATATGGTCAATGTCCTGGTCGGCATCGTCACCGGCGCCGTCGGAACGGCCGGACAAGGCCTGCGTGCGCCCCCGGCCCGGAACGGGGCCCGCCCCCAAACCGGGAAAACCCCGGAGCGCAAGCACATGCCTGTCGCCAAGTCCGGGACCCGGAACCAGGCGAAAAGCGATTGGAGCGCCGTGGCCGTAGCGGATGGGCATAAGCAGGCTGCACCGGGCAAGGGCCGGGCGGCGGAAAATCGCCCAGCCGGGATTGCGGTCAGATTATAGATTTGTACGGCTTCCCAGAGTATGAAATGGAATATCGCATGAACCTTCGCAAGAATATCGTTTTGGCCGCCTGCTTGGCTTTCCACGCGGAACCGGCGGCTCAGAACGGGCCCATCACTTCCCGCCTCACCACCGCGAAATTCGTGCTGATGAAAGGCTGGTGGAGCGAGGACCACAACGCCACCACGCCGGTCACCTTCCGGTACATCGCCCAACTGGCGGCGAGCCGCGGCGTCTCCATGGACACCATCAACATCGCGGCCAACCCGTCGGCGCTGTCCCAGGCGAACCTGGCCAAATACGACGTGATGATGTGGTACAACGTGTTGCGCATGTACCAGAACATGGATGCGGCCACGCGCACACGCATCGAGCAATGGTACGACGGCAACAACAAAGGCCTGTCCTGCTTCCATCAATGCGTCCGCGCCGCGGACAACAACCTCCTGGAACAGGGGCTCACCTGGGAATGGTGGCATGATATGATGGGTAAGCCGTATACGGCCTTCGCCGGACAAGGCTCCGGCCCGGTGTATCTCGATTCCGAGGCCCGCGCCTCCGTGTACGGTTCCTATGCGCCGCCCGGCGGCGATTCGATCGTCATCAACGATGAGTGGTACGAGTATGCCGGACCTTTGCGCGGCACCTCCGGTACCAAGATGCTCCTGACCACCAAGCGTTCGCGCTTCCCCAGCAGCATGGCCTGGAGCAGCGCCGGCGAAGACAAGCCCATCGCGTGGACCCGCGAATACAAGGGAGGGCGCTATGTCCTGAGCGGCATGTACCACACCGATCAGATCACGAACGCGACCGGGGCTCTGCGCGCTTTCCACGACAGCACCCTCATCGGCATCATGCGGTTCCTGGCAGGCTACGACGGGTGCAAGGATGCGGGCTATAGGGAATACAACCCCAAGGCCACCCATCAACCCGCGGGCGCGTGCCAGTCGCCTACCTTCATACACGTCGAACGGGCGGAGGGCGCGGGAACCGGCTTGGAACGGATGCGCGTCGACGAATTCCGCATCCGTGTCGCCCATCCCGGCGCGCACAGCCTGGAGGTATACGACACCTCCGGAGGGCGTGTCGCCATGCGCCGCGGCGAGGGGGATCGGGAATACCGTTTTGCCGAGATCCGCCGTCCCGGCGTCTATTATATCCGGGTGAAAACGGAGGCCATGAAAGCGCCGCATACCGCCAAAATCGTCCTGATGTAGCGGACTTCAAGCCTGATGGGCTCGGCATTACCTGATTTCCCTTCAAAAAGCCCGCGTCCAAGTGGCCGGGCGGGGGTATTTTCATTCTAATCGATTATCCCTGGAGCTGACCATGAGAATCCCGTTCCGCCATTCCATAGCGCCGGCATTGCTTCTGCTTTCGGCCTCGACCCATTGCAGGGCCCAAAGCACCCAAGAGAGCCAACGCATGCTGGCCCGCTCCGTCAAACTCGCCTCGACGACCATGGTCTACCGCCTGTTCGTGCCCAAAGATTACGTCGCGAGCAAGAAATACCCCATCGTGGTCTGCCTGCACGGCATCGGCGAACGCGGGAACGACAATCGCGGCCAGGTGGATCGCGAGGACCTCGCCCATCCTTGGATCGAGGACAGCATACAGGCCCGCGTTCCCCATTTCATCATGGTCCCGCAATGCCCATCCACCCTCACCTGGAGCGCCTCCACGGGCTCCTTGTCGGAAACGGGCAAAGGCATCATCGATGCGCTGGATTCGTTGAAGCGGGAGTATTCCCTGGACACCAACCGCTTCTATCTCACGGGCCTCTCCCTGGGAGGGGCGGGAACCTACCACCTGCTGCAGATGAAGCCCGGATACTTCGCCGCCGCAGCCCCCTGTGCGGCCGGAGGGGACACCACGGCCATCCTGACAATCGCCAAAACGCCCACCTGGCATTTCCACGGATCCTTGGACGGGAATCCTCCCGCCGGCCGCAGGATGTCCACCGCTTTGGAAAACCGCGGTATCAAGGTGGTCCGCTTCGTGAGCCAGGCCGCCATCACCACCCCCAGCCTTACGGCTTATCGCGAGGCCCTGACGAAAGGCACCCCTGCCGTCGACCTGGTGGCCAAGAGCCCCACCGGCATTTCCTACGACTCCCTGCGCAAGGCGGTGGAAGGCGGGGCCGAACACCTGTATTCGGAACTGACCGGCGGGGATCATCGCAGCGGATGGATGATCGCCTGGCATCATCCCCTGCTGGCGACCTGGATGTTCTCGAAGTCAAAGGGAAGCGCGCCGGTTACCCTGGCTCCCAAAGCCGCGGCGGCCCATGGGGACCGGGGCAAGGCGGCCTTGGTATACGGCACCGTGCCCGATGCCGCCGGATTCCGGTTCTTCTCATTGCAGGGCCGGCGCCTGGCGCCCCGCACCTTGTCCATTCAGATACCGAATCGCGACCGGTAGCTTTCGAAGCAGCGCTGGCCCGCCTGCAAGCGCATCAACGCGCCTTCGGCGATGGCCCTGGCCACCCATGGGTTTTCTTCCACCAAGGGCAGGATGGCCTCGGCATTCCAGGCGGCGGAATGGATCAAGTCAAGGCCCGCATGCAAGGCGAAGTAATGGCGTCCGGATGCTGAAACGCCCAGGCGCTTGAGCCCGGCATTGACATGGGAAACGCGGCCGGGGGCGGTCATCTCGATGGCGCCCAGCGCGCCCAGGGAATGGTAGGCGTAGCGGCGATTGCACGCGAGTCCGATCATCAAATTGGAAAGCGCCAACGATTCCCAGAGGATATCCTCGCGCCAAGGTTTGATGGCCAGCTCCTCGACCGTTTTTTCCAGCAAGGCCCCATGCATCCCCTTGGCCTGACCGCATCCCATCTCATCCCAATAGTTGCGCGCCAATTCCAACTTGGCCCGCGCGGGAAGTTTCACCTGGGTCATGGCCACGAGGTCGTCGAACCCGGCTTCGCCCGCTACCTCCTGGGCCAGGAACCACCGCATCTGCTCCAGAGTGGCCGTGGTCGCGAGCCAAGGGAATAACGTATCCCCTTGCCCCGGTCCGGTGATTTGCAATTCCTGGAACCATTCCAGGAAGGGCTGTGCGGATTCCGGCGCCTTTTCCGCCAAGGGCCGGATGGATTCGCGTTCCGCTTCCAGGAACTTCCCCTCCGCGGTCCCCAACAAGGCATCCCTGGCGATACCGGCTTCCCATTCGGGTGTGGGGAAGGCCGGCTCCAGGCGGGCCTTGTTCCAGCGGCCTAACAAGCGATGGAGATCCCCATGGGTCATCTGCCCGCTTTCGAATCCGCTCAAGTAGGAAGGCAATGCCATCCCGGTTCCCGGTTCTACAACTGATTTCATGGCTCCATCCTAAGATTAGTCTGGGAATGTCGTTTCCCCGGAGATACGTTCTGAAGGCACGCTTAGCAACGATGGGATCCGCCGTGACTGAGTACCCTGGCCGTTACGGCGGTTCGGGAGGCGCATGAATAAAATCCCCCGGGGCGGCGGCCAAATTATAAATTGCCCGCACGCGCCGAGGCGACGGACGCGATAGCGCGGGAATGCGAGAATACCGGGAAATTCAGCCATGGGCAATGCTGCGGAAAAAGAGACGGCCTTAATCGCCATTGGAAGATTCCTCCAGGACGAAGGGTATGCGTTTACGACGATCACGCCGGCCAGCCATGCCCTTGTCAACTCCAGGAAGGCCGGGGAAGGGTCGGGAACGGGCCGTACCTTACGGGATATTTTCGGTTGGAGCCTGCCCTTCGGTCCTGACGCCGTCCCAAGCCGCGTATTGGGGTGGCTGGGGCAGGCGGGCGAATTGGAAAATGCCTCGGGCCTATTGCGCAGCAAGGTGCGTTACTCCACCTTGAAGGGTTCCCTGTACGTCCATTCCGCCTTCCCGACCGAGGCGTCGGATTCCGTTTTTTTCGGCCCGGATACCTATCGGTTCGCGGATCTCATCCAACGTGCCATTGGCAGCCGCGCCGAAAGCCCAAGCCTGCGCGTTCTGGACATCGGATGCGGCAGCGGGGCGGGGGGGTTATTCCTGGCCGGGATATTGCCGTCCCAAGGGTTGCGGGTTTTCCTATCCGACATCAATATCCGGGCCTTACGTTATGCGCGTGTCAATGCGGCCCTTTGCGAAAAAGAAGGAGGCAGGGAAAATGTATTCGCTCTCATGGGCGATACATCCCGCCCCATCAAAGGACCGTTCGATATCATCATTTCCAACCCGCCTTATCTGGTGGATGCGGAGGCCAGGCTTTACCGCAATGGGGGCGGCGTTTCCGGCTGCGAACTTTCCCTGCGAATCGTAAAGGAATCGATCCCTCAATTGGCGCCCGGCGGCGTGCTCATCCTGTATACCGGCACGCCCGTGGTGGAGGGACGGCATGTTTTACGGGAAGCCTTGGCCCCGATCCTCGCGGCCGCGGGTATCCGGCATGAATATGCGGAGATAGATCCGGACGTATTCGGGGAAGAACTGGCGCATGCGGCTTACGCTTCCGCGGATCGGCTCGCGGCGGTTTCCCTGGTATTGCACCGGTAGGGCGATGCTAAGGGCGATGGTCCGCGCCCCCATGCGGATTAGGCAGGATAATATCCCAGCCTGCGCAGGCGATCCAAGTCCTCCCGGGCGAGCCGGTCCCCTATGTCATTGCGGTAGCGCTTGTTGGGTACGAACACTTTCCGCGCCCTGGCATAAGCCAGTTCCTGGGCCGCTTCGATGGAAGCGCCGATACCGGTCGCGACCAGGATATAGCCTAAGGATCCGCTCGTGACCAAGCGGCCGCCGGACAGGGCCATCTCGCCGAAATGAAGGTTTTCCCGATCCGCATCCGTCAAGCCGGGATGGAAGAACACGGGCATGCCCTTGGAAAGCTCGGCATATCCGGCTTCATGCGGAAAAGGCGGAACAGTCACCACCACGCCCACGGCGAACCCGTCCCGGGTGGGCAGGCTGCCGTCTCCGCGCCCCGTCATCCTACGGAATACCCCGTCCCAACCTTCCGGATGCAGGGCATCGCAAATCGCGAATCCAGGATACCCGAACCGGCTCGTGAATTCCAGCGGCCATATGCCTTCAGCGTTGACGATGGTATTCAAGTTCAGGTAACCGCAATGGCCTGCGCGGCGCAGGCTTTCGGCCATCTTCGCCAGGGTTTGATCGAAAATCCTTTGAGCCCCCCGGTAGGTGACGACGGTCCCCATCTCTCCCGTAAGCTCGCCCAGATCGCCCGGGAAGAAGCGCTTATGCTCCCAATCCAATAGCGCGGGCAGCAGAAATTTTTCCCCATCGAAATACGCCCCGACCCCGACTTCGATGCCGGTGATATGGTCCATGAGGACGAAGTCCGCCGCCCCGCCGCCCGATGCACCGTCGGCCGGCGATCCATCGGAAATCGCTTGGTTGGCCGTCTGTCGCGATCGGTAGAAATCGAGCAGGGAGAGTATATCCGATCCGTCATCCGCTTCGCCCACGTAATTCTCCGTGCTGGGCGAAACGCTGCCGTTGTTCTTGAATACGTAGCGGCGCGGCCGGGAGCGGATGAATTCCGCCGCCGCCGTGAAATCCTTGAAGGCGTGGCTTTCGGCGGTGCGGAGCCCGATTCCCCGCATTGCCTGCTGACCGAACATGCGATCGCTTTCCAAACGATCCCCAAAGGCGCTTCCGCCTATAACCTTGAAACCATCCGCGCGCAGCGAATCCTGCAGGGCGCCGTGGTGGGCGGTTTCGAAGAGGATGAAGCCATCCTCTCCGACCGCCTTGACCCAATCCAGTTCGGATTTCCAATCCTGGATGCGGTGGATCATCCCCGCGAGTACGTCCCAGCCTTCGGTTTCCCCGATGAAGACCTTGACCTCATGGCCCTTCGCCGCGAGGCGCAGGTACATATCGCCAAGGCTGTTCCATTCGCCGATCCCCAAAAACCGCATCGCGAAAACGATGCCTGCCTATAGGACCCTTTTGCCGCGTCCCATAAAGAAGGTGATCAGCCAGACGACCAGGAATACGAAGAAGAGGATCTTGGCGATACCGGCGGCAGCGCCGGCGAGGCCTCCGAATCCCAAGAATGCGGCGATGAGGGCTACGACCAGAAAAACCAGTGAGTAGTGAAGCATGATGTTTCTCCATGATGTTTGCGAACTGAAGGTCTCGGAGTCGCTCCGATGTATCCAATAAAAAACGTTTTCGGATCAATTGCAAGTTCATTCTCAGCGAGCCCCTCAAATCGCTAATCGGGCGCTTCCCGACCCGATCATCCGGCCCAAACAACCCGGCAGGTGGCGGACCGCGTATGCCATTTTCCCCTTGCAACCCGTTACGCAAATTTTTCATTCATGTTTGTCCATCGCACATTCATCTTGGTTTAATCCCCGACGCCGCATCCGGCGCCTTATGGCGTTGATATTCAGAAAGGTTCCGATAATGCAAACAGAGGCTTTTAAATCCACGCCGCTCGTGTCCTCCCTGGGTTCCGTAATGCCTTCCAAGCCGGAGGATGGCGGTAAAGGCGGGCATGTTTCCAGGAAGATTTCCGCCGGCAAACCGGATGTACTGGGCGCCCGGATCACGGAAACGGGCGTCAATTTCGCGATAGCGTCCCGCAATGCCTCGGAAGTCATTCTGGTCTTGTTCGATGAAGCCGGTGGCTCTCCTACCGATACCATCCCCATGCCTGGAAAGACGGATAACATATGGCATGCGCATATCGAGGGGCTTAAGAAAGGGCAGCTTTACGCGTATCGCGTCAACGGAGCCTATGATCCGGGCAAGGGGCTGCGTTTCAATCCCCACAAATTGCTGGTCGATCCTTACGCGAAGGCCTTTACCGGAAAATTCAGCAACCGGGACAATCTGCTGCTCGGCTATGACGCCGGTTCGGAGCAAAAGGATCTGGCGATGGATACGCGGGACGATTCCGCCGTGGTCCCCAAATGCATAGTCTGGGACGATGCGTTCGACTGGGAAGGCGTCAAAAAACCCGGCATCCCCCAAGAGAAGCTGGTGATCTATGAGGTGCATGTGAAGGGCTTCACCGCCCATCCCTCCTCCAAGGTCAAGGACCCCGGAACATATTCGGGCTTCATCGAAAAAATCCCTTACCTGAAAGAATTGGGCGTCAACGCGGTGGAACTGCTCCCGATCCACGAATTCGTCAGCGAAGATTTCCTCCTGGAAAAAGGTCTTTCGAATTATTGGGGATACAATACCATCGGATTTTTCGCGCCCGAATCCTCTTATTCCAGCCGGAAGGCGCCAGGTTGCGCCATCGATGAATTCAAGACCATGGTCAAGGAATTGCATAGGGCGGGCATCGAGGTCATCCTCGACGTTGTTTACAATCATAGCGCCGAAGGCAATGAAGGCGGCCCCACGCTTTGCTTCAAGGGGATAGACAATCCGGAGTATTACTCATTATGCGGCGAGGAGGATGCCCCCAAGCGCTTTTACCGGAACTATTCCGGGACCGGGAACACTTTGAACGCCGGGAGTTCCACTTTCAGCCGCCTGGCTTTGGACTCGCTCCATTACTGGGCCGACGTGATGCAGGTGGACGGCTTCCGGTTCGATCTGGCCGCCTGCCTGGGCCGTAATGACAGCGGCGCCTTTTCGGCATGCGGATATTTGCTGGGGGAAATATCCAAGGACCCGAAGCTCAACAAACTGAAGCTCATCGCCGAACCATGGGACATGGAAGCTTATGAAGTCGGCAGCCTGCCTGTGGGCTGGTCGGAATGGAACGGGAAATTCCGGGACAGCTTCCGGAAGTTCATTAAAGGCGATGCCGGGCAGGTGAAGGAAATCAGCGCCCGCATAGCCGGTTCCCCCGATCTGTTCGGGCATAACGGCCGGGGCGCCAGCGACAGCATCAATTTCCTCACCTGCCATGACGGCTTCACCTTGTACGATCTGGTTTCCTACAACGAAAAGCACAACGAAGCGAACCTGGAAAACAACCGGGACGGCCTCAACGACAACGATTCGTTGAATCATGGCGCGGAAGGGGAGACGGAGGACAAGGGGATTAATGATCTCCGCCAACGTCAGGTGAAGAACCTTTTCTGCTGCCAGTTGCTCTCGATCGGAACGCCCATGATCACCGCCGGGGATGAATTCATGCGCACGCAACAGGGGAACAATAACGTTTATGCCCAGGACAACGCGCTTTCCTGGCTCGATTGGGATCGCTGCGCCCGGAACGGCGACGCGGTCTCTTTCGTGAGGAAGCTGCTCGGCTTCCGCGGCCGCCATGCCATATTGCAGAGGCCCCGTTTCTTCCTGGGGGAGGACAAGAGCGGCAACGGCATTCCCGATATCCATTGGATCGGTCACGATAGCGGCGCAGTCCACTGGGATGACGCCGAACTGCGCTGCCTGGGGTTCCAGGTGGACGGCATGGAAGCCGATAATGCCGGCGTCGGGGACCGGGATTACCGCCTGATGATCGTGTTCAACGCGGATACGGCCATTCATCCTTTCCCCTTGCCCCCCTTGGAAGCGGGAAAGGGTTGGTACAGGGTCCTCGACACCCTACTCCCCCCCGGCGAGGATTTCCTGGAACAGGGCAAGGAGATCCGTATCGAAGGCGAAGTGTACCAGGTGGGCGCCAGAAGCTGCATCCTCCTGAAATCCAAATCCCGTTGAATCCCGCCGAATATACCCAGTTGAAAAAACCAACCTAGCGAAAGTCGAAACCAGATGAATAAAAGCAAAAAAGCCAAACCTAAAGCCGATCCGACGCAGCCGGATGCCAAATCCCGGGATCTCCAACCCGACCGCGAAGACGGCACGGAAACCCTGCTGACCACCAATCAGGGCCTCAAGATCAATGACAATCAGAATTCACTGAAGGCGGGGGAACGCGGCCCCACCTTGCTCGAGGATTTCATCTTAAGGGAGAAGATCACCCATTTCGATCATGAACGCATAACGGAACGCATCGTGCATGCCCGCGGGGCCGCGGCCCATGGCTTCTTCCAGGTTTATGAATCGATGGAGAAGTATACCAAAGCGGGCTTCCTGGCCGATCCCTCCCTTAGGACGCCGGTATTCACGCGCTTTTCCACGGTGGCGGGTTCGCGCGGTTCCACGGATCTGGCCCGGGACGTGCGCGGGTTCGCCGTCAAATTCTATACCCAAGAGGGCAATTACGATCTGGTGGGCAATAACATGCCGGTTTTCTTCATCCAGGATGCCATGAAATTCCCGGATCTGATCCATGCGGTGAAACCGGAGCCGCACCGCGAGATCCCGCAAGCCGCCTCGGCCCATGATACCTTTTGGGATTTCATCTCGCTCATGCCGGAATCCACGCATATGGTGATGTGGCTGATGTCGGACCGGGCCATACCCCGCAGTTACCGCATGATGGAAGGGTTCGGCGTGCATACCTTCCGGTTCGTGAACGAGGCCGGCGCCGCGCATTTCGTCAAGTTCCATTGGAAGCCGCTACTGGGCCTCCACTCCGTGGTGTGGGACGAGGCCCAGAAGATTTCCGGCAAGGATCCCGATTTCCATCGCCGGGATCTCTGGGACGCCATCGAGAACGGGGATTTCCCGGAATGGGAACTGGGCGTGCAAATCGTGAAGGAGAAGGATGAATTCAAATTTGGTTTCGATTTGCTGGATCCGACCAAGCTGATCCCGGAAGAGCAGGTTCCGGTCCTGCGTATCGGCAAGATGACGTTGAACCGCAACCCCGATAATTTCTTTGCGGAAACGGAGCAGGTCGCGTTCCATCCCGGTCATATCGTCCCCGGCATCGACTTCTCCAATGATCCATTGCTGCAAGGGCGGCTTTTCTCTTATACGGATACCCAGCTCAAGCGGCTGGGCAGCCCCAACTTCCACGAGATCCCCATTAACCGGCCGGTTACCCCGGTGCATAACAACCAGCGCGACGGCATGATGCGCCAGGCCATCAACACGGGCAAAATCAGTTATGAACCCAACACCCTGGGCGGGGGATGCCCCATGCAGGCCAAGGCCGCCATGGGCGGATTCACGAGCCATGCCGAAAAAGTGGATGGAAGCAAGATCAGGGCCCGGAGCGAAAGCTTCTTCGATCATTTCAGCCAGGCGGCCTTGTTCTACAATAGCCAATCCAAACCCGAAAAGGACCATATCGTAAGGGCTTTCCGTTTCGAGCTGGGCAAGGTGGAAGCGTCTTCGGTCCGGGAACGCATGGTGGGCATCCTGGGCATGGTCGACAAGGATTTGGCCGCCAAGGTGGCCTCAGGGCTGGGGATCGGATTGCCGGTCAGCATAGAGCCGCCCTTGAACCGGAGTGTCCCGGCCGACGGCGATCCCAAGGATTTCCAGCCAAAGACCGCAAAGAGCCCGATCAAGAGTTCAGCCGCGCTCAGCATGGCCGGAACCGTAAAGGGCATCAAAACCCGCAAGGTTGCCCTGTTGATGGCCGACGGGTTCGATGATTTCGAAGTGGCGCTGGTCAAGAAAATGCTTTCGGATCAGGGCGCCCAGGCCAAGATAGTGGCGCCTCATCTGGGGACATTGAAAAGCGCCAAAGGCGCGGACCTCCCTGTGGATTTCAGCTTGCTAACGGCCGCCTCCGTCCTCTTCGACGCCTTGTACATTCCCGCGGCTGCGAATCCCGCCGCGCTGCTTGGGGAGCCTGATGCCCTCGAGTTCATCCGCGACGCCTACAAGCATTGCAAAACCATCGGGGCCAACGCGGTGAACGACGCCGCCCTGCGCGCCGCGGACAAGGCCTTGGACAAGCTGGTGGGGTCGGAACCGAAAGCCTCCGCCAAACTCTTCTCCGAGCACGGCGTGGTGGTGGGGACGACGCAAGCGCTTAAGGCCCTGGTCGCGGAATTCATCCGGGAGATGGGGGAGGGCAGGCATTGGATCCGGGAGGCCGACAAGCCTCTTTGACTGGCTGGGCGGGTCTCGCGCGGATCAGGGTGTCGGGATCTGATCCAGCGATTCCAGCCTTTTGACATAGAATTCATCCCGATGGAAGGCGACATTCTCCAAGAGGGCGTCGGATGCGTCCTTTCCCTGGCCCAGGATATCCTGCCAGAATTCGGTGGCGAAAGTAAGGTTGGACGCCTCGCTGCAGACGTATTCATAAGGAGGGGCGTCCTCGAGCACCAAAGCGCCCCCGGCATGCTGGTAAGGGGAATTGAGGGTCGTGACATAGGACAAGGGCGGCACATAGGCCACTGGATCCTTGGAATTGATCACCCGCAGCATCCTCACGCCCCTGAATTTCTCGATTCCCTGGCGGTTGGTGACCTTGGGCTGGCCGAAGGTTACGGTGGGCTCCAGCTTGTATCCGTCCACGGTCAGGTAATAGGTCAGCAATACAGCCAACGCTCCCCCCAAAGAGTGGCCAGTGATCCGGATGGAATCGGCGGTGTCCAATTTCACGGCCACGCTGTCGTATAATTCGCGCGCGGCTTTCTGGAAGCCGGAATGCACGTAAATGCCGAGCTTGGGATCGAATTGCTTGGTGTACTCGGCGTCGGTCAATACCGATCTGGCCAGCTTGGTCTCGGTTCCGCGGATGCTGATGATCTGGCGTCGTAGCGTTTTATCCGTGAGGAAAAGGACCCGGCCGGCCGACTTGGGCAGGGGAAACATCTCCATCCGGTATTTGGCGCCGTATGTAGCGGCGTTGGAAGCAGAGTCCAGGTAGGCATCGCGGGCCAGCCTGGCGCTTTCCGCCAACTGGTGGAAATCAAATACGGAAACGGAGTCCTTCGAGAAGGTGCATAGCACTTGCTGCGATTTGGTTCCCGAGCATCCCATCTGGAAAATGGCTGTCATAAGCACAGAAAGCAGAGAAAGCCCCGCCGGCAGCCAGGCCGGAATCGACTTCAGCTTATTTCCGGTATGCTTCGAATGCATGATATTCCCCCATTCTTGCGCGGAAAAAGAGTAGTTATTTTCAAAAGATTATGCTTCTCTGTGGCGCCCATACTGCTGCTGGCTTGCGGCGGGGGAATAGTGGTGGGTTGGTCGTTGCTCATCGGGCTCCAGCTCCGGGGGGCGCTCTCACGGGTGCACGGGGATGAATGTCGGGGGTACGCGCTGTGCGCAGGAGCCGCGGGGCATCGTCACCATGAAGAGGGCCTGGCGGCGGCTGCAGAAGCTGGCGGTCACGGCACAGCGCAAGGCGCTGCGGGACTTACGGAGCCGCAAATCTGATAGGCGATGACGCTTTCCATGTGGTGGAGGAGGAAATCGACCTCCTCGATCTGACCGCGGATACGCGGGTGCTGCCCGCGCATCCGGGCGATTGATCTAACGCGCGGACTTGGAAGCGATAACGCGGAAATGGATGGTATTGCGAGTGGCGGAACGGGCCGCCAGTCGCAGGTTGACCTCACTGGCTTGCGCCTCGAAAGGGGCCATCGCGATCACGCGTCCCATGGCATCCAGGGCTTCCACGCGGCCATGCTGCCCGGCGTAAATGGAAGGCAAGCGCACGCGCCAACCGTCTCCGGTCTTAAGCACCCCGAAGCGGCGGTCGGATGCGGCGAGGGCGCGGATGGCGATCGGGATGGTATCCTCGGGAACCGGCGGTTCTACGTATTTCCATTTCTGTATCACGAGATCGTCGATCCACATGGCATTCGCGGGATGCGCCGCGTTGTCGGCCAGGCTGAAGCCGAAAGCGATTCCCTTCACGCGCGAGCGCAGGAACGGTTTCTGGGTGGCATAGCTAGGCAGCTTGAAGGAATCGGAAGCCACCAATTTAATTGTATAAAGCCTCCAGGTGGTGTCCAGGGAGAAGTTCTGAGAATAACTCGGGGCATTCGGATCCGCGGTGTCTATGGCAGTGACGGATACGCCTACGACCAAAGGCGCCGAATCGGCCTTGGCCCAAAAGGCTATTCCGGCCGCTCCCGTGAAATCCAAGGTATCCCCGGAATAAGGCTTGAACCCGCAACCGAATCCGACATAAGGGGGATAAACGCAGGCCGCGCCGCAGCTGAGCGAACGATTGCCCAATTGGTATCCGAACCGCAGGCCTGAGGTGGTGGTATCGCCCGTATGGCCTACCGGACGCACTTCCCGATTGGGGTTGCCGACCGAATCGTAAAGAGAGCTGCCCGAGGAGCCATAGGCCGTCAGGATGGAATTCCCGTAGATGGTATCGATTGCGGTGGCGCTGCCTTGATCCGTCCAGGTCGCCCAATAGCCTCCGAACGAGGTTTGATTATTGAAGTTTTCGAAATCCGTCATATTGAAATCCACCGTATCCGTGCCGGGATTCGGTTGCGCGGACGCGGGGATGGCGGAAAAGACGGACAGGGCCGCTAAAATCCACATCACGCGTTTTTGCTTCATGCCGAGAAAAGCCATGCTGTACCTCTGGAATTGAATGGAAAGGAATAGTTTCAAACACAAACTAATTGATTCCTCCCCCCATGGGATCGTTTTCTGTCCCGAAAACCGGCCTACGCACGCGGCGCACGCAAAGCAAATCCGGGAAAACCTGGAAACATGGTGTTAAGACAGTAATGATTTCTGCAAGATTTCAGGGAGTGGGTCGGGAGAGTGATGCTGAAGTCCGCCTTGCATAGCGTTGAAGTAACATGGAACCCGGATGTACAGATTGCTACTGCGCTTTTCGGATCGGGAGCCAAGCCCTCGCATCGGGACGGAATCCTGATTGTTGAATCCATGACCCAATGGCCATCGAAGGATATAGTTCCGGATGCAACAGCTACGTGCAGAAGCCGGTCGACTTCGCGCGATTCGCCGAGGCCATCCTGAACCTGGGCATGTACTGGCTGGTCATCAACAACGGACCGGACGACCCGCGTAAATGATTGTCCGTCGCCGTCAGGGCTTTCCCAGGGCGGTCGCGGACGGGGCCGGCAGGGACCTCCGTTTCCACAGGAAATACACGGCGGGATAGACCGCCAGCTCCATCAACACCGATGTCAGGACGCCGCCCACCATGGGCGCTGCTATCCGCTTCATCACATCCGAGCCCGCCCCATGGCTCCACATGATGGGAACCAGTCCCGCCAGGATCACCGAGGCCGTCATGATCTTGGGCCGCACCCGTTGCACCGCGCCTTCGTCGATGGCATGTCGCAAATCCGCGAGCGTGTTCAACATCCCGGCCTCCTTGGCCGAGTGGTAGGCGCGCTCCAGGTACAGCAGCATCACCACCCCCGTTTCCGCATCCAGACCCGCCAAAGCGATGAGCCCCACCCATACCGCCAGGCTCATGTTGAATCCCAGCAGGTACAAATACCAGATGGCGCCCACCAGCGAAAAGGGCACGGCCAGGAGGACGATGGCGGTTTTCGCCAATGACTTGGTGTTGAGGAACAGGATTATCAGGATGATGAACAGCGTAAGGGGGATGACCAGCAGCAAGCGTTTCTGTGCGCGCTGCATGAATTCGAATTCTCCGCTCCAGACCAGATTGTATCCGGGCGGCAGCTTGAGGTCCGCGGAGATGACCTTCTGCGCGTCCTTGATATAGGTCCCGATGTCGATGCCGCGCATGTCCACGAAAACCCAGGCATTGGGGCGCGTGCCTTCTGTGCGAATGACCATCGGGCCTCGGGAGGGGATCAATTCCGCGATCTGGCCCAAAGGTACCTGCTGGCCGGATGCGGAGGGGATAAGCACCCGCCCCAGGTCCTCCAGGTTGTCGCGCAGCTCGCGGCTGTAACGCAGGCTCACGGAATACCTTTCCAAGCCCTCCACCGTGGTCGTCACGGTCATGCCGCCCATGGCGGTCTGGATCACCGTCTGGACGTCATCGATGTTGATGCCGTAACGCGCGGCTTCCACCCGGTTGATTTTCACGTCCAGGTAATTCCCGCCCACGGCGCGCTCGGCGAAAGCGGAAGAGGTGTGCGGCACCTTGCGCATCAAGGCCTCGACTTCCTGCCCGATTTTCTGGAGCGTGTCCAGGTCGGGTCCCGAGAGCTTGATGCCCACGGGCGTCTTGATGCCGGTGGACAGCATGTCGGTGCGGTTCTTGATGGGCATGGTCCAGGAATTGGTCAGCCCGGGGAATTTGAGGGCGGCATCCATCTCCTCGATGAGCTTGTCCGGAGTCATGCCCGGACGCCATTCCTTTTCCGGCTTGAGCCGGATGGTGGTCTCCATCATGTCCAGGCCGGCCGGGTCGGTGGCCGTTTCCGCGCGGCCGATTTTCCCGAACACCTGCTCCACTTCCGGGAAGGTCTTGATGATCCTGTCCGTCTGTTGGAGGATTTCCTTGGACTTGGTCACGGATATCCCGGGCAGGGAGGTGGGCATGTACAAAAGATCCCCTTCGAAGAAGGATGGCATGAATTCCGATCCCAATTTTGAGAATGGGATGGCGGTGATCAGCACCAGCGCCACGGCGCAAGCGATCACCGTCCTGGGCGATTTCAGGACCCATTCCACGACGGGATGGTAGATGCGGATGAGCAGGCGGTTCACGGGATTCCTATGCTCGGGAAGGATTTTCCCGCGGATGAAAAAGCCCATCAGGATCGGCACGATGGTGACGGCCAACAGGGAGGAGGCCGCCATGGAATACGTCTTGGTGAAGGCCAAGGGGCGGAACAGGCGGCCCTCTTGCGCCTCCAGGGTGAACACGGGAATGAAGGAGACGGTGATGGCGAGCAGGGACCAGAACAAGGCAGGACCGACTTCCAGCGAAGCCGCGAGGATAACGTCCCAATGGCCCTTGCGCTCATGCTCCGGCTTCAGGAGCTCGCGCTCGCCATGCTTATGCGCGTTCTCGATCAGGATGATGGCCCCGTCCACCATGGCGCCGATGGCGATGGCGATGCCCCCCAGGGACATGATATTGGCGTTGATACCCTGGAACCGCATGATGAAAAAGGCCATCAGGATGGCGGTGGGCATGGTGAACACGGCCACCAGGGCGCTGCGCACGTGCAGGAGGAAAATGCCGCAAACCAGGGCCACGATGATCATCTCTTCGATGAGCTTACCGGTCAGGTTGTCGACCGCCTTATGGATGAGGCGGGATCGGTCGTACGTCGGCACGATTTCCACGTCCGGGGGCAGGCCGGCTTTCAGGATCGCCAGCTTCCGTTTCACGGCATCGATGACCTCCAGGGCGTTCTGCCCGTAGCGCATGACGATAATCCCGCCCGCCACTTCCCCCTGCCCGTCCAGCTCGGCGATCCCGCGCCGCATCTCCGGACCGATGTTGACGTCCGCGATATCCTTCAGGTATACGGGAGTCCCCGTGGCGGCGTTCACCGTTACGGGAAGGTTACGGAGATCCTCCAGGTTCCTCAGGTAGCCGAGCCCGCGGATCATGAATTCCGCCTCGCCCATCTCTATGACCTCGCCCCCGGCGTCGGAGTTGCCTTTCTTGATGGCCATTTCCACCATTCCGAGCGAGATGCCGTAGCCCTGGAGTTTGGCCGGATCGACGTTTACCTGGTACTGTTTCACGAAACCGCCGAGGCTGGCCACCTCGCTCACGCCTTCGATGCTCGCCAACTGGTATTTCAGGTACCAATCCTGCAGGGAGCGCAGCTCCTGGAGGGATCTTTTTTCGGAGACCAGCGCGTACTCGTATACCCAGCCCACCCCGCTGGCATCGGGACCCAAGGTGGGCACCACGCCGGGAGGAAGCCGTTTCTGGGCGAAGTTCAGGTATTCCAGGACGCGGCTGCGCGCCCAATAGATGTCCGTGCCGTCGGCGAAAATGACGTACACCAGGGAATACCCGAAGAATGAATAGCCCCGTACCACGCTGGCTCCCGGGACGGAAACCATGGAGGTGGTCAGCGGATAGGTGATCTGATCCTCGATGGTGCGGGGAGACTGGCCCTTGTTCTCGGTATAAACGATCACCTGGGCATCGCTCAAGTCCGGCAGGGCATCGATGGGGGTGTTGGCCAGGGACACGGCTCCGATACCGATGGCGAGAAGGGTCAATAGGACGACCAGGATCCTATTCCGGATCGACCAGGTGATGATTTTTTCGAGCATGGCTATTTTCCGCCTTCCGCCGGGCCGGGTCCATCCTGGGGGATGGGGTCATCGTTAGGGATGGGGCCACCGGGGGTGGGGCCACCAGGGGTGGCTTGCAGCTTTTGGATGGCCGCCTTGAGATTGCTTTCGGAGTCGATAAGGAATTGCGAGGAGATGACCAGGCTTTCGCCCTCCAGGAGTCCTTCCAGGATTTCCACGTAATCGCCGGCCGAGGCTCCCAGCTTGACTTCGCGCGGTTCGAAGTACCCCCCGCCCGTGGCGACGATGGCCAAGGTTCGGCGGCCGGAACGGATGATGGCCTGATCGGGAATCGCGATGGCGTCCATATGCGCCGCCGAATGGAGGGTCACGGTGGCGAACATTTCCGGTTTGAAATCGAGCGCGGAGGTATTTTCGATCTCGATGCGCACTTCCGCCGTCTTGGTCTGTTCGTCCAGCACAGGTGAAACGAAAGTAACCTTGCCGGGAAATGGTTTGCCGGGCAGATAGCTCAGTTCCACCTCCGCTTCGGCGCCCACCCGGGCCACGGCGAGATCCCTTTGGTAGATGCCGGCCACGACCCACACCTTGGACAGGTCGGCGATCTTGTAAAGCTCCATTCCCGGCGTGATGTTCTGGCCTTGCACCACCATTTTCTCCAATACCACTCCCGATGCCGGGGAGGCGATGGCAAGGGTGTTGCGCGCGTGCCCGAGTTTTTCCAAGGCCCCGATTTCCGCCGGCGAAACGCCCCAATTCAAAAGCCGCCGCCGCGAGCTTTCCACCAGGTCCCCGGCCCCGGTGCCCTCCGATCCCGCCAAGCCCCGGGCATAGCGGAGGGCCTGCAGGTATTCCTCCTGGGTGCTGACCAGGTCCGGGCTGTAGATTTCCAGCAGGGACTGCCCCTTTTTCACTTTCTGTCCCGTGGTGCTCACATTCAGTTTTTCCGCGTAGCCCATCACCCTGGCGTTCACGATAGTGAGCTTGCTTTCATCCACTTTCACCTTTCCGTTGGTGCGGATTTCTGTCCGTAGCTCCCGCTTGCGTACAAGCTCGGTCCTGACGCCCATGTTCTGCATGGTGGCGGGATCGATATGGACGCCGCCGCGGCCGGGAGCCCCTCCCGAAGGCTTGTCCATGCGCGTCAACTTCATGCCGCAAATGGGGCAGTTTCCGGGCCGGTCGGAAATGTATTGCGGGTGCATGGCGCAATTGTAGCTGGCCTTGGCCTCATCGGTATGGATGTCGGCGGGCCGGGAGGCGCGCGTCCCCGGCCGGGTCGGGAGGAGCCACAATGCAGTTGCCGACGCTACCGCGATCACAAGCGCGAATGAAAGGATTATTTTCTTTTTCATGGCAGGGCTCCCGCGGCGGTTTGTCTTTCGATTTCTTCCCAGTCCAGACCCACGGCCTCTTCCAGTTCGGCTTGGCTGGAGAGCAGGCGTATCAAGGCCATTTCGGAATTTTCCTTGGCCATGAGATTCACGCGGAACGCATCCAGCAAAGCGAGGAAATCGCTCTTGCCGCCCTGATACGCCGCCAAGGCCGATTCCAAAGCCTGTTTGGATTGGGGCAGCAGCACCGATCGGGAAATGCGCAGCAATTCCTTGCCGCTTTGGACCTTGAGCAAGGCGGCTTGCGCCCGGGCCGAAACCAGGTTCCGCATTTCCGCGTATTCCTCCCTGGCCTGGCCCAGGTTGGCGTCGCTCTGGACCACGCCCGCCTTATATTTCGGCAAGGACCAAAAGGCAATGGGCAGATTCATGCTCACCATGACCGACCAGTAATCCTGCAGCTCGCCTCCGTGTGAGCCGGACGGCATCCTGAGCATGTCTTTGTAGGAGCCGCCCACCATGAAGTCCGGCCAGTATCCTTTCTTTGCCACGGATTTTTCCGCCTCCCGCATCCGGACGGCCGCTTGCATGCCTTTCAGATCCGGGTGATTGCTTTCCAGCAAGGATTCGATCTGCGCGGCGGTCCAATCCGCGACGGCCGGGACCAGGGAATCGGCCGTCGCTATCGGCTGTCCGGTATTCCGGCCTAGGAAGGCGTTAAGCATGCCCTGCATGGCCTGGCGGGATTGCCGCAAGCTGATGCTGTCGGATTTCAGGCTGGTCGCTTCGATTTGGGCGCGCAGAATGTCCGCTTGGCGGCCCAAGCCCACTTCATATTGCCTCCTGGCTATCTCGATGAGGCGGTTCATGAGCGCCAGGTTCTGGCGGTTTATTTCCAGGCGCTGATCGTCCAGGTAAAGATCATAATAACCGGTCTTGATCTCCCGGATCACCTTGCGCCGCAAGGCCGCGAGCTCCGCCTCGCTCATTTCCGCATGCTTATGCTCGGCGTCGATGCGGGAGGAATTCTTGCCCGGGAAGGGAAAGGCCTGTTGGATGGAGTAGTCGATTTCCGCTTGCTCGCGGAGCGGATCGGGAAAGGATTTGAGGGGCGCTTGGTAGAATTCCACGCCTACCTGCGGCGGTTCCAGATACCAGGTGTGGCCGGGAGCGGAATGCAGAGATTTGATCTTGAATTCCGCGGCCTTGAGGGAACGATTGTTTTCCAGGGCCTGCGCCACCAGGCCCGCCAACGACCTTTCGGAATGCGTGGCGGTGTCCGGCGCCAAGGCGCCGGCTTCCATGTCATGGGCTTGGACCAGGGCCGAGGCCAGCAAGACGAAGCCGACGGTTAGGGGGGAGTGGAATGGAAGCATTGCATACGTCCTTCGAAATGGAACTGGAATATTGACGGAAAGGATGGGGACGGCCGGAAGGAGCTACTGGAGGCCGCGTCGATCGGAAGAATCGGCACGCCAGGTCCCGGACCAGGCATATGATTGCGCGACCCCCGGAACGGGAGCCCGCATGGAGGCTATATGAGCAGGCGGAGGGTGGTCAGGTAAACCGGGGGGCCGGATCTGGATTGCAGGTCAGGAGGCGGCGGCAGATAAGGCGCGTACACGGAGGCCAAGGGAAGCAGCGCCAGCACCAGTCCGGTCATATCCGGTACCGGCACCTGTTCGGATGCCATTTGCGGCAGCTTCTGGTTGGCGTCCTGGATGCAGCATCCGCTCTTTGATCCGGTATGCGAAGAGTCGTTGGTCCCGGCATCGGAAGCGTGGCGCTCTTGCGCCGATCGCGAAGCAGGGCAGCAGGCATGGTTTTCCGGGATTCCGGCCTTAGGGGAAAGGGAGGACAGGACGAACCGCCCCAGCAGCTGATTCACATGGCAGCAGCTGAAAGCCTGGCTGGCGAAGAAAACGGCCATCAACGCGGTGACGAACGCGCCCTTGAATCGATTCCGTCTGAATCCAAACATGCTTAGAATATACCATTAGGCGGCAGTGCCGCACAGCATTCTCCGGCTATCCATGGAAACGGCTTATTCATGGTTCCGTAATTTGATTGATATACCTGGCCGCTACCTTCTCTTTCGCCATTTCGCGAACCATCCGTCAGGGGAGTTGAACAAACCATGCTCGGTTGGCGCGCACATCCAATTCTGGGAGATCCAATGCAAAAACGCCTAGTTCACATGCAATTGCCGCTATTCCTCGCCGCCGGGCTGCTGATCGCCACTGGCGCCGTCACCGCCATGGAACGCGGGGAACGCAAGGGCCGCGAATGCGGCAAGGCCTTCCAAATCGGTCTATGGGGGGATTTGCCCTATGCGAAAATCGGATATGGAGGCATCGACGGCCCCAAGATGCAGGCCTTGGTGAAGGATATGAACGATGCCGCCCTGGATTTCAGCATCTTCAACGGGGATACCAAGGACGGCAGCTCCTTATGCACCGATGCCGCCCTGGGCAGCGAACCGACCCGCCTTTTTAATTTATTCAAGGCGCCAGTCGCCTACGTGCTCGGAAACAATGAATGGACCGATTGCCATCGCATCAATAACGGAAGCTACAATGCCCTGGAACGGTTGGACTACCTGCGCAGGACCATGCACAAAAGCAATATCGCCTTCGGCCAAGGAAAGTTAAAGCTCGAGCGACAGGGGGAAACGGGACAGCCCTACAGCGAAAACCTCCGCTGGAGCAAGAACGGCGTATACTTCGTGGGGCTGAACGTGCCGGGAAGCAATAACAACAAGATCAACGCCGAACAGTGCCTGAGCGCGAAAAGCGCGCGTACCCAAGCGGATTGCGATGAGGACAATGCCGAATACGTGGAGCGCAATGCCAAGAACCTGGCCTGGCTGGGAGAATCCTTCGCGATTGCCAAAGCTCATGACGCCCGCGGCTTGATGATAGTCATACAGGCAGATCCCGGCTTCGACTGGCCGGAAACCGAAGATGTCAATGAAAGGCTGTCCCGCCCGAATATGGATGGCTATACCGATTTGCTCGCGCGGCTGGTGACTGAGGCCGCGACTTTCGAAGGTCAGGTGGTATTGGTGCACGGCGATACCCACTATTTCAAGATCGACAAACCCCTCTTGGATCCTACCCATCTCGTGGCCAATATAACGCGGGTACAGACCTTCGGAGAAACAAATGTGCATTGGGTGCGGGCCACGATCGATCCCAAGAGCCGCAATGTCTTCAGCTTCGATGCGATGATTGTTCCCGGAAATTGATCCGTCCTTCGCCGGGTCAACGGCGCTTGACCCGGCTCTTTAAGTCCCGCCCTGCAAACGCAAGGGCAGTTCCAGTCCGCACGATTCCAACAGCGCCTTTTCGACGAGGATCTCCTTCGTCCTCCCATCCGCAACCAGCTTGCCTTCGCGCAATACCAGGGTGCGCGCGCAGGTTTCCCAGATGAAGTCCAAATCGTGGGAAACGATGATCTTCGAGTGGAGGAACCCGTTCAGGAAGCCGATCAGGTAGCGGCGGTTGCGGGGATCCAGGTTGGAGGTCGGCTCGTCCATCACCAGTACATCCGGTTCCATGGCCAGCACGCCCGCGATGGCCACGGCGCGTTTCTGCCCGTCGGAAAGGTTGTGGGAAGGGCGATCGCGCAGTTCCCAAGCGCTCAGCAGCTCCAGCGCGGACTGCACCAGGGCGGCGACCTTGTCCTCCGCTAGCCCCAGATTGCGGGGTCCGAAAGCCACGTCATCGTAAACCTTGGATAGGAAGATCTGGTCGTCGGGATTCTGGAACACCACCCCGACGCGGCGCCTGATTTCCGGGCGGGAGCGCTTGTCCACTGCCTGGTGCCCGATCAGGATGCGGCCGGTTTCGGGCAGGAAATACCCGTTCAAGTGGTTGATGAGCGTGGACTTGCCCGCGCCGTTCTCGCCGATGATGCCGACGGCTTCGCCGTGACGGATGGTGAAACTGACATCGTCCAGGGCCAAGGTACCGTCCGGGTACCGGTATCTCAGATGTTCCGCGGCGACGAGGTGATGGCTCAAGGGATGGCTCCTGTCACGGCAGGGAGGGGGAAGCGTGGAAATGGAAATAAGCCCGGAACCCGGCAAGCAACAGGGCGGACAGGAAGAGGAAGGCTCCGTCCCTGCGTGTGAAGGTCCGCGCCGCGGGGAGCCGGAAGGTCCCGTCGAATCCGCGCGACAGCATGGAGCGATGGATGCGTTGGCTCCTGTCCAGGGTGCGGATGAAAAGGCAGCCGAGCAGCGCGGCGGTGGTGCGGATGTCCCGCCCCTTGCGGCCGAAGGATTTCAGATCCCGGGCCTTCTGCAAGGACTGGCCTTCTTCCACCAATAGGAAGAGGTAGCGGTGGGCGAAGAGGATTTGCGTTACGAAGGGTTCTGGCAGCCGCAGGGACCGTAGGCCGGCGCATATCTCCTGGAACGGGAATAGCTCCAGCAGGATGGCGACGGCGGTTACCGAAAGCGTTGATTTGCACGCGATGACCAGGAAGGAAATCGATCCCGCAGAGAGCGTCAGCGAGTGCACTCGCAGCATGGGCCGGGTATCCAGCCACGGGTTCGCCAACCCGATCATGAGGACGAACGGGGAGACGAAAATCAATTTGCCGAGTATGGGACGCGCCGGTATATCCATGGCCAGGAGCGCGAACAGGGGAAAGGCCAAAAAGGCCAGGCCGCCGGCCAATTCGTATTTGCCCAGGCTGATGATGCAGATAAGATACAGCAAGGTCGCCAAGATGGCGGCGCGGGGATCCAACCCCGTGCTCGACGCTTCGCGCGCACGGGCAATGCGCCTGATTTCCGCCAGCCGCTTCAAACTTCAACCTCTTGCCGCCTGGACCTTACCGGAGTCCCCGCCCGCGCGGGTTTACCGCCCCGGTACCGAATCGCGAATCCCAATCCGATCGCGAGCGCCAATGCCAGCGCCGCGCCCAGAGCCCGGTATAATCCCGAAGTTCCGGACACCCCGGATGCTCCGGAACCCGGTATGCTGTCCGTCGACCCGGATTCCGCCCGCGCTGAATCCGCGGCATGGTCGCGGCCGGCGAGGCCGAAAAAACCGGTTTCCCCGCCGCCTTCGCCGCGCGGGTTTTGGCCAAGGACCATTCCAGCCCGTCCGGCCTCGTGGAGGCGAACCGGGAGAGGACGGCGCCGGTGAACAGCGCCATCGTCAGCAATACCGCCGCGCCTTTGGCATAAGCTAACCGGGAAGGTCCCGCACCTTCTTCGGCTAAGATGCCCAGCAACTCGGGCCGAGTCCGGCGGATGAACAGGATGATGGCCAGCGTGGCCGCGCCTTCCACCAGCGCGATGCCGAGATGTATGGGAAGCATGAACATCATAAAGGTGGAAAGTGGCAGGTCGGCAATCCCCGAAAATGACGTTTCCAGCACCACCCCCAAAGCGCCCAACAGCAGGATGATCATGGCGGAGAGGATGGAGATGAACGCCAGGCGCGGACGGGAAAAGCCCGCTTCCAGCCATGGCCTCCATAATAAAGGATACACGATGAAGCAGGCCCAGAAGCCCATGTTGAAAATATTCGCTCCCAGAGCCATCAGGCCGCCGTCCGCGAAGAACAGGCATTGGATCACCAGCACCGAGGCGATGGCCAAGAAGCCCCGGTAGGGTCCGAGGAAAACGGCGAGCAGCAAACCGCCGCTTAAATGGCCGGAGGAACCCGTCCCGGGAATGGAGAAATTGATCATCTGTGCCGCGAAGACGAAGGCGCTCAGCACTCCCATCAAAGGGATCTTGCTTTCGTCCGACTCGGCGCGGATTTTCCGGGCGCTATAACCCAGCAATGCGGCGGAAACGGCGCAGAAGGCGAATCCCACCGTGGGGGAGAGCAGGGCATCGGACATGTGCATGGATCAAGGGGCCTTGGGGGGAATCATCGGATTCAAAATTACACTCACGAGAGGATCCAGTGCGACTCAAACATCGCCAATCCTGCGATTCCTCCTTTCTGGAATTCGGTTCGACGTTATTTTGTCCCTCCATGGGGCTAGGCTTACGATATCTGCGGGGAAACCACCGTCTCCGCTTCCATTTCAGCTTTGCCTTCCTGATCTGGTCCCTGATTCCCCATTATGGCTTCCTGGTTCATCGTCATCAGGCCGGCGAGGGTGGGCATTTCCACCGGACTTTTTCCCGGACGGAAATAACCGCGGCCAAGCGGGTTCTGGAATCGCTGCAAGGTTCCGCCCTTCCGGAAAGCGAACTCGCCGCCGACGAAACCAGGCCGGTTCATTCCCATTCCGTCCAGGTCGGCGACAGGACCTTGCGCGATCAGGCCAGCCAAGGCGAACGCCATGGTCATACCTGGTCGGATCCGAACCAGGTTTCCGTCTCTTCACACCCTTTCTGGCGAGCTTTAGCCGCCCTCCCGCTGCCGCCTCAATGCCGCCCCTATCTGGCTCCGGATCTGATTTCCGGACTTTCCCACTTGGCGCGCGGTCCCCCCGCCGCCCTCCTTACCTGATTCCCGTTCCTTAAATCCAAGCACCCGGCGCGAATCCCCGATCGGGAAACGCCGTTCCAACGATTTCATCAGCAAACGTTTCATTCAATCGAAACGGCCGCCGTTGCGGATCCGTTTCCAAGAAACAAAGGAATAACATGGATAACCTCGCGAAAACTACCTCTTCCGGCCCGGGCAAATGGGCCGGATTCCCGCCTCTTGTGGCCCTCCTCGCCTTTTCGCTACTGTGCTCTCCCTCCGTCCACGCCCATGGAAATTCGGATCTGGACATCGAAGGGGATGATGATCACGCGGATTCCTCGGCAGCTCCGGCGGCCGCGTCTTCCTCCTCGTCCCCGTCCCTTCGCCGGGATTCCAGCGCAGCCGGGACGCATGTTACCGGTGGCGAAGAGGCCATCGAAGCCCCGGAAGTCACCGTGCACGGCCACCGTCCGGTCACGGCGTCCAACAGCCAAACCATCCGGGATCGCGACCTTTCCCTGCGGATGATGACCGACCCCAGCGACATCGTCAAGGTGACCCCCGGACTATTCACCGGCCAGCATGCCGGAGGAGGTAAGGCCAACCAATACTTCATCCGCGGCTTCGATGCCGATCATGGCACCGATTTGGCGCTGTGGTTCGACGGTATGCCGGTCAACAACGTCAGTCACGGCCACGGGCAGGGTTTCGCCGATCTGCATTTCATCATCCCCGAGCTGGTGGATCAAGTGCAGGTGAACAAAGGCACCTTCGATATCGAATACGGCGACTTGGCCACGGCCGGCTCGGTCAGTATGCGCACGCGAAACTCCGTGAAGGAGAACGTCGTCTCCGCCACCGGGGGCATGTACAACACCACGCGCATGCTTACGATCCTATCCCCCAAAGGGCCCAACCGACCGCTCCTGGCGGCGGAAGTCTACCGCTCCGACGGCCCTTTCAAGAATCCCGAGGATATGGAGCGCTATAACCTGTTCCTCAAGACCCCGGTACTGCAAAGCTCCGCGAGCAGGCTGGACTTCACCCTGATGGCCTATGGCGCGGGCTGGAACGGCTCCGGCCAGATCCCCCAGCGGGCCATCGATGACGGGCAGTTGAATCGCTTCGGATCCCTGGATCCTTCCGAAGGCGGCAGCTCCCAACGCTATAGCGCGTCCATGAATTATGTCTCGTTCCCAAACGCTATGGAAGGCTGGGAGGCTTCAGCTTACCTCATCGACTACCGCCTCTCCCTATTCTCGGACTTCACCTTTTTCGCCAACGATTCCGTGGACGGGGATGAGATCAACCAGCGCGACGATCGCCTGATCGCCGGCCTCAACGCCAGCTACCACCGCAGCCATATGCTCGGCAGTCTACCTGCCGCGGCCTTGTTCGGCATCGCCACGCGGAACGATATCATCCATAACAACCTCGATCATGCCAAGGATCGACGCATCATCGGCAAGAAGGTGGATGCCGACGTACGCGAAGGCAGCCTCAGCGCGTTTTTTCAGGAATCCATCGCGCCCTTCCCGTGGCTGTACCTGGAAGCGGGCATCCGCGGCGATCATTTCGGTTTCGACGTGGTGGATCGCCTTAACGATACCGGGGCCGCTTCCATCACCGGCGTCAAGGACGCCTCCATGTTCAGCCCCAAGGCGAATATCGTAGTGACACCGGTCAAAGGCACGGACATTTTCCTCAATTACGGCGAGGGCTTCCATTCCAACGACGCGCGCGGCGTCACCTCTCCCGTGGATCCGGCCCGGCCCCTGACCAAGGCGCGCGAATACGAAGCGGGAGCGCGCACGCGCCTGCTGGATCGGCTCGATCTTGCCGCCTCGGTGTGGCTGGTCGACATGGACGGCGAATTCGTGTGGGTAGGCGACGATGGCGTCACCGAGGAAGGCGAGTCCACGCAGCGCAAAGGCATCGACTTCGAAACGCGTTTGCAAATCCTTCCCTGGATGTGGGCGGATTTCGATATGACGAAATGCACCGCGGAATTCGTGCACGATGCGGGCAACGGCAAGGCCGTCGCCTTGGCGCCGCGCTTGACCATGGCCGGCGGCCTCTCCATGCGCCATCCTTCCGGCGCATACGGCAGCATCCGGGCGCAAAGCCTGGATACGCGACCGGCGGATGAAGCGGGGGATTTCGAGGCCAAAGGCGCCACCGTTGTGGACCTTTCCCTCGGCTACAGATACCATCGTTGGGAGGTGTTCTCCTACGTGGGCAACCTGTTCAACACGGAATGGTACACCGCCCAATTCGAGAACGATTCCCGCATCAAGGATGCCAACGGCGTATTGGAGCCCGAAACCGTCACGGATATGCACGTGGTTCCGGGCGCGGGCGTCAATATCAAGGGCGGCGTAAAGTTTTATTTCTAGCCGGGGCGTCCCGACAGCTTAAGGCGTGCAGGCCGGGCTGCCGGAATAACCGCATTTGGTGAGATTGGAACTTGGCGTCACGGTGGAATCCTTGCCCGGCGCCAGCATAATGGTTTTGGCTACCTGGTACCCGCGCAAAGTGCCCGCCGTGGTGTCGATGGCTTCCATCAACAGGGTATGACTGACATTGGGGGTGAAGTATTTGTAGGTGAGCTGGACGTCGAAGCTTTTGGTGCCCAGCAATTGCAGGGCGTAGCTGGTGCCGGTGGTGGTGCTGGCGATGGTCCCCACCTTGCCCACCGCGGTGGCGTCCGATCCGTTGGTGGTCCAGGAAATCCCGTATAGGTTCTGGGCGGTACCGCTGGCGCGCAGAGTCCAGTTGGTCCCGTCCGAAGTGCTCAGGATGACGCCTCCATCCCCGACCGCGTAGCCGGCGGTGGCGCTGGTGAAATACACCGAGTTCAGATTGGCGGTGGTACCGCTGACAAGGGGAGACCAAGTGGCGCCGCTGGTGGTGGTCTTGAGGATCAGGCCGCCGTCGCCCACCACGTATCCCGTCGCCGAAGCGGGGAAATGCACGCCTCTGAGCTTGGCCGTGGTACCGCTGGCCTGGGCGGTCCAATTGGTGCCGCCGTTGACTGTCCGCAGTATGGTCCCGGCCGCGCCTACCGCATTACCGTTGTTGGTATTGGAAAAATAGACCGCATACAGGTTTTGCGTGGTACCGCTGGTTTGGGCCGAAAAGGCGAGCCCGGTGGTGGTTTTGATGATGGTGCCAGCGTCGCCCACCGCCCAGCCGTTGTTGTTGCTGGTATAGTAGGTGCCGTACAGGTTCTGTGTTGTGCCGCTGGGAACCGTAAACCAAGACGTCCCCGTGGTGGTGTGCACCACCGTTCCGCCGATGCCCACCGCCCAGCCGTTGGCTGCCGCGGGGAAATTCACACTGTACAGGTTCTGGGTGGTGCCGCTGGGGGTGGCGGCCCAATTGCCCCCGCCATTGGTGGTGCGGATGATGGTCCCGGAATCGCCCGCAGCGCCGCCGGTGTTGGAGTTCGCATAGTCCACGCTCCGCAGGGTGGGGCCGATGATGGACGAGTCGCGCATGATGCCATCCACGCGGATGCGCAGGTATTTAACGCTATTGGGCAAGGAGGCCGGGCTGTTGGATACCATGCGGGCGCGCAGGATGGAGAATACGGGATTCGCCGTTTTACTGACATAGGCCGTGTCTCCCGGCTGGATCAGGAAACTGACGGAATCGATATGCACCGTATCCCGCCGGTTCGGATTCATGGAAGTGTCGATGGAGAGGATTTTGGCTTTCCAGGTTCGCAGGGGCGCGAGCGCGTATATTTTGGTCGCGACGGGGATGTTGGCGCTGTCCGAACGCCCCGACACCGCATAGGTGTTCTTAAGGGTGGTCGCGCCGGGGGCGGTCAGGATGATGATCACGGAGTCCAACCGGAATGCCGTATCCGCCGAGGCCGTCTTGAACAGGGCGTTGGAATTCGGTTTCAAGGACAAATCCAGGCTGAGGTATCCGGGCTGGTTGGGATCCACCGTTTTGGTTTCGAACAGACAGGAAGCCAACCCCAGGAAAGCGGCCAACCCGCCCCGCTGCGCGATCCGCTTCCAGTTCCGATTCAGAATGTTTTTGTTCGCTTGCATTTTGCTTTGGGATGCCGCTTTTGGCGGTTACCCCTTCTTTCCGATGCCGGGCTTCTTCTGCCGTGACTCCTGATTATCCGATCTGCCGTTGCTTTCCTGGCTGAGATGAGCGATGCGATAAGGCGCGCTTTTGAGGACTTTTAGGGAAAAGGCGTGAGCCGGCGCACAACCAGGAAACCGCATGCGACCATCGTCTCGGGAAGCGCAAAAAACGCGCGGCTTTCCGCCTTCGATGACTGGCCGCGGATCGCATGGGAAGGTCCGGTTTGCCGCCAGCATCGAATCCTAATTAGTATGTGGAAAGGATATTCGTTATAACGTATATTATCCCCATGGATTTGGAACGCAGGCGATTCCTCGCCACTCTACCCTTCATCCCCGCGGCGGTGCATGCCATGAATCTCAACGAATTGAACGCTACGGCGTCCGGCCTCAAGAATGGAACCAAGCTGCCCGCGCTATTCATAGGTCACGGGGCGCCCATGAACGGCATCGAGGAAAACGAATTCAGCCGCAGCTGGGCCAACTTGGCCCGCGACGTCCCTGTGCCCAAGGCGGTGCTGTGCATTTCCGCCCACTGGCTTACCCGCGGCACGCTGGTGACCGCCATGGAAAAACCCGAAACCATCCACGATTTCGGGGGATTTCCCAAAGCCTTGTTCGACGTGAGATATCCCGCCCCCGGCAGCCCGTCCGTCGCGGAAATGACACGCCAGGCCGTCAGATCCGTAGACATCCGTCCCGATCATGAATGGGGCCTGGACCACGGCACCTGGACCGTGCTCCGACATATGTACCCGGATGCGACCGTGCCCGTGCTGCAATTGAGCATCGACTACGACAAGCCTCCGCAATACCATTACAACCTGGGCAAGGAATTGGCGGGCCTGCGCGAGAAGGGTGTTCTGATCATCGGCAGCGGCAACATGGTTCACAACCTGCGGCGCATCGCCTTCGATCATATCAACGACCCCGAGTACGGTTTCGATTGGGCCTTGGAGATGAAGGCGACGTTCGCCAAACTCATCCGCGAACGCGATCATGGTGCCTTGATCGACTATACCAAGCTGGGGGAGGCCGCCAAGCTGGCCATCCCGACGCCCGATCATTATTACCCGCTCTTGTACGTTTTGGGCCTGCAGGGGAAAAACGAGGAAGCGGTCCTTTTCAACGACAAAGCCGTGGGCGGTTCCCTGACCATGACATCGGTGAAATTCGGTTGAAAGGATCGATCAGCGCATGTCGGCCGTGTCGGCCATGAAGCTGGCCGGCAATAAAGCCTTCAAAGCCGCGTAGATTCCGGCATTCTCCTCCGGGGCCAGCACAACGTAACGCGCATGTTTCCCATCCTCGCGATAGGAGAAGGCCTGATCGGTTCCCATCCCGGCCACCCATTTGTCCGCATCGAAAAGCACGGATACCATGATTCTCCCGTCTTCGCGCCATTTCCGGATGGTGGCGGGCGAGAAACCCAGGGTGATCCGCATCCCGGCCTCCAATTGGAACAGGGCGCGCACGGTATCGCTCCCCATCACCTTCACCACTTTGATGTAGCGCGGATCCGACCATTCCGAAAAACCGGCGCTGTCCGGCAATGTGGGTTCTCCGTCCGCCGCTTGCAATGCCAGTTCCGCCCCGGTGAATTCCCCGTCCCTCATGATGACGTCCGGCAGCGCTCCACCGGGCGCTGAGGCGAAATCGACCATGTGCCCCTCAGGTTCCGCCCAGATGTCCCCGCTATGATCGGGCGCTTGCCAGCCCATGCCCATCACTTTGAACGCCATTTGCGGGATGGCCGAGGCCGGATTGGAGTCGCGGATGGCGAAGCGCGCAGCGACGGTGATTTCGGGATTGCCGACTTCGGTCCCGGCCAGTCGTTCGCACGCCCCCAGCAGAAGGCAGGCAGCCATCGCCAGGGCCATCGCCATCGTCTCCGGAAAAGCGATAGCCGGTTCCGTCTTGCGCAGCGCCGGCGTGAGCGGCCATATCCGCAATCGCCTCATGGGATCAGCCGGAAAGCCCGGTCAGGGGGAAAAGCTGGATGTTCACTTGGATTACGTCTTCCCCGGCGCCTGGTTCTGCCCCCAGGTTGAGCAATTCCTTCCGCATCAATTGGATCTGTTCCTTGACCCTGCCGAAGTCCTTGGCGTGGATGGGTATGGTGATGGAGGAGATATCGCGTTGCGTGGCCGGCAAAGTATCCAAGGCGGTGGCGCCCATGCGGATCATCTGATGATGGTAATTCTTGACGAGCAGGGAGCGCACCTCGTCCGAAGTGGTGATGTTGACGTCCGTCGGCATGA
>JBDSWM010000305.1:0-2974 GCA_039926685.1 Fibrobacteria bacterium | reverse complement strand
TCTCGCTCTTGACCGAGAACGGGGCCAACGGCGTAGTGGGTAACTGGGTGCGCGCGCGCGCCATGGGCGTGATCAACGGCGTGGATTACCAGCATACCGGCCGCGTGGAGAAGGTGGACGTCAATCTCATCAACAAAATGCTCGAAGACCGCCTGATCCCCATCGTCCCCAACATCGGCTGGAACATCGTGGGCAAGGATTACAACCTGTCCAGCAGCGAGCTGGCCGTGGCCATCGCCAAAGCCCTGCGTGCCACCAAGCTCTTCTTCATCGGCGTGGACACGGGCATCCCGGTGGTGGCGGAGGCCCAATTCGCCGATGCGGGCGAGAAGGCCAGCGGCTTCTTCTCGAATCTGGATCTGGAGGAAGGCAGCATCCTGCTGAGCGATTTTTCCCACTCCTTGAAATCGGAGCATCGCGAGCTGGTCTCGCTGGCCATGGAAGCCTGCGCCGCGGGCGTGGATCGCGTTCATTTCATCGACGGCTCCCTGGACGGAATCCTGCTGCAGGAAATCTTCTCCAGCGCCGGCCACGGAACCATGTTCTACGCCAACCAGTACGATAAGGTGCGCGCGGCCAGGCCATCGGATATCCCGGAAATCCTGCGCATCATGCAGCCCTACGTGGAGGACGGTGTGCTCATCCAACGCTCAGCGGAAACCCTGGCCTTGGAGCTGGACAATTTCGTGGTTTTCAAGGTGGACTCCACCTTGCATGGTTGCGCGGCGCTGAAAATCTATCCGGAGAAAAAGGCCGAACTCTACGCCGTGGTGGTCGACGCCGCGTTCACGGGGCAAGGCACGGGCCGCAAAATCGTTTCCTACCTATTGGACAAGGCCCGCAAGGCCGGGGTCAAAAACGTGTATTTGCTGACCACGCAAACCAGCGACTTCTTCATGCGCAACGGCTTCCGGGAGGCTCCCCTCACCGTAATGCCCCCCGAGCGCCAATCCAACTACAACCCCGATCGCAACTCGCGCGTACTGGAAATCAGCCTCTAGACCCCGCGCCCATCGGCGCGAAAAAGGGAGAGGGTGACGGCGAGATTGGGGGGCCAGCGGGCGCGGCTGGGTTCGGGGCTATCAGGCGGAAGCGAACGACCCGCCCCGCGGGTCGCTTGTACGCAGGCCGACTGGCCTGGGCGCAAGCGAGTCAAGTCGCGGATGAAACAGCGAGTTGAATCGCGTTTGCGAGCTTGCGCGGAAGCCCACGCCCATCGGCCAGCCGGTCGGCCGGAAGCCACACAGTATCTGAAGCGTATTCGCTGCAGCCGTAAGCCCCGAACCCAGCCGCGCCCGCTGGACCGTGAGGCTAGCGGAACTCCCTATCCAAAACCGACGCGATGAAGCGTTCCAGGCTGATGGGATAGAAGCGCGGTTGCGGGCACCAGATCACGCCCATGTTGATGATCTCCGCGCGGCTCATTTCGTTCAGCACCGTGGTCAGCAAATCCTTGTCCGCATCCGGGAATTCCTCGACGGACAGATGCTCATTGCGTATGCGGTAATTCTTCTTATAGGCGGTGCTGAAGGAGAACATGCGCGCCACCAGGCTCTTGTCCATGAAGGGTTCGGCTTCCGGGAACATGTCCGCGAAGCGTTCGTCGTTGGACGATAGCGAGAGCAGGAGCTTGGGGCTGTCCATGATCTTGCCGGTAAGCTTCAAGGATCCGGGGTTGGCCTTGCCGGTATCGGACTCATCGTTGGGGCCGACCAAGGTGAAGGGCAGGGCATGGTAACCGGCAACGATGCCGGTCATGGGCAGGCGGCGAACATCGGTGGTCTTATAGATATGTTTCAGGCGGTCTTGATCGGCGCCTTCGAATAAATCGGACATCCCATCCAATGTACTATTTTGCCTGGTCGCTAAAACCGCTATAGTCTTGCCTGACGCGCTGTCCGCGGTGATCATGATGCGCGTTATTGGCGCGCCCGGCGTAGGCGGAAATATCGACCGGAACGCCTGGACCGGCCCGCAAATAGGCGGACCACCGACCTCCTCCTCTATCGCAGGCATAAGTCACGGCGCCGTCCCGCGCCGTCAGGAACAGCGAGGATTCCAGGCCTTTCAAGGCCGCCACCGTCGCGCGGCCGGGATGACCGAAGCGGTTCAGCCGCCCGGCGGACAGCACAGCGACGGGCGGCCGCACCGCCGCCAGGAAGGCCGGGTCGTTGGAAAGGTCGCTCCCGTGGTGGGGTACTTTGAGGATGGAGCCCTGCATGCGATCGCCGGCCTGGGCCAGCAGGCGGGATTCAGTAAGCGGGCCCATGTCCCCGGTAAACAGGAAACGGCGGCCATTGAGTAACAACAAGGTTACTACGGAGTTCTCGTTGCGATCCGGGAACTGCCCCGGGTATTCCGGCGACAATACCGATAGGATTATCCTTTCGCCTGTATCCCCGTCCCCATACCCTTCCCCTCCCGCACCCCTTTTCACGCCTTGGTCATACAGGTTCTGCCCGCGCGCGACCCGGATCATGGGCACTCGCCGCATTGAGAGGAAAGTTCGCAAATCCTTCCAGGCATGCGTGTCGGCGTCCTCGCCCGAATAGGCCACGGTGCCGATGGGCATATGCGCCGCGACATAGGCCAGGCCGCCGTAATGATCCAGATCGGGATGGGTCACGATGACCAGATCCAACCTATTGATGCCTTGTTCGCGAAGATAAGGGAGGATGACGTTGCGCCCCGCTTCCGGCGGGCCGGCATCGATCAGGATTACCGCTCCGGGCAGCCGGAGCACAGCTCCATCGCCCTGGCCCACGTCGAGGTAATTCACCGAGGCAGGCCGGCGCCATGCGTCCCATGTCTCCTGCCAGCACCAGCGCCCCGAAAACGCCGCCGCGCCGATGAGCACCAGCCGGGCCCCACGTCCGGTGCGGGCCGCGAACGGGAAGGCGCAGATGAGGAAAAGCAGAACCAGGCTCCAGCACCAGGGAAGTGCAGGCACGGAAAGGGCCGCCCCCGGCCATTG
>JBDSWM010000304.1:0-4557 GCA_039926685.1 Fibrobacteria bacterium | reverse complement strand
CTCCCCGTACATCAGTTGGCGGGATAGATTGGCCATGCGGGTGTTGCTGGATTCCAGCCCCAGCAGGATGCTGCCGCGCACGTTGGCCTTGGCGAAGTCGAGTTCATCCTTGCTCAGGCCGTTCTTTTTCAACAGGCCCAGCTGCCGGTTGATTTCCTTGACCGCCTTGCCGATGTCTTTGGGCTCGGTGGCGAACCCGATAGCATAAACGCCGGCGTTGATCATGAAGTCCGGGCTGGAGTAGATGGTGTACACCAGGCCCAAGGCTTCGCGCACGCTCTGGAACAGCTTGGAGCTCATGCCGTCGCCGAGCACGGTATTGAGCAGCAGCAGCGCGTAGCGGTTGGGATGCGCCCAGGCATAACCGGGGCCGCCCAACAGCGCGGTCACCTGCTGTACGGGGCGTTTCTGGATCAAATGGCGGGGATTGAGCTTGGCTCCGGGACGCGGGACGGCTTGCCGCACCATGGCCTGCGCGGCCGCGAGCGCGGAAGGGGCCGAACCGGAGCGCGCGCGCGTACCCGAACCCTTCCGGGGGGCGCCTTTCAATCCGAAAGCCTTGCGGGCGATGGCGACCACATCCTCATGGGAAACCCTGCCCACGGCGGTCACGAACAACGGCAAGGTGGAAGCGGCCTTGCGCTGATGATCCAGGAGATGCTCCCGGGTCAGCCCGCGCACCGTCTTCTCATCGCCGGCGATGGGAAATCCCAGGCTGTGCTTGTCGAAGAAGGCTTGCGAAAAGAGGTCGTAGATGTAATCTTCGGGATTATCGTTGCCTCCCTTGATCTCCTCGATGATGACGTCCTTTTCCTTCTCCAATTCCTTTTTGTCGAAGGTGGATTCCAACACCATCTCGAGCAGCATGGCCAGGCTGGAATTGACTTCCGTGTCCACCACCTTGGCGTAAAAGCAGGTCTGTTCCTTGGAGGTATAGGCGTTGATCTGGCCGCCGGTGGACTCGAAGCATTTCACGATCTCAAGGGCGCCGTGCTTGGGCGTGCCTTTGAAGACCATATGCTCGAACAAATGGGCCAAACCGTTGGTGGCAGGCACCTCGTCCCGGCTTCCGATGTCCAGATAGACGCCGAGGCTGGCCGAACGGATGTTGGGGAGGGATTCCGTGGCCACCACCACGCCGTTTTCCAGGCGGGTGGTGCGGATATCCATATCCAGGACGCTTCCCTTAGGCAACCCTATGGTTCTCGTCTCAAGCCTGGAGCAGCAGCTGCTTGCGGCTGAGCTTGATCTTGCCCTGGGGATCGACGCCGATGCATTTCACTTCGACCTCGTCGCCCATGGAGAGCACGTCTTCGACGCGATCCACCTTGGTGGGGGCCAGCTCGGAGATGTGTACCAGGCCTTCCTTGCCCGGCAGGATTTCCACGAAGGCGCCGAAAGTGGCGATGCCCTTGACCTTGCCGCGGTAGACCTTGCCCACTTCGGCTTCGGCGAACAGCTCGTTCACCATCTTGAGGGCCATGATGGCATTGCCGCGATGGACGGCGCTGATGGTCAGGTTGCCCTGATCGTCCACGTTAAGCGTGGCGCCGGAGTTTTCCTGGATGCCGCGGATGACCTTGCCGCCGGGGCCGATGAGGTCCTTGATCTTGTCCGAGGGGATCTTCTTCTGCAGGATGGACGGCGCGTACTTGGAAAGTTCGCGGGCGGCAGGGAGGGCTTCCTTCATCTTGCCGAGGATGTGCAGGCGGCCGGTCTTGGCCTGGGTCAATGCCTGCTGCATGATGGCGAAGGTGAGGCCGCGCAGCTTGATGTCCATCTGGAAGGAGGTGATGCCCTTCTCGGTGCCGCATACCTTGAAGTCCATGTCGCCGAGATGGTCTTCGGTGCCGTTGATGTCGGAGAGGGTCTCGAAGCGGGTACCGTCGGAGACGAGACCCATGGCGATGCCGGCCACGGGAGCCTTGATTTTCACGCCCGCGTCCAGCAAGGCCAAGGTGCCGCCGCAAACCGAAGCCATCGACGAGGAACCGTGGGATTCCATGATGTCGGAAACGAGGCGGATGGTGTACGGGAAGCTCTCCGAGGTGGGGAGCACGGGCGCCAAGGCGCGTTCGGCCAGGAAGCCGTGCCCGATTTCCCGGCGGGCCACCGAGTTCATGCGCTTGGCTTCGCCCACGGAATAGCCGGGGAAGTTGTAATGCAGCATGTAGTTCTTGAAGGTTTCACCCTGGAGCGAATCCACGCGCTGTTCATCCTGCTTGGTGCCGAGGGTGCAGACCACAAGAGCCTGGGTCTCGCCGCGCTGGAACAGGCCGGAGCCGTGCGTGCGGGGCAGCACGGAGGTCTCGATTTCAATGTTGCGGATGTCGGCGGGGCCGCGTCCGTCGATTCGGACCTTCTCGGAGAGGACCATTTCGCGCATGTCGGCCCACTGGACCGATTCCACGTGCTCTTTGATTTCGCCGGTACGATCGGCGTAGGTCTCGCCCAAGGCGGCGATAACGTCCTTCTTGATCTGGCTCATGGTGGCGTAATGCGCCTTCTTGAGCATGGGGGTGTGGAAGGCCTTGTGCAACATGGGCTTGGCGAGGGCCTGGACCTTGGTGAACAAATCCTGGTCGATGGCCTTGGGTGTGAACACGTCCTTGACCACCTCGAACTTGGAAATCAGTTCCTGCTGGGCCTTGACGATGGTCTTGATGGCTTCGTGGCCGGCCTGGATGGCGGCGACCATGATTTCTTCGGCCACTTCCCAGCCGGAGCCTTCCACCATGCAGATGGAGGTGGCGGTGCCGGCGACGATCATTTCGACGTCGGCGGATTCGATTTCCTCGTAGGTGGGATTGACGGTGTACTTGCCGTCCTTGCCGATGACCTTGACGCAAGCGACCTGCTCTTCGAAAGGCAGGGAGGAAAGCCCGATAGCGGCGGATGCGCCGATAACGGAAAGCGTATCGGAATCGTACTTCTCATCCGCGGAAAGGACCGTACAGACGATCTGGACTTCACGCTTGTAGCCGTCCGGGAACATGGGGCGCAGGGGCCTGTCGACGATGCGGCAGGTGAGCACTTCCTTGTCGCTGGGTTTGGCTTCGCGCTTGACATAGCCTCCGGGGATCTTGCCCGCGGCGTAGTATTTCTCGCGGTATTCCACGGTCAGGGGAAAGAAGTCGCCCAGAGCCTCCGGGCCCGCGCACACGGTGCACAGCACCATGGTATCGCCCAAGCGAACGATGACGGCGCCGCCGGCCTGTTTGGCCATGCGTCCGGACTCGATGGTCATGATTTTGCCGTCTGGCAGGGTGATCGATACGGTTTGTTTTGCCATGGAATTCTATGCTCCCGGGTAGCGCGGCACTCGCCGCGCTCGGTTGGTTTTGGAGGGAAAAAAGCGGAAAGAGGAGTATCAGCGACGCAGATCGAGGGTCTTGATCAGGCCGCGATAGCCGTTCAAGTCGGTCTTCATCATGTAGTTGAGGAGGCGGCGGCGATAGGCGACCATGGTGGTCAGGCCGCGGCGGGAATGCTTGTCCTTCTTATGGATCTTCAAATGCTCGGTGATCTCGGCGATGCGATGGGTGAGCAGGGCCACCTGGACTTTCGGGTTACCGGAGTCCTTCGGGGTCTTGCCGAAATCGCTGATGGTTTTCGCCGCAATTTCCTTGGTCATGGTTGCCATAATGCTTCGTCTTTCTGCTTCTTACTTTTCAAATCGATAACTGTTCTGAAAACTTCTCTTTTGCAATAAGGTCATGCATTGCACCCCGATTGCGACCGTAAACGGGCCGGCCCTTACTTGAGGGGAGCCTATTTAAGAGGTGTGGAATAATAGCTTTACGCGGCCGGTTTGGCCATTTTTTTCCGACAGCCGGGGCTATTCCGGCAAAAGGCGGGTTTTTTAAAGGAATTGGAGCCGCCTTCGGCCTGGGTGGCTGGAAAGCGGCGATACTTAACTAGCGGAACCTTACCACAACCATTGCGTGGTGGGCATGAACAGCCCCTTCACCAAGAGAATGAAGATGAAAACCGAACCCACGCCGATTAAAGGCACAATAAAGCTTTTTTCCTCATCGGCCAAACCGTTATCGACGTTATCCATAGCGACTCCTTTCGCGCGGTTCCCCAACCAATGCCTGCACGATAATGCAAAGTCCGGTCTCTCGGGCTGATCCGCGTCTGGATGGAAATATATCCTTTATGCGCGCCGATCTTCTACTGCAAACCATGCTATTCGGTCTTTCTCGACGCCGATTTGGCAAATTATAGGCGAAAACCGGCGGGGAGGCCTTATTCCAGGCTGCTTAAGACAAGACGTGTTTCCGTAACGTCCTTTTCAATCTGGCCGCGCAGATCGGCCACCGAGGCGAATTTGACTTCGGGGCGGACCGGGAACAGCAGGCGGAACTCAACCGTTTCCCCGTAAATATCCTGGTCGAAATCCAGCACGTGGACTTCGATTATCAAGGCATCGCCGCCGAAGGTGGGATGTTTCCCGATATTGGCGATGGCGGGAAAATCCCGGTCGCGCACCCGGGCTTTGCCTCCGTAAACGCCTAGCGCCACCATGGCCTTGAACGGGTAACCCAAGTCCAG
>JBDSWM010000303.1:0-14321 GCA_039926685.1 Fibrobacteria bacterium | reverse complement strand
TGACCTTCGGATAGGCGAAACTGTGCCGCAGCAGGGTTTCCTCTTCCAGGGTGGCCAGGTCGATGCCGCCTATGCGCGACACCGTGCCTGTGAAGTATTCGTCCACCACGTCCGTATGCAGCCCCACGGCTTCGAAGATTTGCGCCCCGATATAGGATTGGATGGTGGAGATGCCCATCTTGGAAATGACCTTGAGCAGGCCCTTATTGACCGATTTGATCAACAGCGACTGCGCCTTCTCGGAAGTCAGGCCTTCCTTGAGCAGGCGCCTGCGGCGCATGTCCTCGATGGTCTCGAAAGCCAGGTAGGGATTGATGGCGCTGGCGCCATAGCCAAGCAGCAAGGCGAAATGATGCACCTCGCGGGCTTCGCCCGTCTCGATGATGATGCCGCATTGCGAGCGCGTGCCCTCGCGGATGAGATGATGATGCACCGCCGCCACCGCCAGCAGCGAAGGGATGGCAGCATGATCGGAATCGATGGGCTTGTCCGAGAGGACGATGACGTTATAGCCTTCCTGGACGGCCTCGGAAGCCTGGCGGCGTATGCGTTCCAGGGCGTTGGCCATGCGGTTCTCGCCCAGCGCGGCCTTGAACACGATGGGGATGGTGCGGGCCTGGAAATGGTTCTTGTCCACCCAGCGCAATCGCTCCAGATCATCGTTGGTCAGCACCGGTTGCGGCAATTCGATGACGCGGCAATGCGTTTCCGTCTCTTCCAGGAGGTTGTCTTCCTTGCCCACGAAGGAAGTCAGGGACATGACCATCTCTTCCCTGTCCTTGTCGATGGGAGGATTGGTCACCTGCGCGAACAGCTGATGAAAATAGTCGAACAGGTTGCGCGACTTGTCCGAGAGCACGGCCAGGGGCGTATCGCTGCCCATGGATCCCAATGCCTCTTCCCCGCTGTTGACCATGGGCGCCATCAGAATGCGCAGGTCCTCCAGGCTATAGCCGAAGGTCTTCTGGCGCTTCAGGACCGTGTCCGGATCCGGCTGGCGGATTTCCCGGGGCGGCTTGAGGTCGGACAGCTCGATCTTGTACTTGGCCAGCCACTTGGCGTAGGGCTTGCGCGTGACGATGCGCGTCTTTATCTCTTCGTCGGGGATGATGCGGCCCTCTTCCAGGGAGACAACGAACATGCGGCCGGGCTGCAAGCGGCCTTTCAGCTTGATCTTCTCCGGAGCCACTTCGATCACGCCTGCTTCCGAAGCCATGACCAGGATGTCGTCATCGTCTAGCTGATAGCGCGAGGGACGCAAGCCGTTGCGATCCAAAGTCGCGCCTATGATATGCCCGTCCGTAAAGGCCACGGAAGCCGGGCCATCCCACGGTTCCATCAAGGTCCCGTGGTATTCGTAGAATGCCTTCTTTTCCGGGCTCATTTCCGGATCCTTCTCCCAGGCTTCCGGAATGAGCATCATCATCACATGCGGCAGGCTGCGTCCGGACATGACCAGCAATTCCACCACATTGTCGAGCTTGGCGGAGTCGGATCCCCTTTCGTCGATGATGGGCAGCAGCTTCTTGATCTCGTCCGCGCTGAACAGCTTGGACTTGAGCAGGGATTCGCGGGACTTCATCCAATTCTCGTTGCCCCGCAGGGTATTGATTTCCCCGTTGTGGGCGATGTAACGGAAAGGATGCGCCAAAGGCCAGGTCGGAAAGGTGTTGGTGGAGAAACGGCTATGCACCAGCGCGAGCGCCGACTCATAGCTCTCGTCCGCCAAATCCGGGAAATAGGTCATCACCTGCGGGGATAGGAAAAGGCCTTTGTACACGATGGTCTTGTGGGAAAGCGAACCCACGTAGAACATGTCGCTGCCCGGCTCTTTGCTGTCGCGGATCATCCGTTCGGCATACTTGCGGATCACGTACAGCTTGCGTTCGAAGGCCTCCGCGTCCTTGGCGTTCTTACCGCGCTTGATGAACACCTGGTAATGGGCCGGCTCGGTGCGCTTGACCGATTCCCCCAGCTGCGAATTGTTGGTATCCACTACGCGCCAGCCCAGGATTTGCTGGCCCGACTCGTCCACGCAGCGCGTGAACAGCTTCTGAATCTCCTTGCGCTGCTCCGCGTCCTTGGGCAGGAACAGCTGGCCCACGCCGTATTCGCCCGGCTTGGGCAAGGAGATACCGAGTTCGGTACATTTCTTGAGGAAGAAGGCATGCGGGATCTGGGTGATGATGCCCGCACCGTCGCCGGAATTCTTTTCCGCGCCGGAAGCGCCGCGATGCTCCAGATTGTCGAGCAATTGAAGGCCTTTGGCCACGATGTCATGGGATTTCTTGCCCTTGATATGGACGACAAATCCTACGCCGCAAGCGTCATGCTCGTACGCGCTGTCGTATAAGCCTTCGTGTTCCGGATATCCGTGAGCCTTCATGGTTCTTTTCCCTAACTTGGCCGCCTGGAACGGCTTGACCGATTGAAACGACGCCTCGCGGGCGCAAGGCCGCGTGTGCTCAGCCATTGATCGCAAAAATAAGAACAATTCCGAAATAGTCACCCTTTTTTTCCCCGCGGGACGGTCTGCCGGACACGTGCGCATCCCCCGCAAACCAACAGCAAGGCCGGACGCGCGTCAGCGGCGAGTTTCCGCATGTGTCATGGATTGCCCGGAATTGCGATGCGGTTGACAATGCGGGTTCGGCGGCGGGGCGGGAAAAATCCGCGGCGGCCGCTTAATGCTTAAAGGGAGGCGAGGTAATTCTTGAAGTGGCCGATGCCCCCGAGCCAAGCGGTCTCCGGACCCAACAGGAGCTTCTTGATATCCACGCTCCATACTTCCCATGACTGCGCCTGCACCTCATTGGCCAATTGATCGGCTCCCCATCCCGAATACCCCAGGAAGAGGCGGATGGTTTTCGGATCCAGGTCCAGGATGTCCTTCAGGTCGCCCCAGTAGCCGCCCAAATAGACTTCCGGGGCCACGAGATAGGAGCCCGCAACGGGCTGGGTGGTGACTTGCAGGATTTGCAACTCTTCCGGCTGCACGGGCCCGCCGATATAGATGCGTTGCTTGCGCGCGCCGTCGCCCGCCCAGGCGGGGGGTTTGTCGAACACTTCCGAGAGGGGCATGTGCGAAGGCCGGTTCAGGACCAGTCCGTAAGAGCCTTCCGTGCTATGCTGGCAGACGAGCACGGCGGTGGCATTGAAGTTGGGATCGGACATGTCGCGGGCCAGCAGCACTACTCCGGGCTTCAAGCGGGCGATATGTTCCTGCGGATCGAAACCCGTGGCGGAGCCGGTGTCGGAAACCATAAGGGGGAATATAGGAATTTTAACCATTTGACGACCGGATCCGGCCCCGGCTTCCGGAACTTACCCTTCCCTGACGGCGACCCCAAAAAACCCATTGGGTTTCTTTGTAAACCAAAGTGTTTTCAATGCTTTAAGTATCACTTCACTGCTAAAGGTTTCGCCTTCCGCCTCCGATAATGAAGGTAGGGAGCGAAACAAACCATGGAAAAGCAAGCGCATGTACTCGAAGGCCGGGCCTTCAACCAAGGGATGAACAATGGCAGCCGGGTCCGCAAGGAAATCCGATCCTGCAAGCATCCGGGATGCAACAAGAAGTTCGAGGGATCGCCCACGTCCTTGTATTGCACCGATCACCGCACGCGCAAGAGCCGCGCGGAGCGATTCGTTCCCAAGGAAGCCCCCAAGCCCGAGGACAGCAACCTGGTGATCGAACCCGACGAGATCCAGCCGATCCAGAAGACCATGTGCTGCTCACTGTCCGAATGCAGGAAGGAATACACCTTCACCATCTATCCGGACCACAATATCTACCCGATGTACTGCGAGCTCCATCGCACCGAATACAAGCGCCGCCACTTCCTGCGGATGGTTTCGATAGGCCGCAAGCCCGCCGATGGCCATACGCAATCGTTCGAAAAGTGGAGCGACTATGAGATGCAATTCGAGGAATACGCCTTGAGCCAGCCGCATGTCGTACCGTTCCCGACCAAGAAACCGCGCGGCTCGGTGCATTGAGAAAGTTCCCGCGCGGAGGCTGACTCCGGCTTCAGTATCGATTCGGAAGCGCGGCGCATATTCCCAAATGCTTCAAGCGGAACCCCAAAGGTTCCGCTTTCCGCTTGCCCCAATTCTTTTGCCCATTTGGAACATCGGGGTTTCGCCCGGGCCCATGAATACTTAGTTTATCCCCGTGATAGATGATTTCGATCCGCGGAATGAAGATCTCTTCGACTCCGCTTACCACAGGAATGAGCGGCGCAATACGGGGCTGGTCAAAAGCGCGGGCGCTCCCGTCCATGGGCATCGTCAATCCACTTGTACCCACCTGAACCCTGGCCCGCAAATTTCAAAATATTCCGTAACTTCCACTTTCGGGATGAGAAACAGTGACCATGACATCCTTGGACCCGGGGACGATGGAGGTTACTATTTGCTCGACTTGATATTTCATGACCCATCGCCTTTCCGGAGCAACACACCAAGTTACGGAAAAAAGTTCGGGAAAACCTTAAATATTCTAAAATTTCAAACTTTTAGTTACCTTTCGCATAACGCTTATCCGGATGTGGATACCCTGGAAGACTTCAGTCGGGTGAAACATCTGGAACCACTCAAAAATTTGGGAATACGATAAGATGCCTTCACCCATCATCTATGCCATGTTTGGACTGTATGCCATAGCTTCAATCGGGCTGTTTACTTACGGCATCAATTGCTACTGGCTTCTGGCTCTATTCCTCAAGAACAAGCGTAAGGAAGTGGTGCACGATAAGCGTAAGCTGCGCCGCTTCTATTCCGAAGGCGGCATGGACAAGCTTCCCATGGTCACCACGCAATTGCCCGTTTACAATGAAACCAACGTGATCGAGCGCCTCATACGCTCCGTTTGCGCCATGGAGTATCCCAAGGATCGGCATGAAATCCAGGTGTTGGACGATTCCACCGACGGGTCCGAGAAACTTTCCGCCTCCTTGGTCGAGGAAATGCGCGCCAAGGGCCATGATATCGTACTCATCCACCGCACCAACCGCCATGATTACAAGGCCGGCGCCCTCAATGAAGGCATGCAGGTTTGCAAAGGCGAATTCATCGCCATTTTTGATGCCGACTTCGTCCCCCCCGTCGACTATCTCATCCGCTGCGTCCCCTTCCTCACCATGGACAAGGACATCGGTTTGGTGCAAGCCCGCTGGGGCCATTTGAATTCCCAGGAGTCTTCCCTGACGCTTGCTCAGAGCATCGGCATCGACGGCCATTTCGTTATCGAACAATCGGCGCGTTCCTGGGGCCGCTTGTTCATGAATTTCAACGGCACCACCGGCATCTGGCGCAAAACCGCCATCGAAAATTCCGGCGGCTGGCAAGGCGACACCCTCACCGAGGATATGGATCTGTCCTACCGCGCCCAATTGAACGGCTGGCGCATGAAGTTCCTCTACGACGTGGTGGTCCCGGCCGAATTGCCTTCCGATATCAACGCCTTCAAATCGCAGCAATTCCGTTGGGCCAAGGGTTCCATCCAGACCGCGATGAAGTTGCTGCCGAAGGTGATGAAGTCCAACCAGCCGCTCAAGGTCAAGCTCCAGAGCATCCTGCACACCACCCATTATGCCATCCATCCGCTGATGCTGATTACGGCTTTGCTGGCTTTGCCCCTGCTGTACTGGTTCCCGTTCAAAGTCGGCACCACCGCTTTCTCGGGCCTGTGCGTGCTCATACTCATCTCTTCGCTGGCGCCTTCCATCCTGTATCTGGTGGCCCAGCGCGTTTCCCGAAAGAATTGGAAGAGCCGCATACTCTCCCTGCCTACCTTGATGGCCTTGGGCGTGGGCGTGGCTTTGAACAATACTCGCGCCGTGCTCTCCGCCCTTTCCGGCCGCAAAGGCGCTTTCATCCGGACTCCCAAGGCCGGCGACAAAATGGTGCATATCTACAAGTCCAAGTTCCCCTTCGCCTCCGTTTTGGAACTGGGCCTTGCCGCTTATTGCTTCCTGGGTTTCCTCCATTACACCGCCGCCGAGAAATACCTGGTCGGCCCGTTCTTGGGCCTATATGCCGTGGGCTTCCTGGTCGTGGGTTGCATGTCGCTTTCCCATTACATCAAGAAGTTCTACTTGGTCAAATTCGCGGCCGTGCCCACGCTGCAAGATGCCTGATAATCCCCGATAACCGCCGGTTCGGCCGCTGGATCCTCCGGCGGCCATGGTAGCCTCTCGGTTACCCCCCATGGTTCGCTTCCGGGTTCCGTTTCCGCCCCGCCTGCTCAAGACTCCGCCCGTTTTCTATTTTTCCGGTTTATGACCAGGTTCTTGTATCCGCTTGCCGTCGATTTGCGCGGGAAACCCGTGCTGGTGGCCGGAGGCGGTAAAGTGGCCGCCCGCAAATTGACCGAATTGTTGCGGTGCGGGGCGGAAATCACCTTGATTGCACCCAGTCCCGTACCGGCCGTGGAACGCCTGGCATCGGCGCTGCTCCTGCTGAAAAGGCCTTTCCAGGCCGGGGATGAACTGGGGCGTTACCTGGTTTTCGCCTGCACGGATGATGGGGCCGTGAACCGCGAGATAGCCGAGTTGTGCCGGCGCGCGAACATTCTCTGCAATGTGGCCGATGCCGCATCCGAGGGATCCTTCCATGTTCCCGGCGTGGTCCGCAAAGGGGATGTCACTCTCACCGTGGGTACCGGCGGCGCTGTGCCCGGCCTTACGCGCTATCTCAAAAGCCTGCTTTCAGAAACCTTGGGTGAGGAAACCGCGCAGCTGGCCTCCTTGTTGGGGCGCTTCCGAACCGGATTAAAGGCCGGCCCCGGGGCCGATCAGGCTACGGCCATCCTGGAATCCCTGCCCTATCGGCAACTGATGGAGGCCATTAAAACCGGGGGCGCTCCGGCCGTGCAACGCATCCTGGCCACGGTGGTTTCGAAAACAGGAGCGGACTCCTTGCATTTGTACCCCGTCGTCCTGGTAGGGGCCGGTCCCGGCCATCCGGGTTTGCTGACCCTGGCCGGGGCGGAGGCCTTGCGCCGGGCGGATGTCATCATCCATGATCGCCTGATCCCGGAGGAAACCCTGCACCTGGCCGGACCCGGATGCCGGCTCGTCGCCGCCGGCAAGCGCGGCCATTTCGAATCGGCCCGCCAGGAGGAAATCGAGAACAAGCTGATCGAGCATGCCCGCCTGGGCAAACGCGTGGTGCGGTTGAAAGGCGGCGACCCGTTTGTGTACGGACGCGGCTGGGAGGAAGTCCTGGCCCTGGAAGCGGCCGGGCTGGCCTGGACCGTCGTTCCCGGCGTAAGTTCGGCCACGGCGGGACCGGCCTGGGCCGGCATTCCGCTCACCCATCGCGGCGTGGCGCGTTCTTTCGCGGTCATGTCGGGCATGACCCATTCCCAAACCAACACGGAAATCCCCAAGGCGGATACCATAGTGCTGGTAATGGGGCTGCATCGCTTGGAGGAGATCATCCCCGCCTTCCTGACCCAAGGCTGGAGCCCGGAAACCCCGGCGGCGGCGGTGCAAAGCGCCACCATGCCGGATCAACGGATCTGCTTTTCCACCTTGGCGGGCATCCGGGCGGATACGGCGCGGTTGGGATTCGACTCCCCCACGCTCATCGTGATCGGGGCGGTGGTGGGCTTGGCAGATAAAGGCGCATAAAGGCGGACAAGCCTGAATAAGCGCGTACAAGCGCGGATAAATTTTGGCCCTTGAGGGCGGATTGGCAATATGAGCGACAAACGGAAAACCTTCTACATCACCACTCCCATCTATTACGTGAACGATGCGCCGCATATAGGGCATTCGTACACCACCATCCTGGCGGACGTGCTGACTCGCTTCCACAAGCTGGCGGGCGATCAAACCTTTTTCCTCACGGGCACGGACGAGCATGGGCAGAAGGTGCAGCAAGCCGCCGACAAGGCCGGCGTGACGCCCCAAGAGCATTGCGACATGTATTCCAGGCGCTTTCAGCAAACCTGGAACGCCCTTGAAATCGGATATGATAAATTCATCCGAACCACCGATCCCGAACATATCGCCTACGTGCAGGATATCTTCCGGCAGCTGTGGGACCGGGGCCAAATCTACGAGAAGGAATACGAAGGCTGGTATTCGGTGGGTGAAGAGCGCTTCTTCAATGAAAAGGAATTGGTGGACGGCAAGGATCCCATCAGCGGCAGGCCCGTGGAGATGGTGCGCGAGAAGAATTATTTCTTCAAGATGTCGGCTTACCAGGATTGGCTGATCGGATACATCGAAGCCAATCCGGATTTCATCCTGCCGGATTTCCGCCGCAACGAGGTGCTGGGGTTCCTGCGCCAGCCCCTGACCGATCTGTGCGTCAGCCGTCCCAAGTCGCGCTTGGCCTGGGGCATCACCCTTCCATTCGCCCAGGATTACGTGGCCTATGTCTGGGTGGACGCGCTTTTCAATTACCGCTCGGCCGTGGACGGCAAACGGTTTGCGGACGGCTCTCCCGTATGGCCGGCGGACTATCATCTGCTCGGCAAGGACATCCTCACCACCCATGCGGTGTATTGGACCACCATGCTCAAGGCGCTGGACATGCCGCAGCCCAGGCATATCCTGGCGCATGGCTGGTGGATGTTCGACAATGCGCGCATGAGCAAGACCACCGGCAATGTGGTGAATCCCATGGCCATGAAGGACAAGTACGGGGTCGACGTGTTCCGTTATTTCCTGATCCGTGAAATGGCGGTGGGCCAGGACTCGTCCTTCAGCGAAGAGGCGCTGGTGCAGCGCATGAACTCCGATCTGGCCAACGATGTCGGCAACGGCTTGAGCCGCATCCTCAAACTCGCGGCCACGGGCCTGGAAAGCCGGTTGGTTCCGGTGGACTCCACCGGCGAGGATGAGGCCGCCTTGAAAAAAGCCGCGCACGATGCGGTGCAGGGAGTCTTGGAAAAGGTGAAGGCCTTGAAGCTCTCCTATGCCATCGAAGACACCTTGCAGTTGGTGCGCGCCGTGAACCGCTATCTGGAAGTGAAAGCCCCCTGGAAACTCGCCAAGGAAGGCCCCGCCGGGAAAGATCGGCTGAATATCGTCCTGTACCATGCCGCGGAAGCGCTGCGCATCGGCTTCACGCTTCTTCTCCCTGTCATGCCCGCCAAAATGCAGGAAGCCCTGGAGGCGCTGGGGTTGAAAAGCGCCGGGGCGGCTGGATCCGAACCCGCGACCTCGCCCCTGATTTGGGGCGGCTACGGTTATGCCGACCCGTTGGGACAAGGCGTGAATCTGTTTCCCCGCGTGGAAAGCAAAAGCGCCCCTGTCGACGCCGCCGGGGCCGGGGGCGGTGCGAAAGCGGCGCCCGCTGATCCATTCTCCCTGGTGCATCTCAAGGTGGCCCGTATCGAGGCGGTGGAAGATCATCCCAATGCGGATTCGCTCTACGTGCTGCGCCTGAAAATCGGAGCGGAAGAGCGCACCGTATGCGCCGGTCTCAAAAAGCATGCAGCCAAGGAAGAATTGCTCGGGCACGATGTGGTGATGGTCTATAACCTCAAGCCGGCCAACCTCCGCGGAGTGGAAAGCAAAGGCATGATCCTGGCCGCGGAGGGCCCGGATGGCAAGGTGATTCCCGTTTCTCCCGAAGGCGCCGCTTCCGGGGACGACGTGCAGGCAGCGGACATTCCTTTCGCGCCCAAGGCGGACCTGACCCTGAAAGAGTTCGAGAAAGCGCCCCTGGCGGTCAAATCCGGCAGCGTCTATTATCGAGATCACCGATTGCAATCGCCTAAGGGGGCCATCCGCGCGAACGCGGCGGACGGAACGGCGGTACGCTGAACCCGGCCTTTGAGGGGGGCAGGTAACCCGGATGGCACCCACGAACCGAACTTGAGTCGAATATAGGCTCCGAATACGCCTTTTCAGGTTCTTTAGGGGGCACCCCCATTTGGGAAACCCCCGCATTTTTCTAAATTCACTCTCGATTTACTTCGTTTACGATTTTAACAGAAATGGTTCAATAGGATGAGCAGCGACCTATCACCGGAGCCCCAAACGGGCTCTGCCACTCCGGAGTCCCGCGCTCCCGAGACCCCCACCCAGGACCAAGCGTCCCCTTACTTCCAAGCCTCCGTCCGCATCATCGAGCCAGAAAAGCCTTTGCCGGATCTCTCCATGGACAAGCTCTCGGCTCCTTTGCAGGCCGTGATTCGCGGGAACGGCTGGAGCGATCTGATGCTGGTGCAGAAGAAAGCCTCGCCATACATCCTAAACGCCCAGGACATCATCGTCCAATCAAAGACCGGTTCGGGCAAGACCGGCGCCTTCGTGCTTCCCCTGCTGGAAGTGATCGAGAAGACCCACAAGGCCCCGCAAGTGCTCATCATGACGCCCACGCGCGAGCTCGCCTTGCAGGTTTATGAAGAGGTGGTGAAGTTCGGCGACCCCATGGGCATCAGCTCCGTGGCGGTGTACGGCGGGGTGGCCTACGGACCGCAGCTGGACGCGTTCAAACGCGGCGTGCAAATCGTGGTGGGAACCCCCGGTCGCCTGCTCGACCATATCATCAATGGGAACCTGAAGCTCACGTCCATCCGCGATCTGGTCCTGGACGAGGCCGACGAGCTGCTTTCCATGGGATTCTATCCCGACATGAAGCGCATCCACGGCATGCTGCCGCGCGATCGCTGCACCTACCTGTTCTCCGCCACCATGCCCGTGAACGTGAAGCGCCTGGCGCAAGAGTTCATGCGGCAGCCCAAGTTCCTGAGCCTGTGCCCCACGGACATCTCCGTGTCCAACATGGAGCATATCTATTACGTGTGCGAGCCGACGGACAAGGACAAGACCCTGCTCCGCCTGATCGAAGAGACCAATCCCGAGTCCGCCATCATCTTCTGCAACACCCGCCGCGACACCAGCTATGTGCACGAGTACCTGCGGGCCCGCGGGCTCAAGGTGGGGCTCATCTCCGGCGAGGTGAACCAGAAGCAGCGCCAAAAGGTGATGAAGGATCTTAAGAACAACGAGATCCGCTTCCTGGTCGCCACCGACGTGGCCGCCCGCGGCATCGATATCCAGGGCCTTTCGCACGTGTTCATGTACGATCATCCGGACGATCCGGAAGTGTACGTGCATCGCGCCGGCCGCACCGCCCGCGCGGGAGCTTCCGGCCAGGCCATCTCCGTGGTGGGACTGGTCGAGGAGATCGCCCTGAAGAATACGGCCTCGAAATTCGACATCCCTTTCGTCAAGAAAACCCTGAAGGGGGAAAAGGATTTGGCGGACATCGTGCGCGAGCGCACCACGGTCTACCTGGAACAGGAGTTCCGGCTGCTCAAGCAGAATGACCTGGCCGGAGCGGTACGCATGGTTCCCTTGCTGGATTCGCTGATCAGTTCCGAGGACGAGAAGCAAGTGCTGGGCATGATGCTCCACAAGTTCTATTGGTCCAGGTTCACGGGCCTGACCGAGCCCTTGGCCCGCGAGGATGAGGATACCGAAGGGCCGCACGGCACCCGTTAACCCGCATTGGAGCGGGTCCGGTTTCCGGATCCGCTATTTTCCCGCGTCAGGTGGCGAGGCTTTCCGCTTGGCTTCCGCCAGCTTGTCCGCCACTACCCCGCATTTAGCATCTATCCGCAATGCCTTCTCGTAATGCCTTATGGCATTGGGGTAATTCCCCTGCGAGAACTCGAAATCCCCCAGGCGCGCGGCCTGGGAACAATCCTCCCGGCAAGCCAGCATCCCCCCGACCGCCCAGGCCAAAAAGGCGAGAACCCGCGCTTTGGCGAGCAACCTTCCGGGCGCTTTTGCCTCCGACATTACCCGGTTATGCGATATCACGTTTCCTCCTTAGCCGCCCGCGGCGATTCCGCCCCGCAATGCCGGCTGGGCATGGGGTATAATTTTGTAAATTCTGGATGGTTATGGGAATCAAGATCAAGACTGAAAAAGAAATGGGCCTGATGCGGGAATCCTGCGTCCTGGCAGCGGAAATCCTGGCCCGCGCATCCGAAATCGTGAAACCGGGAATCACGACCGATGAAATCGATCGCTTCGTGCATGATTATACCGTTAAGAAGGGCGCCTATCCGTCTCCCTTGAATTACCACGGCTTCCCGAAGTCGGTATGTACCTCCATCAACAACGTAGTCTGCCATGGCATCCCCGGGAAGCATGTGCTCAAGGACGGCGACATCGTCAACGTGGATGTCACGTGCACCTTGAACGGCTATCATGGCGATACGTCCAAGACCGTGCTTGTCGGTAACGTTTCGCCCCAGGTGAAGAAACTGGTGGACGTCACCTATCGCTGCCTGGAAGAAGGCGTCGCCGTGGCCTATGCGGGCAACCATTTCGGCGACATCGGCGCCGCCATCCAGGACCTGGCCGATGAGTACGGATACGGCGTAGTGCGCGAATTCTGCGGCCACGGCATCGGACGGGGATTCCACGAGGACCCCATGGTGCTGCATTACCGCACCGGGCACCGCGGTCAGAAGATCACGGAAGGGATGGTCTTCACCATCGAACCCATGATCAACGAAGGCAGCCCTGATGTTTTCGTAGCCGACGACGGCTGGACCGTGTTCACGCGGGACGGGAAGCTCTCGGCGCAATTCGAGCATACCATCGCCATGACGCGCAACGGCCCGGAAGTTATGACCAAGTTCTGGTGATCCGGGAAAGAGCGATTCCGATCACCTGTCGGAATCGTCGTCCTCGTCCTCATCCACCGTTGGGAAGGAAATGCCGCTCACGTCGCCGCCCTTCTCCTCGATCTTCCTCTTAAGCCTGAACAGTTCGTCCAAGCGTACATGGAACCCCTTGGCGTCGTCATCCGTGATGCCTTGCAGGATCAGGAATTCGCACACCTCGATGGCCTTGTCCAGGTTCTTCTGGTTCTGGTAATAAGTGATGAGTGCCTTGGCTTGCGTGGCCACGAACTTGGGATTGTATCCGTAGGACCGGATGGTCTGGCGCAGGAAAGCCAAAGAGAACAGCGCGAGCTGCTCCTTGTTCATCCTGGATTTGGATTCCTTGATCTTGAAAGTCAGCAAGTCCAGGAACTCATGGGCCACTTCCACCTTCTCGAAGAACTGGGCTCCCGATTTCTGGTAGGCCGTGAACTCGTCTAGGACATCGATACTGTCTTCCCGGAGGCCCTTCAGCAGCGATTCCAGCAAATCGTCCTTGCCGAATCCCGTTCCTTCTTCCGCCATGATGCTAAAGTCCTTCCTGATGTGGAGCCGGAAACATAGGCATTTCCGTCAGTCTCTCTGTAAAAATAGGGTGAAGCGGGGATTTGTCAATCCCCGCGATAGGTGCGGGTCAGGCGCTGGGCGCCGCGGCCCCGGATCCCGGGTTGGGTCGCGGAAACGCGGGCGGTTCGGCGCCGCCTGAGGCCTCTAGGGCCAACAGCCCCGGCGCTATAGCGCGCAATTCGGCCAGCATATGGCCGGCGCTGGCGAAACGCTTGTCCCGGCTGGGCTGCAGGGCATGGGCGATGAAATCGCTCCAGACGCGGGGCACCGCCGGGCTATGATCATGGGCCATGCCCGTGAACATTTCGGGGTTTTCCTTGGCGCGGGTCTGGAAAATCCGCTCGGGGCGCTCCACTTTCACGGGGAGAAAGCCCAGGGTCAATTCCAGCAGCACGCAGCCGAAGGAAAAGAGATCGGCCCGGCCGTCCACGGTATCCCCCCGCGCTTGTTCCGGGGAAACGTACAAGGGCGAGCCCAGGATGAAGGCTTTTTCCTCGTCGTAGATGGTATGGTAGACGGCGGCCAAGCCGAAATCCGCGACCATGACCTTGCGGGATTTCTCTATCCACAGAAGGTTCTCGGGCTTGATATCCCGATGCACAACGCCCTCCTGATGGGCGAAACTCAGCACTTCAAGCACTTGCTCGGAAATCCGGTACAGCTCTTCCAGGGAAGCCTGGCGTTTCCTGGGAAGGGGATGCTTCTTCTTCTGTTTCAGCCATTGGGAAAGGCTGACCCCGTCCACCAGCTGCATGACGAAATACATGAACTCCGGCTGTTCGCCGAATTCGAAGATGATAATGATGTTCTGATGGATGAGGTTCGCCACCACTTCCGCTTCCTGGCGGAAGCGGTCCGAGGTGAATAGCTTGTTCAATTTGTGCCGGAACACCACCTTGATGGCCACGGGACGGCTGAGGGAATTCTGGAACCCCCGATAGACCACACCCATGCTGCCTTCGCCGATTTTGTGCAGCAAAGTGACGGTTCCCAGGTTACGGCCGGTCAAATCCGGCAAGGCGCGCGATTGGTTCATTCCGGACAATAATAGCATTATCCGGCTTGCGAAGTCCGTGGGGGTAATTTGGGATTTGAGCGTTGAATATAT
>JBDSWM010000302.1:0-11996 GCA_039926685.1 Fibrobacteria bacterium | reverse complement strand
CGATCCATGCCCGATGGCGCAATACGCCCTGGAAATCGCGGAAGGCGCGCATAGTTTCATCCATAGTTGCCGCGTGTTGGGGAGCGCCGAGGAGAAAGAGCGCCTTTTCCTCATCGATTGCGCCCGCATAGCCCTGGGACAAACCCTGGATCTTATCGGGGTGCCCCCCATCGAAGAGATGTAGTCGTAGAGGGAGTCGCCGCGCGGCGGCCCCTGACCCGGAAAATTCTGCCGCTTTCACGCGTCTTAACGGCATATCGCCCCTCGCCAAAATCCCAATTCGCAGTGCGGAAAACGTTTCCGACACCCCCGCCTTGCCCTGTCGATCACCGGATGTCAAGCATGCACCGCTTGGACTAGGCAAGGGTGCGAAGCTCGCTGCGCTTTTTCTTCTCCTGGAAAATCAATGACTTATGTTACGATTGCCGGTTGGGAAGGCCCCAGCTAAGCGGATGGGAAGGATCGGGGCGGCGTTAGCCGGGGGGTTTGGACAATAAAAAAGGAGGTCAAGGAAACCCTGACCTCCCTTAATCTTTTGATATGCACCTGATTAGGGTGCCTATCTAAGATGACCTACTTCTTCTTCTTGGAAGCTTTCTTAGCTACCTTCTTCGTCGCTTTCTTGGCGACTTTCTTCGTTGCTTTCTTCTTGGCGGCCATTCGATCACCTCCCTTCGAGTTTTAAAAAATTTGTTTAGTACTGAACGTCACGGGATGGAGCAGGATACAACTTCGAGGCCGTGGTTATTGGCCAGGAAGCGATCCGGGTTTCTGAAAGAGACCCGGTCTCGCGTTGTTGTTGTTGTTGATTCGTGTGCTTGCTTATCAATTTTATCCTGCATCCGCTCGACTGATAACTAAATGATAAAGTTGTTGACTTGATTAGTCAAGCAATTCTTTTCCGAAATGAAAAAAAAATTTTGCGGTGATGCGCGCCGACGTCATCGGCGCGCGACGTAACTCAGGTGTCGCTGAGCTCTTTAATCAACGTAGTCACAGTGAGATCAATGAGTTCCGCGTTCTCGATCTTCTTGTTCGAGTCATCGGTGATGAAGAACGCGTCCATCGCCTTGTCCGCTTCGGTGGTGAGTATCGCGCCGTGCACGTCCAAATTCAGATCGCTGAAGACCTTGGTCACCTGGAAAAGCAGCCCGATGCGGTCGTTGCAGGTGAGATCGATGGTGCTGAAGTTGTCCGATACGGCATTGGAGAAGCTCACCGCCGGCTTCATGGGGATATCGCGTATCTTGCCGAAGGCTGGCTTCGGCTTGATGCGCGATTGCAAATCGCGGAGTTCCCGCATGGAGAGCTGGAAATTCTTGCCCAGTTCCTTGATAAGGCGCTGCTCGAAGGCCGCGCTGCCCTGCTTTCCCCCTTCGGGGATGGATACCCAGAACTTATCGATGGCCTTGCCGTCCACGCGCGTGAAGATGCGCGCGCTCAGGATGGAAAGTTCCAGATGGGCCATGGTGCCGGCGATGGCGCATAGCAGGGCATCGTCGTCATTGGCCACCACGGTGACTTCCCAATGGGTCTGACGCTCCAGGATGCGGGCGTTGAAGTTCTGGCCCGACACGTCCGCGGAGCGGTCGTGAGCCGGCGATCGGGGCCCCAGGGTGTTCAACAGGTTGATATGGGTGACAATGTCCTCGGCCGTGGTGGAGGAGGCGTATTGGCGGGGTAGCATCTCCAAATGGCGGCGCACTTCGGCTTCCGACACCCGCTTGGAGACGTTTTCGATAAGCTGGTCTTCCAGGTTGGGCGATTCGAGCACGGCCTGGAATGGCCTTTGCATCTCGGTCAGGGCCAGCTCGTACAGGCGCCTGAGCAAGGAGGCTTTCCAGCTGGACCAAGCGTCCGGATGCACCGAAGAAACGTCGCAATAGGTCAAGACATACAGCTTATGGAGGGTTGCGGGCGTCTCCACCTTCGTGATGAAGTCCCGGATGGTTTTGGGATCGTCCAAATCGCGCCTTTGGATGATCTCGTTCATCAGGAGGTGATTCAGGACCAGATTGGAGGCTTCCTTGCAGCGGGAAGGGGACATGCCCATTTTCTGCATGTATTCGAAGACCATCCTGGCGCCGCTGATGCTGTGCTGGGGGCCCACGCCTTTGCCGATGTCATGGTAAAAGGAGGCCAGGATCAGCAATTCCAGGTCGCTGACCTGGGCCAGGGCCTTCTGCAGGGATTCCAAATCCCGGTCGGTTTGCTTGGAGAGATAGGCCAGCTGCCGGATGACCGTTATGGTGTGCTCATCCGTGGTGTAGATATGGTAGATATCGTGCTGGCTGTGGCAGTATATGTAGTTGAAGTCCGGAATCAGCAAACCGATCAAGCGCACATCGTTCATGGTGCGCAGCATGCGCCCTACCCTTTCCTTGCTTTGGCACAGGCGCAGGAATTCCGGGAGCAGGGGTTTGAGGTCGAGATCGGGATTGGTGGAAAGGATGCTCACGGCTTGCTTGATGCGCAGGATGGCATGATGGGAATGCCCCAGCTCGCGGCGGTTGGCGATCTCAAAATACTCCAGCATCAGCGCGACATCGTCGATGAAGGGATTGCCCACGCGCGCGCGGAGATCCAGGGCGCCATCCACGGTCTGGAAATGGGGATGGTCCTTGAGAACGGAGGGCTTGGAACCTTTCTCCTTGTTCTTGACCCAGCGCGAGATGACACCTTCGGTGACGCGCAGGATGGTCTTGGTATGGTGGTAGAAGATCTTGAGGAAGACTTCGACGGCTTTCTGGTTCTCATCGTCGTTGAAACCCAGCTCCGCAGCCACCTCCGGCTGGATCGCGAAGCCCAAGTGATCGTCCTTCTTATTGGTCATGAAATGGAGGCAGCAGCGCACCTGCAGCAGGAAGTCATAGCCTACCCGGATGTCTTCCAGCTCCTGGGGGGTGATCAGGCCTTCCCGCACCAGATCGCCGAAATTATTGCAGTCGTGCTTGACCTTGGCGATCCACATCATGGAATGGACATCGCGCAGGCAACCCAGGCCTTCCTTGAGATTGGGTTCCAGCATCTGCACCAGCACGCCCACCTGGCTCTTGCGCTGCTCGCGTTCCTTGATCTTGGCCTCGATGAGGGCCGTAGTGCGCCAGGGGAACAGCCGCTTGGACATCATGCGCACGAATTTCCGGTAAAGCTCGTGATCCCCGGCCACGAATCGTTCGTTCAGGAAGGATGTCCAGGTTTCCGGGTCCTTCGTGGAGGCTTCCTCGCATTGGGAAAGGCTCCGCACGGAATGGCCTAGAATGAAACCGTAGTCCCATAGATTGCGCACGATGGTCTCGGCCTGTTCCTTTTCGTGCTTGGTGGGCTTTTCAGAGGTGAGGATAAGGAGATCGATGTCCGATTGCGGGCATAGCTCCAGGCGGCCATAGCCGCCCACGGCGACCACGGCGACCAGGTTGGCCTCGTTGGGTACGGACATCTCCACATTGTCCCACATGACCCGCAGGAGCGTGTCCACCATCTCGCTGATGAAGCGGACGGTGTCGGTTCCTGAAGCGCCGCTGCGGTTGATGGCCCGGATGCGTTCCCGATGGCGGGCCAGAACGGCCTTTATGGAGGCGATCCGATCCCCGGGTTCGCGGCGGTTGAAGCATTCGCGCAAGGAATCGACGAAATCGCCCTGCATGCCGAGGTTGGTGAGGTAGCGTTGGATCATGGGAAGACTCCTGGGGTCAATCCTAATGAAAATTCAAAGTTCAAAGTGCAAAGTGAAAAGTGCAAAATGGAAGAGGAATGCGGGGGATAATCAGGGCTGGTGCATGTAAGGCGGTATTGGAGGGGAGGCAAACAAAAAGGCTGAATGAGGTCCGGTTTTCCTCAATTTTGCGCTTTCAACTTTGAACTTTGCCTTTTGCAATCTCTCCACTGCGCCCTACCGCAGCAGAAAGTTGGAGATCAGGAAGCCGGATATGAGCACGGAGACGTTGGAGGCCACCACCGAGGCCATGGTCGCACGGCCGACGCCTTCGGCGCCATGGGTGCTGGTGTATCCGTAATAGCAGCCGAAGAGGGAGATGATGATCCCGAAAACGAAGGATTTAAGGACGCCGACGAACATGTCCCAATTGGTATAGAAGAGGCGGACGCCGTAGAAGAAGGATTCAGGGGACAAGTCCTTGAACAAGGTGACCACCGCCAGCGCGCCGAGTATGGCTATGAAGGATGAGAAGATGGTGAGCATAGGCAACATTATCATGCCCGCCAGCAGGCGCGGGGCCATGAGAAAACGGAAAGGATTGAGATCCAGCACCTTCATGGCGTCCAATTGCTCGGTGACGGCCATGGTGCCGAGCTCGGCGGTCATGGCGGCGCCTACGCGGCCGGCGACCACCAAGGCGGTGAGCACGGGACCGACCTCAAGCATCACGGATTTGCCCACCGCCGTGCCCACATACCGCAACGGCACATAATCGGCGAAATTATAGGCCGCCTGCCAAGCGGCGACGGCGCCGGTAAAGATGGAGGTCAGCCCCACCAGCGGAATGGAGGTGATGCCGATGAGGTACATCTGGTCGATGGTAAAGTGGAAGTTCTTGAAAACGGAGGGGATGGCGAGGAACATCTCCAGGCAAAAGCGGAGGAATGCCATGGAATCGACGCACATCCTCAAAAAGGATTCACCCAGCCTCATCACCCGCGCATCGACCCAAATCCAAATCCGCACTATTTCCTCCAGCGGGCCATCGTCATTTTATCTCGTCAACAGGCTTTCATAATACTCGTCAAGATACTTACGCTGGCCCTCGGATAATGGAAGCCCCTTGGCGTTCTTACGGGCCTCCCTGAGCAGCTGCAGCAAACGCGCTTCTTCCGCGGCCTTGAATGCCACGGATGCCTCAGTTGGCCTTTTATGGCTGGCTTCCGCTTCCCGTTTTTCGCTTTGCCCGCGTTCTTGCATGGCATTGGAAGCCTCCAGCAATCTGGTTTGGAAGCGCTCTTGACGTCGGCGCACCTCTTCCGGGGTCAACCTGCCTTGCCGTAAATCCTCTTCGAGACGGCGGGCTTCGTCGGCAAGACCGCGGATCTTGGCGGCCGTGCCGCCTTCCTCGCCTAGGGCTTCAGCCATCGACTCGAGATTTTCCCCGAGCTCTCCTTGCTGATTGGCCATGCCGCCAATTCCTCCTCCCGTACCTTCCGATCCCGCTTGAGAGCCATCCGCTCCCTCGCCGCCGCTTCCGGACCCGTCCTGCGCTTGACCGTTTTCTCCGCCGCTACTGCCGGAGCCTTCCCCATTCCCTTTTCCCGCGCCTTTATCTCCGCCCTCGCCACCGGGCCCGCCTTTCCGGCCCGCTCCGGATTGGCGACCTTCCATCATGGCCCGGAGCAACTGGTAAGTGGCGTTGTTTATGGCCATTTGCTTTCCGCTCATGCCTTGCAATTGTCCGGATAAATCCCCGCCGCTGCCGCTTCCCCCACCTTGGCCGGCCCCGCTTTGGGAGCCCGAGCCTGAACCCGATCCGGCGCCGCCGCCCGCGGAGCCCTGCGCCATTTTCATGAGCTTAAGCAATTCCCGCGAGAGGTTCTGGTTATAGCGCAGGGCCTTTTCCGCACCTTCCCAGGTGTATTGGAGGGAAGCCTCGCGCGCGGCCGCGGCCAGCAAGCGCGATTCTGCATTGAGGGATTGACCCATGAAAGGCACCTGCGCCGCCAGCGCTTTCACCCTTTCGTTCAGCCATTGCGCCGTCTGGGCCACACTGCCGTACATGGCCGCTTCGTCCGCCTCCCATCCCTCCGCCTGGCGTTGCGCCGATCCGCTCCGAACGAGCATTTGCAGGCGGGCGAGGGCCAGCGACTCTTGCAGGATATCCTGGGCTTCGCCGATGTCCAAGCCGCCCTCCATGCCTGACATGGCATCACCCAGCATATCCTCCATTTCGCCGAGTTTTTGCGAGGCTTTGCCCGCGGATTTGGATGCCACCGCCGCATCCCCCGGCTTTTTGCCCTTGCCTGGGCTTTGCGCCGCGGAGGCGAGCGCTTGCCTCACGGCCTGCATATCCTTTTCCACCGCAGGCGCGGCCAAATCCTTGGCCAATTCCTGTGCTTCTTTTTTCCCTTCCGCCTGCGCGGCGAAATCAGCCAATGCCCGTTGGGTTTCCTTTTGGATGGATTTCTGTTCCGCATCCTGGGACGGGCCGGCTTGGCCGGCTTGCAGCTCTTTCTCCAAAGACCGCTCCCTGGCCTGCAGTTCCTCCAACACCTGCTTCAACTCGCCCATCCGCTTCCGGTCTTTCAGCGATTCGAGCATGCTCAAGGCCCGGTTCAGGTTTTCGGCCAGCTCGGCCTGCTTTTCCAGCATCTCCTTCAGCTTCTCCTTCAACTCCGCCTCGTTCACTTCCTGGCCTTGCAGTTTGTTCTCCATCAGCTTGCGCAGGCTGTCCGGCAGCACCTCCTCGAGGAGTTGCTGGACCTTTTTCATCTTCTCCATTAGTTCAGGGGAAAGCAACCCGTTCTTGGCGCCCTGCTCCATGGATTTCTGCAAATCCTCGTTGGCACCTTTCATGTCCTCGGCCATGCGCATCTGCTCCTGGATGGCCTTATCCATCATATCGCTTTTTGCCTTGGCTTGCGCCGCCTGTTCCCGGAGCAGCTTCCGCAAATCATTTTGATTCTGGATGTTGCGGTCCAATTCCTTGCCCAGGCTTCCCAGGGACGCGCGCAGCATCTCCGTTTGCGGTTTGTTGGCGGCGGCGACCACCTTTTCTTTCAGGGCCGTGAGCTTGGCCGCCTCTTCCTGCTGGCTTTTGATCAGGGTTTCCAGATTCTTGCTGCGTTCCTCGAGCGGCAGCATACCCTGGTTGCCGCGCGGGAGGGTCGGCTCGCTCCGTTTCAGGAATTCCCGCATTTCCCGGGCCGCGGTACGCGCTTGCGACAGTTCGCGCGCGGCCGGGGCGGGAGGCGATTTTTCCGTCCCGGACGGGGCTGCTTCCTGAGCCCGCTTTTCCAGCGATTGCTGCACTTGAGCCAGCATCGATTCGGCGCGCCGCTGGTGATCGGCCGGATCATCCACCATGATGCGGTTGATCTCGTAGTCGGCCAGCATGGGCGGGCCTTCTTCCCGGGGAGGATCCCGCTCGCGTTCCAGGGTCCGTTCCAACTGCTTTTCCCGCCGCAAGGCGCTTTTCAGGTTGGCGACAGCGCTTTGATCCTTCTGCCGGGTTGAAGCCAGGACTTCCTGCACCGTGGGCATGCGCAAGGCGCGCGTGGCCGAGCGACCCGTCTTAGGGCCGTTGACGGTGTCGTTGTCTACCGCCGCCAGATGGAACTCTACCACGTCATCGGGCCGGAGCTTGAGCGCCCCCAGATCCCAAACCGTTTCCACCGAACCGGAATGGGCCTGGCGCAGCCAGTCCCGGCTGTCGCGTTGCCCTTCCGAGCGAACCTTGCCCTCCGAGAGCACGCGATAGGCCAGCTTCAGGGACGACAGGCCGAAATCATCCTTGACCCGGAAGGCCAAATGTTGCTTGGCATCCCGATCCAGCAGGGTATCCGCCCCCGGAACCGACAATTCCACTTCCGGAGCCAGATCTGGGATTATCTCCACCCTTTCCGGCAGCATGGGGCGGGAGCGGATTCCGTCTCCATCCTCCAGCCAATAGGAATAATCCGTGGCGACGCGTATCGACCGGGCGATGGTGAAGTCGGTACCCGGACCCAAGGTATCTTCCGAGGTGCTGGGGACGGCCATTGAGTCCCGATCGGCACCGCCAATGGAGGCGCCGGCGGACCGGAAACCCCAGCCCATGCGCCGCAAGCCCCGGTCCGATGCCACCGACCAGGTCACGCGCGAACCCGCCAGCACGGGGAACCGGGTCACTCCGGCCGGCAAGGTATCCGCATGCAAACGCGTATAGGCGGGCGGCTCCACGACGGCGCGGATACGTTCCAGGAAAGGCGCGGCATGCACGCGGAAATGCAGTGGGGGACTATGCCCGTTCTCGCCCGCGAAAGTGAGGGAGAAATCGCTTTCCGCGGGGCCGAAGGCGAAAGTGAATCCCATTCCCTGGGCCACGGGGAGCGGGAATCGCGTTTCTCCGGCGGAGGTGCGCACATAAGCGTAGATAGCCTGGCCGGGCAGCAGATTGCGCGCGCGGCCTTGTACCCTGGCGCTATCCCCCACCCCCAACACCAAGGGGGTCGGATCCAATTCGAAGCGCAGGCTGGGCAGGTTTCCCAAGGCGGCCCCGGGCAGCGCCACGCGCCGGAAAAACTCTCCGGGATGGCCGGTGGCGAATGCCGTCGCCGCCAGGATAGCCAAGCCGCAGGCGAGCAGGACAGCGTGCGGGCGTGACAGGACCGCGGGACGCGGGAAGGAAAGCCTGGGCACCCAGCTCGCGTACAGGGCCTCCAACTGGCGTCGCGTTTCCGCCCCATGATTTCCAAGCGACAGGATTGTTTGGAAAGGATCCGGCGCCCCGGGGTTGGCGCGATCGAGTTCCCGCGCTACGGCTTTCGGGGCGTTGCCGCGCGCGCGCCAGTAAAGCCAACAGACGGCGGGAAGGATCAGATAAACCGCATAAGACCAGAGCAACGCGACCAGCCATGCCGGCGAAAGGGGAACGCGCAGGGAAGCCCAACCCAGCGCCGCCAACACCAGAAGATGCGCGGATAGGATAAGCCATAGGGCCCGCAACATGCCGGCAACCGCACGCAATCTGCGTTGTCGTTGCAGACGGGCGGGGATGTCGCGCAGGGCTTCCATCATTCGGGGGGAGATGCGGCGGCTCTAGGGAACGGCCGCAGCCCCTTGCAGGAACCAGGCCACTACGTTGACGCCCATGCGCAAAGCCGCCTCATGCGCTTCAGGCGGATCCTTGTACACTTCCAAATCCTCCCAGCCGTTCCCGAGATCGCTTTCATAGCTGTAGAATACCAAGGTCCTGCCCTCGACGTCTATTCCATAGGCGGTGGCGCGCTTGCCGTCATGCTGATGGACCTTCGGAAGCCCGTCCGGAAACCGGTAATGCGAGCTGAAAACGGGATGACGCAATCCCAAGGGCTTCAAGGGATGGTTGGGGAACAGGATTTTCATCTCCCGCCGGAAGGACGTATCCAAGCCGTAATTATCGTCCGCGAAAAGCAGGCCCCCGCGCAACAGGTATTCGCGTAGCACCTTGCGTTCCTCCTCGGAGAAGGACACATTACCGTGCCCGGTCATGAATAGGACGGGGTATTGGTAGAGATTGCCGTCCATGACGGCCACGGGATGATCATCCGGGCAGGCGGCGAGCCCGAGATCGGAACGGAGCCGCTGCGAAAGGTTCACCAGCATCGAGGGGCCAGCGTACCAATCGCCGCCTCCCCCGTATTTCAACCGGCCGATGGACCAGCATTTTCCTTCCGCCGCGCGCGCGCAAGCGGGAAGCGTAAGCATCGCGAAAACCAACCCGATGCAATAGGCGAAAACCCGGCAAGGCATGGGGATAAACTAGAAATTGCGCCCAGTGCGGGTCGATGCCTCAGCGGGAGGCGGTTTGCGCTGCCGCCCGGGGGCGATTATTCCACAGGATCCGGTAGGTCCAATAATTCCCCATCACCTTCTTGACATAGTCCCGCGTTTCCCAATAGCTGATATCCTCGATGGCCGCTTCCTGGGGGCGATCGGCGGAGGCCGGCAAGACGCCGGGCGGCGGGACGGCGGGAGCCGAAACGCCATGAGCAGGGACGGCAGCCAGCGCAACGCCGATGGGAGACGCCGCCGCTCTCTGCCAGCGCTTGGTGGCTTCCGGTCCGGCATTGTAATTCGCCAGCACCCAATAATGGTTCCCCTGGTAGTCCTTATGCAAATCCCGCAAATAGGCGGTGCCCAGACTGATATTGACGTCCGCCTCCGTGAGGCTGTAAGGGTCGAAGCGGGGCCATTTCTCCTTCTTGGCCACGGCTTTGCCGGTGGCGGGCATCAATTGCATCAGGCCGATGGCGCCCGCGCCGGATTTGATGTCCCGATCGAAGCCCGATTCCTGGCGCATGAGCGCGTATACGAAGGCGGGATCCAGGCTGCGTTTGACCGCGTATTTCTGCACCAGGCCTTCGTATGGGCGGGGAAATATCAGCCGAAGCACTTCCTTGGGCGCGCTACCCCATTTATCCGGGGCGATCTTATAGCTGATCTGCAAACCCAGCCGGTAGGCTTCGCGCCAAAGCTGCCGTTGCATGAACTTGCGTGCGGTAACATAGAGGAACCAAGGGTTGTTCTTGACCTTGGCGGGCAAGGTGTTCAAGGTGAGAACGGCCAGCGTGTCCAGACGGAATTGCAGGAGCTTGCCGAGCGAGAGGTATTCGCTTTCGAATTCATTGTCCAGGCGCTCGCGATAGCCCGACATTTCGCTTTTCATCCAAGCCTTGATGCCCTCGGCCTTGGAAGGGGCGAAGCGCCGCCAAGGATCCAGACTGTCGGCCCATTGGCCGCGCGCCTGCAAGGTCTGGCGCGCCAAATGCCCATAGAAGTTCATGGAATACTTGCCGGCCAGAAGCGTCAAGGTCTCGCGGGAGGCGACGGTATCCTTGAGCGAGTCCAGGGATTTAGCCTCCCAATACAAACCGGCCGGATAGGCGTTGGAATTGACCTGGTCGCGGATGGCCTTGAAGGCCTGATAGGCCGCCCCCGCATTGCCCGCCTTGTATTGGCAAAGTCCGATGCGGAAATTGGCCCAGTCGCCGCGCCGGTTGGCGCTGAAGTCCGCCAATTGCCGGAAGTAGAATTCGATGGCTTCTTCGTAATTCCCCTGCTGCTCCAAATCCCAGGCCCGTAGCCAATAAATCTCCGAAGTCTTGTCCGCCTTGGGGAACCGCTCCAGCAATTTGTCGTACCAGACTATCGCCTTCTTGGGTTCTTCCAGGCGATCGTAGCAACGCCCTATTTGCAGCAGGGCTTCCGCCGTCTCGCCGTACTTTTCCATGAACTTCAGGTAGTATGGGATGGCTTTCTGGTAATCTCGGCTTTTATAGATGAGGCTGGCGTAGCTCCAATGCAGCTGCTGCCGCTCGGGTTTCCCCGGCACCAGCTTGAGCGCCGCTTCGCCGCGGGCGATGGCCTTATCGGTGAAGCCCAACTTGGTTTCCATGTCCAGCATCAGCTCCTGGGACTCCCAGCTGCCCGTTCCCAAAGGCAGATTGGGCGCCAGCGCCTGATAAAGGGTATCCAGTCGCTTATCCGCGGGTGCGGAAGCGACGATCCGCTTGATCAGGGTTTCGAAACCGGAGGGCGATCCCGAAAAGCCCTGCAGGCGGAGCAGCCCATAGAGAAAATTCACCTTCACCTGGGTGGAGACCGGCGCATGGATGACCTTGGCGTAGAACTGCAGGCGCGCAGAATCGGAGGGCTGGGTGAGGGGGAATATCTGGATGCGGCGGTTCAGCAGATAGCTTTGCCAAACCGAGCCGCCCACCCACTCCAGGCAGGACTGCAACACGCTGTCCGCCCGCGTATAATCAGCCAGGCCCGTATACGCATTGGCCATCAGGATGGCCTTGTACACCTGCGCCAGGCGTTCGGTGGGTTCCGCCTTAGAGAGCACCTTCCTGGCCTTGGCGAAATCCCGTTTCTCCAGGGCCGTCACCGCGTTCAGCACCGCCAATTGGAAGGCCGCGATGTCCTTGCGCGTCGGTTTCTTCATCTGGAAAGGAAGCCCCGGTTTGGCCGGAGCGGACGAGCCGGAATCCGCTTCCGCTTGCGCCAGGCTGTCATCATCCCGATTGGGCATGGGACCGGTTTTCAGGAGCGAATCCACCGTGGCGCGCCCGGCAGCCCCCCCGGTAGGAAGGATGGGAGCCGCGGGAACCGGCAGCGGCGCTATGGTGGGCGCCGTGGCGGGTGCGGTTGTGGCCTGACCCGCGGTCGCCCCTGGCGGCATGGATTTCGGGGCATCCTTTTGGGATTCCTTTTGCGCGGCCACGGTGGAATCATTTGCCCGCCTTACCGCGGCGGCCAATTCCGCGGCAGCGGCGGCGGCGGCCATGGCCGAATCCGGGGCCGCATC
>JBDSWM010000301.1:0-17397 GCA_039926685.1 Fibrobacteria bacterium | reverse complement strand
GCGGCCTCCCGTGCTCAGGCCCAGATAGCGGCCCTGAGGAGGGTGGAGCGGGACCGGGCAGAGAAGTACCAGAAAATGCAAGCGTCCTTGAAGGATGCTCAAAATGTGAATGCCCTGGAGTTGGGGCGGACCCTAACGGACCTCAAGGGGGTGGAAAATGATTTGGACGTTCTGGCCCTGCACAAGCTTGAGATGGAAGTCGTGTGGGCACACTTGGGGACGGTGATCTATGACCTGTCTGCTAAGCGTGCGGTGGAACTGAAAACGGCCGCGGCCTTCGATGACCTGGCGGACAGGCGGTGATAGTGATGTGGCCTGGAGTTTGGACGGAATTCTTTACCTTCTTGTCGTGTTCGAGGCGGGGGAATTTTGCTTTAAGGCAGATATACCATGGTAGCGGTAGTTGATCCAAAACAGCTTGAGGGACTGGCCGGAAAGGGCCGCTGGGTTTCCCCCGAAGAATATGCGTCCATCACGCCGCTATCCTTGCAATACATACGCTTCCTTTGCTCCAAAACCTGTGAAAGGTGGCGATGTGCGAGTCGGTTCGACGAGAGAGACGTTAAGCGGTTTTCCAAATCCAAGGTTCTGATTTGGTATATGTCCAGAAACCCGGCCACGGGAGAGAATTTTCCGAGGACAGTCGAACGTCCGCTTGATCGTGACAAGTGAAGTATGTGGAAATTATTTTCGGACGCTGAGTTTCAATAAATTATTTCATAGCGAAGCTAAGAGTTATTCACCGGATGATTTTTTCTGAGGGGATTAACGTCGCCTTCTTTTTGTTGAATTGGGATCCGGCTGCCTCGGCGAATTCATGGGTCTGGTTGCGAATTACCTCAATATCTTCGCGGGTGCCCTTTCGATAGCAAGTTAGTGCCAATTCCATGATAATTATTTAGGATTAACCTATCCTGGGGGAGGGGATACTAAATGTCTACGCACCATTCACATGATAATATCGTCAAGCGCCTGAAAAGGGCCGAAGGCCATCTCGGGAAGATCATCGAGATGATCGAATCAGGGCGGGGATGCCTTGATGTGGCACAGCAGATGCACGCCGTGGTTTGTGCGATCGAGAACGCCAAAAAAGAATTCATCCATGATCACATCGACAATTGCCTCGATCAGATCTTGAAAAGCAATCCCTCCGCAAAAAAAGCCAACCTCCGGGAATTCAAAGAAATCACCAAATACCTTTAAGGAATACCCATGACGTCCTTCCCCGATTTGATCCAGCAGGGAAATGCCTGGCTGTTCCTTCCGAGCGCTCTACTCTTAGGGGCCCTGCACGGTCTTGAGCCCGGCCATTCCAAAACCGTAATGACCGCGTTTATCGTCGCCGTGAAGGGCACAATAAAACAGGCCGTCTTGTTGGGACTTAGCGCTGCCTTTTCCCATTCCTTAATCGTATGGGTCTTGGCCGGAGCAGGCATCTTTTTAGGCCGCAATTGGGCGACAGAAGCTACCGAGCCCTATTTTCAATTGGCCTCCGCCGTTCTTGTTTTGGGCATTGCGTTCTGGATGCTATGGAGCACCTATAGGGGAAGACGAAAAGCCGTCACTCATCCCCATGGTGAGGGGGATGGTCCGCACGGTGGTGTTCTGATTGATACGGGGCATGAACAAACGGAGATATCGGTTTTTGAAACCGGGATGCCTCCGCATTTCCGGCTGTACTTTTATGGACATAATGCGAAACCCATCCGGCCTAATCCCGCTTCAACCCTCGATATTGAAACCATACGTGCCGGGGATATCCGGCAGAAATTCTCCTTTGTCTCCAAAGGCGATTTTTTGGAGTCCACAACGGAAATTCCCGAACCACATGAATTCACGGCGTCACTGACGGTCAGCCACGGCGGACACCATCATTCTTTTCAAAAACAGTTTACCGAGGACCACCATAGTCATGAAGGTATAGACTTAGGAGACCCGGACTACCAAGATGCCCATCAGCGCGCCCATGCCGAGGGTATCCAGAAGCGGTTTGCAAGTCGAACCGTGACGACGGGTCAGGTCGTACTTTTTGGTTTGACCGGGGGATTGATACCTTGTTCAGCGGCAATCACCGTTCTGCTATTGTGTCTGCAAACCCATCGTCCAGTCATGGGCTTTGTATTGGTCATGGGATTCAGCGCCGGGCTGGCCGCTACCATGGTTGCCTCCGGAGTCCTTGCGGCCTGGGGCATGAAGCATGCATCCAAAAGACTGCCTGGATTTTCGGGCTTGGTTCAAAAGGCCCCTTATATTTCCAGTGCTTTGGTAATTGGATTGGGCATTTATATGGCTTTTCAGGCCCTTATCCAGATTCATGCTCACTAAAGGGTTCCGCCTTATTCTTCTGATTGAGACCTACGGCAGTACATTTGATAAAAAGCACAAAAGGAAAACATGGATCCGAAAGAACATTGGGAGAATATTTACACGACCAAAGACCACACCCAGGTTAGTTGGTACGCCGCCCACGTTTCCTCCACTCTCGATCTATTCACGGATGCCCAACTTGATAAGGATTCCCGGATAATTGATGTGGGTGGTGGAGCCTCAACCTTGGCCGATGATCTACTGGACAAAGGATATGGAAATCTTTCGGTTTTGGATATTTCCTCCACGGCCTTGGACATCGCCAGGACACGCTTAGGAGACCGCGCAGATCAGGTCCGATGGATGGTTGGTGATCTTCTCAACTATGATTTTGGGACCTATGAATTCGATGTTTGGCATGATAGAGCGGTACTCCATTTTCTGACTCTTGCGGATGACCGGAAACGGTATTTGGATCAACTGAACGCCCGTCTGACCCATGGGGGCTTTGCAATCCTAAGCGTCTTCGCCGACGATGGCCCCATCAAGTGCAGCGGTATTGAAATCGTCCGTTCGAGTGAATCCGATTTGGAGGACTTTCTGGGGGCTGGATTCAAGACGCTGTTCACGAAAAGGACAATTCATGGAACACCGGGCGGGGTCGAACAGAAGTTCGTACATCTCGTTTCCCAGAAGAGTTAGACCTCGGAAGCACTGCTTTGCCGTGCCCCTTTGTTTCAAAGGACCCAAAGCACGGATACAACTACTTCGGTTGGATGAGTTTCTCGGTCCCCTTTTTTATGGGGCTCTTCCGGAGCATTTTCACTGGAGGTATTAAAGGCCACCATTAGTCCATCTCCTCGGCCCCATATTCTGAGAGGTCATAGGTGTCTTCGATCATCTTCGAATCATCGGCATGCCCAAGCCACTCACGTAGTTGCCGTAAAGTGACCTTCCCGCGCTTCAAATGATAGGTAACGAAGGTGTGCCGCAAAGACTTCACATCACGCTTGGGTAGGCCCGCGCGGGCACGTGCAATCTGCACAATCTTCCAAACCCAACTCCGAAAAGTTTCATGCGACTTGAACCTCTTGTGCCAGGGCAGGACATGGGCTTCCTGGCCGATGGCAAGAGCCGCCACCCAATATTCGCGCAACTCCTTCTCGATTTTGGAAGAGACTGGCAATTTGATCATTTCGACGCCGGACGTAATTTTGGCTTTGCCCCGGAGCTTCTTGATCCAGAGCTTGCCGTCCCCGTCTTCCTCTATTTGGTGCGCCAGCAATCGATACGAATCATTCACATCCACTCCGCCGTATCGGAATAACTTGATCGTGAATTTCGCATCCTTCAGGTACTCGGCAGAGGTTTCCTTCGCATTCGATTTCAATCTCTGGACCCGGACTTTAATATTGGCCAGGGTAACCGAGAATTCTGCATCGGGCCATTCGGTGCGAATGGGACGGGACTTCTTGATTTCGGCTTTGGTCGGCGTTTCAACTCCCAATGTGGGATCGATTATAAGGTGCCGAACCCCAAGGGTGGTCCGTCCCATTTCCCATCGGACGAAGGCCCGAACATTGTTGAAAAGGTTTTTCCACCCCTTGGGCTTCAACAGGACTGACTGGCCTGCCCTGGGCGGTTTTTCCCGGAGTTTTAATTTTGGCACGGCTGCGTGGAATGCTTCCATGGTAATCTCGGGAACCGCGGCAACAGGTCTAATCCGCTTTTCAGGAATGCCGTGGGTCAGAACTTCGCATAGGCGCCGCAAGGCTTGGCGAATTGGCCGAATGGTGCCTTCAGGATGCCCCTTTGCCACATATTCGATTTGGATGTACTCCTCACATTCCGATTCCAGACCTATCTCCCCAGGGCCTGCTTTGCGTGCTGGGGTGAAGCCTTCCTTCAAGAACCATTGGGCAATAATGTCGGTTTGCAGATCCTTCGGGACTTTGTCCGATTTAATGCCGGTAGATATGGCCCTAAAGGTTGAACCTTCTTGGCCCCGGGGAGGCCACCAAAACCGGATTTGGGAGCTACCACGCTTCTGCGGCTGGACGGACCATGCCAAGGAAAGGATGACTGACAACAGCTCGTTGGGGATTTCTTTCCTGGGGGTGACGATGGGCTGGATCATGGGCTTCCTTTCAAACGCGACCGGGTACGTAAACCGCGGAAATGACTGGTATTAGGCGCGTTTAAGAAAATAGCAAATATTTACGTACGAGTGTACGTACAAGGCGAAATAATCATAATTTAAGCAAAACACGCGGGTTCGAATCCCGCCATCCCGACCAACTAAGAAAAGCCCGGTCCTTCCGAAGCGGGGCCGGGCTTTTCGCTTTATATCCTCCTAATTAAAATGAAAATATGGACCGGGCACGGGTGAAGATGATGGTAGATGTATTGTCGCCTGTTTTTTCATCAACATCTCCGCGTCCAGGGACTGCAAGTCCGCAGTATCCTTAAACCCTGGATATGAAAAAGCCTCCGGGGATTCCAGGAGGCTTTAAAAGGAAGGGCTTGGCCGCAAGGCCGGGCCATCCGGATTAACCGATTCGGCCTGCGTCACCACCAGGGCCATGACCGATCGGATGGCTTCTTTTCCGGGCCGCTTCGGCTTTCGCTTTCTCCTCGCGGGCTTTCCGTTCCTGCTCTTGTTTCCTCCGTTGCTGCTCGGCTTTTATCTTTTCATTCTGCTTCTTGGCGTTTTCCTTGTTCTTGTTCTGCTGGCTGCTGCTGATCGCGGCATCTGCCTGGGAAGGTGTGAGGACGGTCGCGCCACCGAACAGGGCGAGGGCGATGGACAGGGTCGAAATGGTCTTGGAGATAGTCATCGGTTTTCCTTTAGTAAGTTGTGGTTTTAGGTGTTCATGAATGCCCTGGAGACCCCAAGGCTATTGACTTGGCAGGCATTCATAGTGAATTAACCTGCTACAGAATGAGTCAGGAACATTCGGGAAACCGTTACACATTATTTTTCCGGACGGTATTCGACGGTAGGCTGGCGACAGTCGCCGGGGGAATGCCCATTGCCACGAGCGGGCTCACATGCAAGGAACCGAAGTTCGGGATCAGTAGAAGGAAGCAAGTAGACGCCGTGAGGCAATTGAAGCTGCGCTTGTTCGCGCGCATTTTTATTACTCGGACCGTTGGTAGCCACGACTCGAACCCCGCATGGATTTCAAAACCGATTCTCATGCTCGAAACGGTTCCGTGATCCCTTCGCATCAATCCGCATTTCCAATGCCTGTGCCTCGACGGCGTCTACGTTGCGCCACAATCGCCAAAAGCCGCGGAGGGCGTGGGGAATTACAAGGACAACATCCCGGATTCCCCCATCAGGAATATCGCATTAGGAATGACTATCCTATCCGGCAGGTAGATCCAGTGGGGCATGGATCAAGCGCAGAACCGCCATGCCGACGGAGGCCTATGGAGATAGATTGGATCGACCAGCGGGCAATTTGCCTGAATCAGGCTGGAAAGGGCGCTCAGAAGCTCTCAAAAGTCCAACGGGGGTAGCTAAATATGGTTCCATGCGGAAAATGTGGAAGCGGATCTTTTAACCTCAAAAAATCGGCGCACCTTTTAGGCCTCATTCTAATGCTGTGCCCAACGGCTTTCAGCGCCGAGGTTCAATTCACCAAAGTTACCCTTACCAGCAAATATTTTACGGAAGCCGTCGCTTACGGAGATTTCAATCACGATGGCAACCTGGATGTGACATCCGGAAGTTACGTGTATATCGGTCCCAAATTCACCGAAAAATATCAGGTGGCCAACTTCAATGAGGTGACCAACTTGGAGAATGCCTGGGCGGCCGTGTGGCAGGAGTTCGGTTATGATATCAATGGGGACGGATGGGATGATAAAGTCATCATCAATTCTTCGGGAAACGGAAAGGCTTATTGGTATGAAAACCCGAAAAATACCACTTCACTCTGGCAGTCCCGCAATGCCTTTCCCAGAATAGATGGCGAAAACCCGCTCTTTACGGATATGAATGGCGACAAAAAACCGGACTTCGTGGGCACGAGCGGCGGCGTGTATGGGTACGCTTCGGCGGATTGGAAAAATCCAAACAGTGCCTGGACCTTCCACAAGATTTCCGCGTTGCCCTGTGCAAATGTCCACGGTACGGGAGCCGGGGATGTGAACAACGATGGCCGCACCGACTTGATCATCAAGGACGGTTGGCACGAACAGCCCGCCTCCCTGGTTGGAGACCCGGAATGGGTTTTTCATCCCTTCAATTTCGTCGCCCCCATTACCGGCTGTTCGCAAGGACCTTCCCAGCTCTATGCCTACGATGTGAACGGGGACGGTAGGAATGACGTGATTACCGCGATAAACGCCCACGGCTGGGGGCTCGCGTGGTTTGAAAACAAAGACGATGGAACGGGAGGCATTACTTTCGAAAAACATACCATCATGGGGACGAATCAGGAAACCAGTACCTATGGGGCCGCGTTTTCACAGCCGCACGGAGTTTCTCTCGCCGACATCGATGGCGATGGTTTATTGGACATTCTGGCCGGCAAAAGATGGATGGTGCACGGTTCAGGCACCCAGGACCCGGATGCAACCGGGGACCCGGTGATTTATTGGTTCCAGTTGAAGCGGGCGGCAGGCGGCACGGCCAGTTATACGCCCCACCTTATCGACAATAAATCGGGAATCGGAGTGTCTATAGCCTATGCGGACCTCAACGGCGATGGATTCACGGATGTGATGGCCGGTGGTAAATATGGCGCTTATGTGCATTTACAAGTTCCCAGGGAAGGAACCGGGGTTACCCGGCCCATCCGCAATCATTTCGGATCGGCTTTCACCTTCTCAAAAACCAACGCCCGCTCAATGGTTGTAACCACTTTCTCCGCTGCCGGAACCAAAACGTTTCTGGACATCTATTCAACTACCGGAAATAAAATCCGCACCTTGTCATCCATATCGGATGCCTCAAATGAAAATACCATTCGCTGGGATGGCCAAGCCGATGCCGGTCCGAGGGTTACCCCGGGACTATATCTGTTCAAGGTGCGGGCAGGCCATCAAACCGCGGCAAAAACGATGTTGATTGAGTGATATCAGTTGCGACGATTACATCATGCTACGGGGAAGCCGGTTCTCCGCATGGAGAGCCCGTCTTCGAGTATATGGAGTATCGCAAGTATCTCAAGGACGCCTTTGAGGAACGTAAGCTCGCGGCATGACCTTCGGACCTGGGACCGATAGCCTGATCCTGCCCCAGGCCCGCATTTTCTCGCATAGCGCGGCCGGACATCAGCTCTCCGTGGATTCCAGCATCAATGTTACCGCGCAAGACGATCCGTCCATGGGCGCCCTCGGGACCGCATGCGCTCTAATCGCCTTCGCACCCTGATCATAGATCGGCGGATAGCCCGAGCAAGAAGGTGCGGCCTCGGGCAAAGTGGGTCGGGCTAAGTCCGGCGGGTTGGTAGCGCCCGTCGTCGAACAGGTCTTGCACCGATCCAAAAACATGGGCTCCATCGGCGAACTCCACCTGCAACCTGGCATTCAGGAACGCGTACGCATCCTTCTCATAGAAGATGGGAGCTCCCCCCGCAAAGACGTCGTTCGCACGTTGCATGGAATATCCGTGGAACGTGCTGCTGAGGTTAAGATTCAAACGCTTCCACCCATAGTTCACCGCGACCGACCCGAAGTCCCGCGGGGTGATGCCAGGGTCGCCCGCCTCGCGAATGAGGTGGGTGAAGCTTCCCATCAATCTCGCTCCGTGGACGTCGTTCGTCTTGATCTCGAGCTCCAACCCTTGAGTGGCGAAGTGGCCAACATTGACGGCGAGTCCCTCCGCGTCATAGTCAATCAGGTTTTCGAGCTTCTGCTGGAAGCAATCCGCCGTGACCTCGGCAACTCCGAAAATCTGTTGCACATAACTTACCTCTACCGTCTGGACTTTTTCGGGTTTGAGCCCGGACGGTCTGCTGAGTCCGACTTCAAAAATCTGCGGCGCTCGGAACGCATGGCCATAGGTGATTTTGACGAAGGATTTCCAAGGCGTTGCCCAGACCGCCGCGGCGCGCGGGTTGATCGATTCACCGAAGTCGCTGTACCAGTCGTAGCGGCTGCCAACCGTGACGGTCAGATGTGACGCCAGGTCGACCTTGCTTTGCAGGTACCCGGCGGAGATTTGGCGGATTCTCACGCGATAGGGGTCGCCGAACTGTGGCGATTCGACGCGGTAGATTCCGCCCAAGTCGTCGCCCGTGGCGGGATCTTTTGAACCAAACGCACTGAAATAGTCTAGCTGATTGCGCGCGTATGAGCCTCCAGCCATGAGGGTCGCCTTGAGCGAGCGACTTGCGAAGACGCGCCATTGCAAGTCCGCACTTGGGCTCAAGCTCCATGCGTTCCAGCCAAAGCCCGTAATTGCCAAGCTTCCCGGGGGTTGATGAGTGTCCGGCCAAAGTCCGAAGTAGTCGTCGCGCTGATAGGCGCCTCTGACTTCCAAGTCCACATCCCCGGTCGGCGCCCCCCGGTAGCCGATTTGCCCCGTCGTCTGGGTGACCCCATACTTGTTGGCCAAACCGTAGTCGCTGCAGCAGTTTACGCCGCCGAATTGTCGCTCGGAAAAGCGAGTCCGAAAGTAAGCCCCTCGGTACTCGGCCGAGAGGGTTCCATCCATAGTCTTTGCCGGGTCGCGCTCGGTGACGGTTTTGCCGGCGGGATCCGTCGTGTTCGGGTAGGAATCACCTTCGTCTGAGTATAGCTTGACGAACGAGGCCAGCTTAAACTCGCCGAGGCTCTTTGCCAAATTGATGGCCCCGTATCGCCGGCTCATGTTGCCGGCGCCCACGGTGACGTCGCTGCGTGATCGGTTGGTCTTGATGTCGATCACAGCGAGAAATGCGTTCGCGCCATACAGGGCCGAGCCCGGGCCGCGTATGATCTCGATCTGCTCGATGTTTTCCGTCAGCAAGCCGTGGGAAAACGCCGGAGATCCAAAGTAGAGATCGTTCACCCGCTGACCGTCTATCATTACGAGGACCGCTTCCGCGGACGAGGTGCTCCTGCCTCGGACGTCAATCGACAAGAAGTGGTCGGACTCGTCTGGGTTGGCTTGGAATCCGGGCACGAAGTTGAGCAGTTGCTGCACGGTACGGACGCCCAGTCGGCGGATATCCTCGCGAGTGAATACCGAGACCACCGAAGGCGCTTCGCTGACCGACTCCTCTTCCTTGGAGGCTACGGTTATCTTGATGTTGAATAGATCTTCCAACGATAGGTGAAGAGCGTCCTCCTCCTCGCTGCTCTCGGAGACATTGAGGCTGGCCTGGGCGATGGTCGGCCGGACCGGGGTGGGACTCGGCAATGGAACCGCGGCCGGTTGGCCAGCGTCCGCACCCGAATCCGCATCCGCGACCGTGGACGGCTTGATTTGCCGTATACTTTCTTCTTGCGCAAGCGCCGGCTTCGACGAAGCAAATATGCCGACCATGCAGAAAATCGTTAGGTAAGACAGGTTCATCATTTTTTGCCTCCGGGAGTGTTCGCCCCTTCACAGGCCCTGATTTTCCTAACCATTATCCAATGCCAAAACCCATAAAAACGACACATCAATCCCAAGTACCATGACGGATCAATTCGCCGATGGATGGTATATCCGGGAACACTGGATATGAAAAGCCTCCGGGATCCCCCGGAGGCTTTTAAATCAGAGGCTTGACCCGAAAGCCAGGCCATCCTGATTACGTGAGACGGGACATCGCGGGCCCTTGAGCCGGGAGCTGCCCTCTGTTCCCGCAATCGTTAGCCGCGGCAATGGTCGCTCGCCTTGCAGCGGCCCATAGGGGGAGTGAATGGTCCAGCCGCAGAATAAGTCCGGAAGCAAATGGCTATCGACTGAAGGGGAGCGGGTACAATATCCTAAAGCGGGAAAGCGCGCAAACCGGGCCCCTCATCCTCGGCCGCACGCCCTCACCGCTCCAAGAACCGTGAAAGTAATTGCCCTGACCCTCTCGGTTTCCAGGAAAGGCGGATCAATCCAGAATGCGCACCATGGATCGGGTACCCCGAAAGCTTCCGAAGTAGAGACCGTGAGGCAGTGAGGAGAGGCCCACGCTTCCGGACGATCGAATCTCGCGGCGCAGTACCACCTTTCCTTGCACATCAGACAGGACCAGTGTCCCATCTCCGCTAAGGACCAATTGACGGCCTTGCTGGAACAGTCCGGGATGTTTCTCGCTCCTGGGCACTATTGAATTCCCGGAAACAACGGCTTTGATGGATACGTTGTCCAGGTTGACCGTGATGCCGCCGGCGCCGGCTCCGCCGATGTCGAATGAGAGCTTCCCCGATTCCGTGGAATCGGAAACGAAGGTGTAATTGTAGGTCGCGATCGCGGTCGCAAGGGCCACGCTCTTGTCGATGGCGCCCTGGTTGGCGTAAACCTTTATGTTACGGGCTGCGCTCGCAGAGGCATCGAAGGAAAGAGTGTAGGATGTGCCTTTGACGAAGGGTACGGAGTTCTGGAAGATCTGCACGTTCCATGTCTCGGATCCGCCATTGGTCACCGCGAAGGAAAATACGCCGTTCTGCGCGGTGGGCGTTCCCGCGGCCGCTCCATCCTGGCTCCAGGCCGAAGGCGTCCATCCCGTAGTGTTGTTGGAGAAGTCGCCGTTCGTGATCAGGTTCGCCGTGGAAAGGAAAATGGCCTGAACGGTGTGCGGTGCGTCCATGGTCACGGAAAACGCTGGGGTTTTGCCGGCTCCGTCCCGGGCCCAGCCGCCGAAGGTCCAGCCTTCCGCGGGAACGGCGGTGAGATTCACCACGGTTCCGCGAGGGACGAGCGTAGTGCGGATCGAGCGGGTGACCGACCCCTGTCCGACCACCTCGATTTGCAGCACCACCAGGTCTGAGGCGGGCAGCGAGACCTGGGCGTCGGTGGAGACCACGAAGTGGGTCGCCGAGGTGGCGGGCAAGGTGTAGTCGAAACCCGACGCAGTGACGCCGGTCGGGGCCACGAGCTTGGTGATGACGGAATCCGTCGAGAAGCCGTAAGCCACCGCCGACTGCCATGTCTTGCCGGATAGCGCCAGCGTGATGGGCTTTGTCGAGGACGACTTGTTGATCGCAACGATGTGCAAAAGCTTGGGGTTCTTCGAATCCAGGCTCGCATAGGTGGAAAAGACCGAGCTGTCGGGATTGTCCGCCGCGACGTAGGTGTCGCCGAATGCGTTGCCCTTGCCGTCGAAGTTGCGGTACAGGCGGAAGGCCGCCGCCAGGTACCCCGAGAACGTCGTGTGCACGTTGGCCGCTTCGAGGTCGAGTTTTCCGAACACGCCCAGCACGTCGGCTTGCGCCAGGGCTCCGGACCAGTGGTTTTCGCCGCCGTAATTGTATTCGGTCAGGGCCAAACGCGTACCGGGCCAGGTCGTGTCGATGGACTTCAAGGTGCGGGCAAGGATGGACACCGGCTTATTAGCGGTCATAGCCGAGGGAATCCAGCTGTTTTCGAGGTAGGTTGTGTCCCACAACGAGCGAGGCGCCTGCAGGCGGGCCTCGATATCCTTCGCCGTACCGCCGGTCTTCAGGCTGCCATCGTTGATGCGCGCATCACCCTTGTCCTCCGGGTACCAGTGGATGGCCAGTACGTCTATCAAGCGCTTGCCGGCCGCCGCCGAACGGGCCTTCATCTCGCCCAGGAAGGCAGCAACGGCCCAATCGTATTTGCCGGAATAATCGCCCCAGTCGGAGCAAAGGGGGATGGAGTTGGCGGTCCCGGAATAGCACTTCCACATTTCCATGGCGCCGAAGCTTTCCGACCCCAGCACCTTGGCGGAAGGGTCGACGGCCTTGATGGCTTTGGAAATGGCTTCGCTCTTGTCCAGCAATTCCTTGAAGGTGAGGCTTTGCGGACGGATACGCGGATGGGTCCCGCCCCAGAGCGCCGGTTCGTTGTCCAGGGAATAATAGGGCACGCCGCCCTGGTCGGCCCGGCCGAACTTCTGCACCAGGAAGTTCACCTCTTCGTCCATGTAGACGACGGAGTCCGTCGTGGAAGGCGTGAGGGAGAAGGCGCTGCCCTTGGCGAAGGCCACCTTTTTCCAGCGGGCCGAGGGAGCGGCCTCGGCTTCGGTCACAGGACCGGCACCGTCCGCCGCCACGTAGCCGGCCAGCTGCAATTGCACGATGGGCTTGCGTCCCAATCCCAGGTTGCGCTCCACGAAATTTCCCACCGATCCGCCGCTGCTTGCGGGGGTGGGAAGAGGGTTCTGGGTCAACCAGTTGTCGCTGTTATGTTGGTAGTCGGATCCGGCGTTGGAATAATTGTTCTCCCAATTGTAGCCCGTCATGCGGTTGCCGCCCATGCGGTCGGACCCCAGCATGGCGGAATCCGCGGCCAGATAAGCGTCTTTTCCGGTGGCCAGGGCGTTGATACCGTAGATGGCCGGATTGATGGCGTGGCCCGGAGCCTCCGCGCGCACGCGGATGGTCGGCGCTGCGACGGCCGTGGCGGCCATTACGGCGATTCCGGTCATCGCGGTCATCGCGTTCATTGCGGCTACGGTAAGGGCGAGGGGGATGGATCGCTTCAAGGTTTTCTCCCGGAAATGCAGGTGTCCTGCCAATTTAGGGGGTTCCTGGAATCCTTAGGAGGAAATTCCGCGCTCAAGCGTTTTGTGTATAGTCCAAGACCCCGATCAGGGCCTTGCGCTTCCGAAATAACGCAAGTCGTCCAGGCGGAAATCCGCAGTTTGGAAAACGATGAACTGCAGGAAGCGGACCCGTTTGGAGTCCACGGCCCAAGTCCGTCCGGCGTCGATAGGCGCCAAAGAGGTGGCTGACACGGAATGGCGGGTCCAGGCCGAGTCCACTCCCAGGACAAAGGCGTGGCTGGTCACCCCGCCCCCCGTGTCGGCGACGAATTCGACGCGAATCGTGCCATGGCCCTTGCTCCAGAACACAAGGCTATCGAGCCCGGAAAGATCCACGGGATCGGCCTGCGTGGGGCCGAAATGGAAGCCTACCAGACCGTACACGGAGGATGACGAGGAGAATGAAAAACCCGCGCGTAGACTCGTGCTACCGCTGTAGGAATCCAACGTGTCCCGCATCAGCGCGATGTCCCGAACCGTCTGGCTGTCGGCGCCGACCGAGGCGACATACCACCATCCTCCCCCGATGAGACTACCTAGGCGGGTGCGTGTGAGGCCGCCTTCGAAGTCGTCCACCAGCCATCCCGCTTCGACCTCGAGGTCTCCGCCGGCGGATGGCACGAAAAGATCGCGCACATCCCCGTTCAGCAAGGTGGCCCGCACCCATAGGTCGGCGGACGGCCAACCTGAAAGGAGCGCGCTGCCCGAATCATCGGTCGCAATCGTGCGCCCCAGACCGTAGGCCTGCAGGACCGCCGACACCGGCTTCCCCGACCTGTCCCGAAGGCGCACTTGTCGGGGAGGTGGGACCTCAGCCAGGATCCGGCCCGGCGACTGTCCGGGATCGACGTCGACCATGGCTCGGACCGTATCTGTCCCCTCTTTTCCCGCCACTTCAAGCCGAAATCCAGTCCCACCCGGGAGCTCCAAACGGAAAAGGCCGGTGGTGTCCGTCGCTGCTTGCCGAAGCGCCTTTTCCTCCAGTGAACCGCTAGCCCGCAGTCGCACCGAAGCGCCTACGACTCCTTTGCCGGAGACGCCCACGACCAATCCTGAAATCGTCTCGCCACCGAACCCGCCCCCTCCGGCCAGGGTCGGCTCGGAGCTACAAGAGGCGAGCAGACCTGTCAGAACGAGCACCCATAGAACACCGAGCACGACAAGCCGCTTGTTCACGATTCCTTACGTCCATAGGCCATAGGGAAGAGTTCAAGATTGAGTTGCATGACGCGATCGGGGGAGACGTCATTCTCGGCAAGCGTCAGGAAGCGCTGCACCAGGGCGCGTAGCTCGGCCCGCATGGTTTCCAGGGTGGTCGCCGATACCGAGAGCGTCGCCCAGCCATGGTGTCGCTCGGAACGGGGAAAACGCTGCAACGCCTCCCCACCCAGCTCATGGACCTGGCGCATGAAGCCCTGCGTAGCCGACTCCGCGTATGTCGTACCGGTTACCAAGCGCGGATCGGTTCTCACGATCCCCCGGGCTGTCCGGTGCGCCAATCCCAACGCAAGCAGAATGTCGAGGGAGTCGCGGACTTCACGGGCCGTTGCGGTCGGAACCATGCGCCCGCCCCACTGCGCTTCGCCTCCTTGAAACGGATCGATACCTAGCATCTCGCGCAAGGCCGCATGCCGCCACGAGGCCAGAAAGGCGTTCTGATCCTCGCGCAACCGCTTCGCCGGGGTGCCATTGAGGTTCTGCAGCCGCTGGAACATGATTCGACGCTTGGAAGGCACTTCTTCCTGGTTGCAAGAGACAAGGAGAAGGAAGTATTCGCGTTCCCGGCCCTTGAACCCGATGGAGTCCGCGAAACCCATCGCCATTTCCATGGAGATGTTCGACCTACGCCGCAGCACAAGACTGAAAAAGGCATGGGAACGGTACCCGACTTCGCGCGCCAGTACCCGGTACGAGAACCCCTTTTCGCGTCGCTTGCGCTCATCGTACCAGTCCTTCAGGTAAACCCGGTAATCCAGGTACCCGAGTACATTCGGAATCTCAATCCCACCGGAACTCACCATGCCACAATGATCCCATTTTCTTCGCTCACCCGCCCTACGCTTTTTTCCCGGACCTGGACTGTCCACAAAACGGGGGATTCCGGACTAAAGGTAAAAATTGCTAACCCTCTAGCGCAATCGATCGGTTGCATGTATTTTTTTCGACCTCACCCAAATCTCTCTCGATGGCGTCATGCGGACTACGCGGAAGCCCGCCAAAAAGGAATCCAGTCTTGCCAAACATTACACCATAAGGTATAATAAGTTCCATGGATCAATTGACCGCCGTTCTGAACGCCATTTCCCATCCTACCCGGCGGGCGATTATCGGGCAACTCTCGGCCGGGCCGGCGCGTTTCCTGGACGTGGCAGCGCAATTCGATACCGCTTTGAATGCGGTTACCAAGCATTTGAAGCAGTTGGAAAAGGCGAATCTCATCGAACGCCGGAGGCAAGGCCGCGAAGTATTCATTTCCTTCCGACCTGAGCCTTTGCGGCAGGTGGCGGGATGGGTGCATGAATACGAACGGTTCTGGAGGGAGCGTCTCGATCGATTCGAGGGGCATTTTATAAGCAAGCAAGCGAAGAAGGAGAAGAAAAAATGAAGGACAAAAAGACATTGGAGATCAAAGTGGAGCGGACCATCTCCGCCTCTCCGCGCGAGGTATTCAAAGCCTGGATGGATCCGGAAGTTCCCGGAACGCCATGGAACATTGGGGAGAAGCTTATCCTGCAGGCCAAGGTGGACGGGCTTTTCTACTGGCTCGTGAACGGCACGCCGCATTATGGGCGATTCACGAAATTTGCGCGGCCGGGTATCATCCAGCACACCTGGATGTCGCCGTACACGGACGGCCGGGAATCGATGGTGACCGTGACATTCGGTAAAAAGGGGGATGAGACCCTGATGACCCTGGTGCATTCCGGCCTTCCCAACAACGGCAACGGAAAGGAGCATGTGGGCGGTTGGAACGAGTTTCTGGATGCTTTTCCGGAATTCTTCAAGAAGGCATCCCGGAAGCGGAAGTGATGGCCGCGAGCCATCCTTGGGAACTAATTTCCGTTCAAGCCCCGCGCGCGGAATTGAATGAAAAAGGGACCCTTGGTGTGGCCTGCCGGCTCGAACGGAACGCTGTGCTTGCCTGGAATCAATTCCTGATCGATCAGGGACGATACAAGTTTTCCCGCCGCATCATGCGCTGTTAAGGTTACAAGGGAGCGCGAGACAATCTCAAACCCGATTTTTTCTCCTGGAACAGCCATTTTTTGCCAGGCAGTTTGCCTGGTATCCGGCGCCCGCGGACCAGTCGCCGTCGTGCCCAGTAGCTTTAGTAGCGAAACTCTCCAAATGCCGCCAAGGGAACCGCCACAACCCAGTTCACCGCAAACGCTTTCCCCGGTACTTGCGAAAAGTTCATCCCCCAGCACGGACAAGGATGTCACAAGAAGAGGTCCCGAGCCATTTGCATTACTGACGAGCCGCCAAGAAGCGCCGCCGTCGGCCGAATGATAGACGCCGCCCCATAAATCCATGTTCGCGCCCGCAAATAGATGGTTTCCGTAAGCGACAATCGAGGTGATCAGCATCGGATTTTCCAAACCCTTGCTGATACGCTTCCAAGAGTTTTTGCCGGGCGATAGTATATACACGCCGCTACCGGTACCGGCATACAAATTGTCGCCTTGCGAGTAAAAAAATCTCGCATTGGATTCGCTGCCTTCCAAAAAACCCTTATTAAACGGGGTCCACGATTCCCCGTTGTCGGTAGAGCGGAAGGCGCCTTCGCCCGCAGTGCCGACATAAAGGGCGCTATTCTGCTGGGCTAACGTATTAATCATTATTTGGGCGGTAAAACCTGTGTTCACGGGGGTCCATGTCAAACCGCTATCCGCTGAGCGGAGCATGCCCCCATTATATGGATACAAGAATTCCCGATTGGAGGTCGCAAACAGGAATTTGCCATTTCCGGCCAGGGCCGCAACGTGCAGGACTCGCCAATTTTCATGGCTCGATGGGGTCCAATTCTTCCCATTGTCGTTCGAATAATAAACGCCGTCGTAGGTCCCGGCGAAAAGGCGGTCTGCGAATCCAAACAAGGAATAGACTCCCGCTGGTTTGGGGAATCCGTTGCTTAATGTCTCCCATGTGTCACCGCGGTCACTCGAGCGGACGGCACCCTCGCCGTCCGTTCCGGCATAAAGTTCCCCGTCCCTGGCCAGGAGGCTATAAATTCCGGCGGTGATTTGCTGGGACGGCTGTACCCATTGGGCGAAAGGGGCGGATATAGCCGCGAATACTATGAACCACGAAACGGGTTGATTCCGGCTTTTCATCATAATCCTCCTTCGGCCCTCGGGATGACGGGAATGTATACCGGATTCGGCGCGCGGAAACGCCATTTCCCCGCGATGGGGATGCTTTCGGCTCTCCCATAGCCGGGAAGAAA
>JBDSWM010000300.1:0-2668 GCA_039926685.1 Fibrobacteria bacterium | reverse complement strand
CCTGCATGATGGCGGAAAAGGGCGTGTCCCTGGAAGAGGGTTATAAGCATTTATGATCAAGGTCGCGCTTCCCAACAAAGGCCAGCTATTCGAGCCCACCATGGATATCCTCGCCGCCTGCGGCTACCGGGTAAGCAAGTCCCTGCGTTCGCTCAGCACGCTGGACTCGGAAAACCAGGTGGAGTTCTATTTCCTACGCCCCGGGGATATCCCCCTGTACGTGTCCAACGGCATCCTTGACGCGGGCATCACCGGCAAGGATTTCGTGGCGGAAAAATGCGTGGACCCCACCTGCATGCTGGATCTGAGCTATGGCGCCTCCAAATTGTGCGCAGCAGTCCCGGACGCCCATGCCGCCAAGACCCTGGCGGATCTGAAAGGCGCCAAGATCGCGACATCCTTCCCCAACATCGTGCGCGGAAAATTGCCCGGCAACCAATTGGTGGAGCTGGAAGGAGCGGTGGAAATCTCCATCAAGCTCGGAATCGCCGACGCCATCGTGGACATAGTCGAAACCGGAACTACGCTCAAGCAGGCCGGATTGCGCATCATCGGGGAGCCCTTGTTCCAATCCCGCGCGGCGCTATACGCGCATCCCGGCCGCGAAGGCCAGGAAGAGGTTCTGACGCTCAAGAGCCGTATCGAGGGCAAATTGCTGGCCCAGGAGTATATGCTGGTGGAGTACGATGCCCCGGAAGCGGTGCTCAAGGCCGCTTGCCTGATTACTCCCGGCATCGAATCGCCCACGGTCATGTCCCTGGAGAAATCCGCCTGGTCATCGGTGAAATCCATGATCAAGAAACGCGAATCGCAGAAAATCATGGATTCGCTGTCCAAGCTCGGTTGCAAGGGCATCATGCTCACGGCCATAGACAGCGTCCGTATTTAGCGCATCAGAAACATCGCCACGGGTTCAAGCGAATCGGCAGAAACCCGTTAAAAAAACCCGCCCCGGGGTTACCGGAGCGGGTTTTTGTTTCAGTTGGTTTCGATGCGGAGGCGGGCTTGCGCGCTGCCGATTGAGCGCCGAACCTTACTTGGACTGGAAGAAAGCGCGCACGCCCTCGTTGGACGCCTTCATGGCCTTCTTGCCCTTGGTCCAGCCGACAGGGCAGACTTCCCCATGCTGTTCGTTGTATTGCACGGCGTCGAGCAGGCGCAGGGCCTCTTCCACGCTGCGGCCGATGGGGCGATGGCTGATGTTCTGGGCCATGACTTTGCCTTCCTTGTTGATGATGAAGGTGGCGCGGTAGGTGATGCCCACGTCTTCGTCCAACACGTCATAGGCCCGGGAAATGGACTTGGTCAAGTCCGCGACGATAGGGTAGGTGACGCCCTGGATGCCGCCGTCGTTCTTGGGGGTGCGCAGCCAAGCCTGATGGCTGTTGACGGAATCCACAGACACGCCGATAACCTGCGCATTACGGGATTCGAATTCGCCCAGGGCGTCCTGGAAAGCATGGATTTCCGTGGGGCAGACGAAGGTGAAGTCGAGGGGATAGAAGAACAGGATGACGTATTTCTTGTCCTTGAATTGGGACAAGGTGATGGGCTTGGCTTCGTTGGGACCGGTGGCGGCATCGGCTTTGAAGTCGGGCGCTTGTTTATTGACTAATACTGCCATGAGGGGATTCTCCTGTAGGGTGGTTTTGGATTGGGCATAAATATAGGAAAATGGGTTTCATCGGACGCTAAAGCGAGCGAAGACGCAATTCCAGATAGTTTCGCATTGGTGCGCGCGAAACCACGCGGCTATCCCAGCCATCTTCGCGTAATAACGCGGCCAGGCCCTCCATAGCATTTTGGTATGCGAATGGCTCCCATAACATGACTCGACCGCGAGGGGCCAAATATTCTTTCCAAGGCTTCAGTTTTTGCGCGAATCCGTAACGCTCTTCCAAGTGTTGCGGCAAGTCCTCAGAGCCCACCGAATCGGGCTGTGCCAGCAGGCCGTCATCGTCGGAGTTGATCTCTCCCAAGCTGTCCGCGCAGAGGATCAAATCGAAAGGGCCTGTATCCCGGGATGCATGTTCAAGCGTGGGCGCAGGCGCGGGATGCGGCAGCACGGTGAACCCTTGCGCCTTCAATTCATCGCGTACCTCCGCGCAAGGATCCTGGAGCACCAAGGCTCGGGGCGAGCGCAGTTTCCGGATCAAGGCGGCGATGAGGCCGGCCCCGGCGCCGACATCGAGAATCGCCTCGCCCGGGCTGATCTCCGGCAGCAGATCCCGCAAGATGGCATGCAAACGCCCATACCGGTAGCCGTTGATGTCGAGTTGCAATGCATGGGAAAAAACGAAGCCGTAAAATCGCGCCAAGGTGCTTTCGCTCTTATAGCCGATGAAATTCTTGTGCAGGCGGGAGAATTTTTCCCATTCCGCGGGCGCCAATTTGGCTTTGATGGCTTCCAAGGTCAGGGGCCAGTTGGTGGGCTTGAGACCCAGGTTTTTCAATTCGGTTTCGAAATCGATTTCGATATCCATCCGCGTTTTTTCCAACAGCTTCCCGGGTTTGGGAATTGGAACTTCCTTTGCTTGGTCTTGGTAAATGGACAGTTTAATTTAAAAAGGCGCGAAAACCTGGAAAGTGCGCGTTGATGGACTGCCAAAGCCTGACAAATACCAACGGATTGTGCCCAAGTCCTATAGTAATATTCTTCCCGGGCACT
>JBDSWM010000299.1:0-20725 GCA_039926685.1 Fibrobacteria bacterium | reverse complement strand
ATCGGGATGGAACCATAAACAAAAATACCCATTATCTCATCGATTTTGAGGATTTTGAGCTGCTTCCCGGGGTGGGCGAGGCTTTAAAATTGCTCCAGGAGCTGGGGTATCGCCTATTCGTCGTCAGCAATCAAAGCGGTGTGGCGCGAGGGCTGTTTTCCTACCAGGATGTGGAGGACTTGCATGCCAAAGTCGCCGCCTTGTTTACCGGAATGGGAATCCGCGTGGAGGAATTCGTCTTCTGCCCCCATCACCCCGAAGGGAAGGTCGAAACCTACGCCATGGAATGCGAATGCCGCAAACCGAAACCGGGCATGTTGCGTTACCTTACGGAGAAATACGGACTCGATATGGAATTGAGTTTCATGGTGGGGGACAACGAATCCGACGCTCAGGCAGGCATCAATGCGGGAGCGCAGGGCGTTTGGCTGAGACCGGAATCCGCCGTGATAGCCCTTACGGGCCAGGTTGACAACCGCAGGAATATAAAGGAATTTGTTTCGCTACTTGATTTTGCCGAGAGTTTAAGGGACATTGACTGACGGACAGGCAGCATGGAAGAAGAGCAGAAAATCATCGAGGGATTGTACAAGGCCGGCCAGTTGAACAATATCTGCGCCCACCTTCTGGAATTCGTCTCCCGCCACCGGGAGGAGATCAAAACCATAGCGGCCAAGAACCGCCGCGTAGGCAATACCATCGTCGACGCGACCAAGCAATTGATCCAACATCGGGGCTCCATCCACCTGCCTTCAGAGATGGCCGACCAGATCAAGGAAATCAACAACGAGATCTGGTACCGCGGCGAACACGGCGATTACAACCGTTCCAAAATCCAGGAAGAATGGGCCATGCGCTACGCTTCCATGTGGCGCAATTTCCGCATCAAGGAAATCCTCTTCGTCTGCGACCAGAAAGCCCCGGAAATCGAAACCATCCTGAAAGGGTAGCCGACAGGTTGAGCGCCGCCACGCCTTTATGGCGATGGCGATTACCCTCGTTCCCCCCGCCCCCGGGATCGTTTCTATCTTGAAGCAGGACAGCCGCAGGCTTTTGACAGCGAGCCAGTGAGGAGCCAGCATGCAAGAGACCGACCAGGTCACCGACCGCCTTTTCGGGTTTTTCGAACGGCTCAAGACCATGAGCTCCATCAAGCGCTTCGGCACCTTGCCCATGATCGAAATCGAGAGCGTGGCTTCCCACTCCTACAATGTCGCCATCATGGCCCTTATGATCGCCGATTACGACGACGATCTGAAGGTCAACCGCGAGGCGTTGCTGCGCAAAGCCCTGTTCCACGATTTCGAGGAGACCATCCTCTCCGATATCCCGCATCCCATCAAGCATCGCTTCAAAGGCGGCAAGCTCGGCCAATTGCTGAAGGAAATCGTGCCCGAGCTTATCGAGAACGAGATATTCAAGGAGCTGCCGGACAAGCTGAAGCAGCAATACGTGCGCGCCGCCTTGAGCGCCAAGGAGGATCTGGAAGGCCAGATCGTGGCCGCGGCCGACGCCATGGACATCATCATGACGTCCTTGCGTGAATTGAAGCTTGGCAACCAGTATTTCGATCGCATTTTCGACGTGGGGCTGGGCATGCTGAAGAAATACGATCGCTTCAAATTCGCCAAGCTGTTCGCGGAGAGCGCCAAGCGCTATAAGACCCGGGGCGGCGAGCTCAACGGGCAGCCGACCTTCTCCGATGAATTCGTGACCTAGCCGTCAGGCTAGTTCGTGACAGTATCCGGCAGGCTGATTCGTGAACTTATCCGGCAGGCTTCAGCAGCGCATACAGGACAAGTACGGCGACGGCGAGGTTGAGCGCATTGTCGCAGCGGCTGAGCATATGCTGCCGGGACGAATAGCCCCCGCCCGCCACGATGCGCCGCTCCGCCCGTATGTCCAGGAACGCCGTGCAGGCGAATTTTAGCGTCAGCCCCCCCAGCATCAAGGGTTCAATTCCGGAAACCCGCAGCACGGCGAGATACGCGCCGGGCACTGCCACGTAAAAAAACAGGTTGAGGCGGATCAATCCCGCCGTGCCTTCGGCCTGCGCCAGCACGGCGCGGAACCGGTCGATCTTCCCCAGCATTTGCGCGTAGGAACCGGTGAGCTGATGGACATTGAGGCCCGCGTACAGCACGGTAAGGACGGCGGAGAGCTTGATGAGGAAAAGCGCGGAAAGCATAGGTATCGCCGAGGTTACTCCTCCATCGACTCCTGGATGCGCAGGAAGGACTGGTAGCGGAAGTCCGGCAGCGATCCGGAAGCCACGGCTTCGCGGATGGCGCAACCGGGTTCGTTCTTATGCGCGCAGTCGCGAAAACGGCAATGTTGCAGAAAGGGCTTGAAGTCGCGCCAGTATTCCGCCAATTCCTTCTTGGGCACGCCCCGGATGCCAAGTTCGCGGATGCCGGGGGTATCGATGATGCAGATGCCGCCGGCGCGGTAGAGATTGGACCAGGTGGTGGTATGCCGGCCTTTGCCGTCGCCCTTGCGCACATCGCCCACGCCCGGATCGGAATCCGGGATCAGCTTGCGGATAAGGGACGACTTGCCCACGCCCGAGGGCCCGCTCAGCACCACTTTCAGGCCTACCAGGGCCGCGCGCAAATCATCCATGCCCTGGCCGTGCTTGGCGGATACGGCCACCACCGGATAACCCACGGTGCGCAGGTACTCCAGCTCGGCGGGCAGGGATGGCTCCAAATCCGACTTGTTCATGCAGATGATGGCGCCGATATTGAAGATCTCGGCCAAGGCCAGGTAGCGATCCACCAGGCGGGGATTGAAGTCCGGTTTTTGCGGCGTGGTCACTACCACCAGGGCATCCACGTTGGCGGCCAGGATCAGCTCCTGGGCCAGCCGGTCCTTGGGGCCGGGGCGGGAAATCTTGCTGGTGCGCGGCAGGATGCCCGTGATCATGGATTCCTGCTGGGTGCCCGCCTGGATGAAGGTGACGCGATCGCCTACGGCGAAATTGGAGAATCCGGAAAGGTCGATGGTGGGGCTGTATTGGCATTGGTAGTCGATGCCGTCGTCCCCGGAAACGGTGGCCGTGCGGCGCTGGACTTCCACCAGCGTGCCCAGGAGGGGGGGAATGGGGAGCGGGGTCGCTTCCAGGTCACCCTCCATAGCCGTCGGCTTCCAGTTGTTCGAGCTCTTGGTACAATCCCGCCAGCGTTTCCTCGGCTTCGCGCTTTTCCTTGGCCAGACGGGTGGACAATACCGGATCCGCATAGGTGTCCGGCAGGCACAGTTCCGCGTCCAGGGTGGAGACTTTCTGATCGAGGCCGGAAATGGCGGCTTCGATTTCCCCCCAGCGCTTTTCCGCTTTGCGTTTCTGCTTCTCGGCTTCCTTCTTGGCCTCGTAGTCCATGGGCGCGGAAGCATTGGCGGGTTTGGCGCTGGATGCCGCGGCGTCGTTGGCTCCAGGGGCGATGCTCGCCGCGGCTACGGCCGCGGGCTTCGCCGGGGTTGGGGCCACGTTGGCGTTAGAAAGCTTGGAGAGGCCGAGTTTGGTTTCCGACTTCGCATTGGACTGGCCGCCGGCGGACTTGCCGCTTTTTCCACCGCCTCCACCGCTCCCGCCTTTGGCTTCCGCTTTGGCTTCGGCCTTCGCCTCGCTGGCGTAGCGATCGTCGCTTTGCAGCTTGTCCAGGTAATAATGGTAGTCGCCGGGATAGTCCGTGACCTTGCCGTTCTTGACCAGGATGACGCGCGTGGCGATGTTCTCGACGAAATAACGATCATGCGATACGAACAGGACCGTGCCCGTGAAGGCGTCGATGGCGCGCATGAGCAATTGCTTGGAATCCATGTCCAGATGGTTGGTGGGCTCATCCAGGATCAGTACGTTGCAGTTCTGGAGCAAAAGGCGGCACATGCGCACGCGGGCACGTTCGCCGCCGGAGAGGATGCCGAACTTCTTGAAAGCGTCGTCGTCGCTGAACAGCATGGCGCCCAGAACCGAGCGCAATTGCTGCGTCGGGATCTTGGGAAGCGAGAATTCCAGATAGGTGATGAGATCCATGGCCGCTTCCGCGGGCGTGGGCTCTTCGTACTGGGCGAAATATCCGACCACGACATTGGCGCCGATGGTCACCTTGCCGCGGGTGGGCTTCTCGATGCCTTGCAGCACCTTGAGCAAGGTGGTCTTGCCGGCGCCGTTGGGACCCACCAGCACGGCATGATCGCCCCGCTGGATGCCGAACTTGCCGTTGCGGAAGATCTCCTGATCGCCGTAGGCCTTGTCCACGTCTTCCGCCTCGAACACCCATTGGCCCGAGGGCGGCGCTTCCGGGAACTTGAGGCGGATGGTGGACACGCCGCCGGGAATCACGATGCGCTCGATCTTGTCGATCTGCTTTTGCTTGCTCTGGGCCTGGGTGGCCTTGCTGGCCTTGGCCTTGAAGCGCTCCACGAACCGTTCCAGGCTGGCGATCTCGTCGGTCTGTTTCTTGTGCGCCTTGAGCAGCTGCTCCATGCGCAGCGCCTTCTCTTCCTCGTAGCGCGTGTACGGAACGGGATAATAGGTCAATTGGCTGTTGGTGATCTCCAGGATGCGATCGCAGGTGCGATCCACGAAGGCGCGATCATGGGAGATGAGCACCAGGCTGCCGGAATAATCGCGGATATAGCTTTCCAGCCACACGATCGATTCCAGATCCAGATGGTTGGTGGGCTCATCCAGGAACAAAGTGGTGGGCTGGGACAGCAGGACCTTGGCCAAGGCCACTCGCATGCGCCATCCGCCGGACATGGCCCCCAGCGGCTTGTCCTGCTCCTCGTTGCTGAAGCCGAGACCGGCCAGCACGGTGCGGGTTTCGCTCTCGGCCGTATAATAGTTGCTCCGGATCAGCTCGTCCTGGAGGAAATCCATTCGGTTGAGTTCCGCTTCCGTGGCTTCGCGCTCGCCCAGGATGGCGTGCAGCCCGTCCAATTCCTTGGCGAAATCCAGAGCCTCGCTGAACGCTTGCAAGGCCGCCTCGTAAACCGTGGCGCCCTTGTCCTCCCCCAGATGCTGGCGGAGGTAACCGATCTTGACCGAATTGGAACGGATGATCTGGCCCGCATCGGTCTGCTGTTCGCCGCATAGGACCTTAAGCAAGGTGGTCTTGCCGGATCCGTTGGGACCGGCCAGGCAGATCTTCTCCTTGTCTCCCAATTGGAAGGAAAGGTCCTTGAACAGGTATCTATCGCCGAAGGAAAGGCTGAGGTTGCGTACGTCAATCATAGTCGGAGTTGCGCCTTAAGTTAATTAAATGTTCGCCGGGGCCCATTTTGTCCGCCGGTTACCGGGACTAGCGGCCCCCCGGTTCCCGCGGTTGGCTCCGCGAATCCCGATAGCTACCATTATCCGCATGCCATCGACCAGCGTGCCATTATCCGGTGGGCCATTGTTCGCCAAGGCGATGGACTGGATCAAGCTGGCGCGGTTGCCCAACGCCGTTACGGCGGGCGTGGGTGTCTGGCTGGGGCACGCCTGCTTGCCCGGCCCTTTCGCCTTTAAGGCCGCCGTCCTGGGCTCGGTCGCCATGGCCGTCCTGGCCGCTGCCGGCAATATGCAAAACGATGTGCTGGATTTACAGGTCGATCGCATCAATCGGCCCGATCGACCCCTGCCTTCCGGCCGGATCGCGCCCGGGATAGCGCGGGGGGCGGCCCTGGCCCTTTATCTGGCGGCAATCCTGCTCGCATCCGCCTTGGGTGGGCCCGAAGGGTCCTTGACCGCGGGCATGGTCTTGCTGCTATGCCTGTACAATCTAAAACTCAAGACCTTGCCGCTTTGGGGTAACATGGCGGTGGCGGTATTGTGCGCCCTCGCCATCTATTTGCCGGAACTGGGCCGTTTCCCGGATTTTACCGCCATTCCGGTGCTGTTTGCCTTCCTGACCACCTTGGCGCGGGAAGTGGCCAAGGACGCGGAAGACGTGGCCGGCGACCGGGCCAGCGGATACCTCACCTTGCCCATCCGTTTCGGGGAGGGCGCCGCCAAAGGCGTGACCGCGGCCGCCTGCGTCCTGGTGCTGCTGCTGCTACCGCTGCCTTGGCTGCGCCTGGGTTACCACGCAGGCTACCCTATCCTCGCCGCCTTCGGCCCCTTACCGCTGCTGGCGATCATCCTGGTCGCGCTCAAGCGTCCGGTCACGGATTGGCACGGCGTGCAAAAGCGGCTGAAGTGGACGATGCTGGCGGGGATGCTCGCGATCCTGGCGGGAGTACTTTAGCCGGTGAGCGTTTAGTTGCCCCGCAACTCCGAAGCGAAACGCCTGGTCTACTGTCGCGGTGAGCGTGGAGTTGCCCCGCAACTCCGAAGCGAAACGCCTAATATCGGATGTCCAAAGACCAATAATGCGCCGGGCTCAGGGTTTCGTGGCCCTGGAAGGCGTATTGGAATTGGAACATGGACCAGCGCAGCCCCAGCCCAAAGGCCAATCCGGGCTCCTGCTCGCCCAGCGGAAATCCGGCGCGCGCGGATATGGCCTGCCGCCAGTTCACTTCCAGACCCATGGGCCAAACCATTTCCTCATCGTTGCGGGTGCGCGCATCGGCTTCAACCCCCGCCGTGAAACTCTTGCCCAAAGCATGGGAATAAGCCAATCCGGCTTGCAAGGTCGTGGGCGGAAAAGGATCCCGGTTTTCCGCGTCCTTGGCCTTGGTATCCCAGAAATCCGCGTTCACGGCGCTGGCGCCGGCAACCAAACCCGGGAGGATGGGATAGCGCGCGCCCGCACTGATCATGGCGGAAGAATAATTCGCGCTGGCGATGCTGTTGCCGGCATACCCCAGGGTGGCGCCCCAGGAAAGGCGATGGAACAAACCCGCCGCCCCGACCTGGGCCTTGAGCGTATGTGCGCTGTAGTCGGAGGTGGAACGGTTCTGGTCGCTCCAACCCGGGATATTGTCGAAGCCCAGGTAGCGCGCGTTGACCAGGATGCGGTAGCCGTAGGCGGGTATGGACCAGGTGATATGGCTGGAACTGGCCTGGAATTCAGCGAATGGATAGCCCTTGCCGACCACCAGGGCTCCGGAATCGGAAGCGGCCGCGGCGGGATTGAGATCGATCTCCCCCGCCCCATCGGCCAGTGCCACGCCGGCCCCGCCCAACCCGACCACGCGCGGGGACAGGGGAAGTTTCAGGAACTTGAAACTGGCCTCGCCGAATTCCCGATTGAGCTCCAGGGCATGGGCGGAAGCGCATAGGGCCAGAAGCCCGGTAATTAGGCACCGGGCGTACCGGGGGGAGCGGTGGATCCGAGCCGGGGCCGATCGCTTGCGCGCGGGGAGTAAGGGAGGCATAGGGGATAAACTAAAAAGATTCGCTCACAGGGTGAACCGGAACCCGACCGCGAACGGGTTGATGGTCAGGAAACCCCGTTCCGCCACCACGGCATAGTCGAAGAGCAGCCTATGCTTGCCCCAAGGCAGGCCGTAGCCGAGTCCGGCGCTGAGATTGCCCTGATCCATGCCCGCGCGCACGTTCAATTGATCGGTGACATGCCAATCCGCGCCCAGCCGCAAAGCCTGGACATGGAAATTGGCGTCGATGACGAACAGCTCCCTTTTCAATTGGTAATCCAGCGCCTCGGCGGAGAAATCCACGATGCGCCGTTTGATTTCGGCGGTATAGAACACCGCGGCCACCAGGGTCTTGGGCATGAAATCCGTGGACGTGCGTTCGAAGCCCTGGGCGTCATCCCCCGTGAGGGTGGTTTGATCGAAATCGGCGGAAAGGTCCTTGTTGATACCCAGGTTGCGGATGGCAACGCCGGTCTTGAGCGTGTTATTCCAGCGCTTGTACCAGCCCAGATTGAAGATGCCGATCACGTTCACGTTGCCGGTGCCGCCGCCCAAATCGGGGTTGTAGGAATACCATTGCAAGGCCGCGCCGAAACTATTGCTGCGCGAGGTCTTCACGCCCAGGCCCAGGTAGCTCCCGATGGATTGCGGACGCGCGATCTCGCCTTCCAGCGGCTTTTCGTCCCGATCATAGGCGGGCACATCGAAATCCCCACGGTTCAGGACGCCCACGCCCGCGCCCAGGTTCGCGGCCAACCGCCCCTGCATGCCCGCATAACCGCCGTTGCGGGACAGGGTGCGGATATCCGCTCCCACGCCAACCTGGGTTTGCCGGGAAAAGGCCAGGATGGCCGGATTCCAATACGCCGCGGGCATGGCCTCTTCGGAGGCCGTTCCGGTATTGCCCATGCCCAGCTCGCGGATGCCGCCGCCCATGCGATCCAGCCAGCCTTCATGGCCGCCCAGCACTTCCGCGTCCGTGGCCCATGCCGACAGCGCCGAACCGCCCATCAACAAACCCGCTACCGCCGCCAGGAGACGCATCATTGGCCTCTCCCATGCACGGCGATGGCTTTGCCCCAGCCTTTTTCGCCCTTGTCCGATTCGACCAGGATGTAATAGGTGCCCACGGAAACGTAGCGACCGCTGGAATCCTTGCCGTCCCAACGATCTATTTCGGCGACCTCGCTGCGGTTGCCTCCGCCCTTGCGGTGCGCCCCTTTCACTATGGTCTTCACCTTCTCCATCGCATAGTTGTACACGGTAATCGTAATGTTACCGTCCTTCCTGAGGCGGTAGCCCAGGTTCACGTACTCCGGACCGCCGTCCGGCGCGGTTCCTGAAAACAGGGTGGGATAGGTGATGATTTCCTGCAAACCGCCCTTCAGTTCCTTCAGGCTGTTCACTTCGATCCAGATTCCGGAGTTGGAACCGCCTGTTTTCCTCAGCAGCAGCCCCTTGGAAGTGGTTCCGGCTACGACAACCGTTTCCGCGCCTTTGCGCACCACGGCCAATTGCGTAAGGCCTCCCTGGCCGCTTTGGATGGGAAGGCCGTCGGAATTGTCCATAACCAGATCCGCGAAATCGCCCGTCCCTTTGTTCACCGAAACGCTGTCCCTTTTGAAAAGGACGAGTCCGGGATGGCCGTCCAGGTTGAAGTTCACCAAGGTGGTATCGTCGACGTTGACCGCTTGGGGCGCGGTCTTGAATCCGGTCAGCGAATCGGGCGCGCTGGCGCCCGTGCCGCCCGGAACGGGAGGCACCTTATGGAAGGTGCGCCCATGATCGCCGCTGAAGAAATACTCCGATCCGGAGAACACCCAGAGCAGGTTCCGGCCAGTATCGACATGGATGCTCTCGATGCGTATGGGGCCGTCCGGTTTTTTCGCGGGCAAGGCCACCTTCGGGAAAACGTTGCCGGACAGGAGTCCCCGGCGCAATCCGGTCTGCGAACCGATAAGGAGCCAGACCCCTTCCTCGTCCGAATCCACGGCCAGCACGGCCACGGAATCGGGAGCACCGACCTTTTCCGCCAGGGTGGCGATGTCGGCCACGGGGCATTTGGACTTGGAGTTGAGCGCGCAACGGATTGTAGCGACGGCGGTATCCCGGTCCTCCGGCAAAGCCAGGAAGACAAGCGAATCGGCGGCGAGCGCGGCCTGGCCTTGCGCTTTCAGTGCAGTGACAGCGAAGCCGCCGTTGCCCGCGCCCACGATCAAGGTGTCGTGCCACATGGCCAGGGCGGAGAATTCCACGCCCGCGGTCACGGCGGAGTTCTTCCCGGTGGGACGGTAGAAAGCGAGCGTATCCTGATAGGATTTGCCGTTCCGATCCAGGGCCGTGATGCCGCCCACGGTGACCGTATCACTTTGGGGATAATCGTAGAACGCCAGCATGCTGGAACTCCGCCCCAGGCCGCCGCGGATGCCGCCCTTGTAAGGCAGCTTTCCGTTGCGGATATCGAGCACGGAGGGGAAAGGATCGATGCGGCTGTATTGAAGGCCGTCCCCCGCGAAGGTCCAGAACCCGGCCTCGTCGGCGATGATGGCGGAAATGGTCTTGGATATCAGAGGATCGCTCTGGGCCGATGCCAACGATGCCAGGACGGCGCTGAGGCTTAAGCAGGCGACGACGCGCCGGGTCAGGGAGAACTGTGGGGTGCGCAAGCGGTTACCGGTAATTCACGAATTGACAGTCGAAATCCAGATCGGCTTTGCGCACGGCGGACATGGCGTCTTGCAAATCATCCTTGCTCTTGCCGCTCACGCGCAACTGTTCCCCTTGGATGGATACCTGCACCTTGAGCTTCAGGTCTTTGATCAGTTTCACGATTTTTTTCGCGTCTTCCTGCTCAATGCCGGATTGGAACTTGGCGGTCTGGCTCACCGTCATCTTGCCGCCGGGCTGGGGAGTGGAGTATTTCACCGTCTTGGGGCTCAATCCCCGCTTGATCAAGCGGCCTTCGAACATGTCGCGCAATTGCCCCAGCTTGAATTCATCGTCGGCCACCAGGGTGACCACGCTGGTCTTGGGCTCCAGCTCGAGCGAGGCTTTGCTGCCTTTGAAATCGAAACGGATGCCCAACTCCTTTTGGGTGGCCTGCACCGCGTTGCGGAGTTCCTCCGGATCGGTTTTGCATACGATGTCGAATGAACTGTCAGCTGGCATGGGGAGGGCTCCCTGTGGTCTAGGGGTTAGAGTTCAAAGTGCAAAGTGCAAAAATTAAAATGCAAAAGTGAAACCGAAGAAAAGATCGTCCTGGAATTGGCGGCATCCCGTCATTCCCGCATATCCACCACTTCCGCGCCCTTGGGCACGGAGAAGATGAATTCCTTGTCCTTCAAGCCGGTATTGCGCTTGATGGACGCCACCGTATATTCGGCTTCATTGCCGGAAACGTCCCGGCTGGAAATGCGATGCACCGAATAATCCTTCTGGTCGAGCAGCACGGACAGGCTATCGAGATTCTTCATGGCCCGGGACGGATCCAGGCGCAGTTCCAGGAATCCCTTGCCTCCGTCCACGGCCCGCCCGATGGAAAGGGGCTCGGAATCCAGGAAGCGCAACAATACCTCTCCCGGAAGCGGCTTGTCTTCCATGTCCTTGGCCTTTTTCAGGATCACCTGATGGTTCTGCGCATGGTATTCCCAGTACGATTCGCCGTCGCAGACGTAGGTGCCTCCCGGGATTTCCAAGCGGAACCGCGCCGCGCCCTTCAAGAGCAGTCTGCCCTGGTAGCGATCCTGCTTGTCCAACGCGGCATTGTAAACGGAAGCCTGGAACTTGAGCGCCAGATCCTTCGCGTCCCGGTGATAGGCGATGGACTTGCGCAGCGCTTCGCCGGCCTCGCTGGCCTGGGCAGGCCCGCTCGCGGGGCTTTCCGGGACTTGGGCCTGGGACGGGCGCGCGGCCGCTTCCGGGAGCCTGGCTTCCCCGGCGCTGAGGAGGGCGGGAAAGCTAACCAACAGGAAAGCGGCCACCATGCGGAACGGAAAGCCCGGGAGCGGCAAGTTGGGGAAATCCGGCATCAAACCACTCCAAATGAAGGCGACGTGTGGTAATAAACAAATTTGGCGTAAAAAGCCAATGCCGAAGGCGTTTATCCCCCCGGGATATTTTCCTAAATTCAGTATTATGGAAAATGCCTCACCCCTGGACGAAAAGCTCCAAATCCTTAAACGCATTGAGGATATCGGAAATCGCGACTTCGACGGTGTGGATGTCACCAAGCTGCTTAAGGGCTATCTCCACTCCTCGGATCCGGAAATCATGTTGTCCGCTTTGCAAGCGGCGAGCAATTACGTTTCCGACGAAAGCCTCTTCCAAGAAATCTTCAAGATGGCCCACGATTATCAGGAAGAGGAGATCCGGGCCATGGCCAATAGCTGCCTGGGCGCGGTGATCCAGGACGGGCTTGAGTTCGAGGATCAATTACCGCCGGGATTCCCCACCGGCTACGCTTCGGTAACGCGCGAATTCTACCTGACGGTGCGGGACTTCCTGCTCGCGAAGGTGGACGCGCTCATGGAAAGCATGGAAGTGCGGCGCCGCGCGCTGGAAGCGCTGGGTTATCTCGCCTTCCAACCGGAAGTCCGCCAAATCGTGATGCGCTTCTACCATCAGGCCCCCAACCCTTACGTGAAAGTCAGCGCGCTGTACGCCATGGGCCTCATCAAAGATGCCGTCTTCGAAAGGCTGATCCTGGAGGAACTCTATTCATCCAGCGAACCCGTATTGCTGGAAGCGGTGCATTCCGCCGCGGGCCTGGAATTGCATGCCGCCGAAGAGCGCCTCATGCAGCTTTCCAAATCACCCAGCACGGATATCCGCTACGAGTCCGTGGTCGCTTTGGGCGCCGTGGCCCCCATCTCCCGATTGCCGGACATCATCAAGAACCTGGAAGCCAACGAGCAAAGCGAAGAGGTACGCGAGGCCATAATGGTGGCCAAAAGCTGCCTCAAGCAACGCTCCGCCCTGAATAAGGGAGAGTCGATCTGGGACGACAACCTCATCCTCAGCGAGATCGAGGATATCCTGGACAACCCCGAGTCCGAGGACGAAGGCCATTCTTCCAACAATGACGGGGTTTAAGGCTACGCCTTGAATCTCGACCGCCCGTTCTTTTCCGGCATAGCCGGCACCGGCATGAGCGCTTTGGCGCAGTACCTGGCGTTCCAGGGAACCAAGGTATCCGGATCGGATCGCAGCCTCGATCGCGGCGGCGAGGCGGAAAAGCGGACCTACTTCGAACGCATCGGCATCCGCCTGGTTCCCCAGGACGGGGCGGGATTGCAAGGCTGTTCATGCCTGGTGGTCTCCACCGCCATCGAAGCCCAGAATCCCGAAGTGCAACGGGCCGACGCGCTCGGCCTTCCCGTGATCCATCGCTCCGATTTGCTGGCGGAACTGGCGCGCCAGCGCAAAACCATCGCCATCTCGGGGACCTCGGGGAAATCCACCGTCACGGGCATGGCCTACCATGTCTTGGAAGCGGGCGGGCTGCAGCCATCCCTGATCACCGGCGCGAACCTAAACTCCCTGCTCGACGAAGGCCTGCTGGGCAACGCCAAGGCCGGCGCGGGCGAATGGCTGCTCATCGAAGCCGATGAATCCGACGGCAGCCTGATCAAATACGCTCCCGAACTGGGCGTCATCCTCAACGTGGAGAAGGATCACAAAGAGGTCGGGGAATTGATCCCGCTCTTCGAGCGCTTCCGCGATCAAACCGCGCGCCGCGTGATCCTTAACGGCAACGACGTCCATTGCGCCGCCTTGGCGCGGCCGGGCGATACGCTTTTCCAACCCGACTCCATTCCCGGCGCCGCCGCCCTATCCTTGCGTTTGGGCGATTGGGAAAGCGATTTCATCTTGGCGGGAACCCGCTTCCATCTCAACGTCCCGGGCCGGCACAATGTGGCGAACGCCATGGCGGCCATCACCATCGGGCGGGAGCTGGGCATCCCCATGGAAGCCTGCGCGCGCGGATTGGCCGCCTACCGCGGCGTGGAGCGCCGGCATGTGCACGTGGGAGACGCGCGCGGCGTCACCGTGGTGGACGACTTCGCGCATAATCCCGCCAAGGTGAAGGCCTGCCTGGAAACCGTCAAGGCCAGGGAATCCGGCGACCTGCGCCGCGTGCTCGCCATCTTCCATCCGCACGGTTTCGCGCCCATGAAATTGATGGGCCGGGAACTGGTGCAGGGCATGGTGGAAGCGCTGGACGCTACCGACAGGATCTTCATGCCTGAGATCTACTATGCCGGAGGCACCGCCGACAAAAGCATCTCTTCCAAGGATTTGATCGACGCCGCCAATGCGGCCAAGCCGGGCACGGGCTTCGGGAACTTCTATCCCGGCAAGGACGAGGTCATCGCCGCCGTGGCGGCCGCGGCCAGGCCCGGGGACTGGGTGGTCTCCATGGGCGCTCGCGATCCTTCCCTGGGCGACTTCGCCCAGCGGCTTTTGCGCGCCCTGCAAGCCACGTAAGCCCAATTTACCCAAGGCACAATTCCCGCTTAACCGTTCGTCCAATCCGCATGCCTAAAGCCTTTTTGATCCTGCTCTGCGCGCTTGCCGCCCTCCTCGCTCCGAGCGTCAGTCACGCCGGCATTAACCCCCTGCAGAGGTCCACGGCGGATACACTGGCGAATCCCCCGGCCGATGAACATGGCAGTGGGCAAAAATCAACTTTAGCCGCTCTAGCATACCCCTTATTAGGAACCGTCCTCCCCCTTACGCTCTCCGTCACGCTCGCCGTGAATTCGAATAATCCCACTGCAGGATTGGTGTTGCCCCTGTTTTTCTGCGGCTTGTTGATTGGGCCTTCCGCGGGACAATTCTACGCCGGTTCAACGGGATCGGGCCTGGCCGGCATTGCTGTACGCAGCCTGGGCGCGGGCCTGTTCGGAGTCGGGTTGGCCGCGAGTTGGCGAACCCGCGATTGCAGGGAGGGAGGCGACTATGTATGCAAGGAGAGCAAAAGGGAAGGACTCATGCCCCTCGGAACCCTGATATACGTGGGAGGCGCCATTTATAGCCTTTTTGAAGGCCTAATCGCGGCGGACCGATACAATAGCAAGCAGCTCGAATCCGCGCGTATCGGATGGGCTCCCATTCTGGTTCCGACCGGGAACGGATCGGCGGATCCAATATCCCTTAGGACCGGAGCCATAGCTTGGGCGCATTTTTAGAGTCTGAGCCGGGATGGGTAGGACAAAGATCGCCTGGAAGCCTCTCAGGCATTGACAGAAACCCATTTTATTGTAAAGTTTTAGGCCCAGTTTTATTTGACCCGGAAACGGCTTAACCCCTTGGAAAATCATCCATTGCGGCAGGGCGGAAACCCGGAGAAGGAAGCAGATGCCTTGCGGTAAAAAGCGTAAGCGGAAGAAGATGGCGACCCATAAGCGCAAGAAGCGCCGCCGTCTGAACCGTCACAAAAAGAAGCTGGTGTAATCGTAGCGGGCGTGAGGCCCGCGCGGACGATGAGTCCCATGGTTGCTAATTTACCGGACGTAGGAAAAGGGCTTCCCAGCCCTTTTCTCGTTTTGTGCCCTTTCCGACATGATCCAAAAAGCCATAGTCAAATCGGTCACCTTCCATAATCCGGACAACGGCTATTCCGTGCTCCGCATGACGGATCCGGATTCCAAAAAACAATTCACCGCCGTCGGCCGCTTCCCCAAGCTGAGCCCCGGAGAGCTATTGGATCTGGAAGGCGACTGGTCCCGGCACGACGTGTTCGGCGAGCAATTCAAGGCCACGGGGCACAAGCTGCGCGCGCCCGATAGCCTGGAAGCCATGGAACGCTACCTGGGCGGAGGCGCACTCGCAGGCGTAGGGCCGGGAACGGCCAAACGCGTAGTCGCCGAATTCGGCCTGGAAACCTTCACGGTGCTGGATAACCATCCAGAACGCCTGGGTGAAGTACCACGGCTCAGCGTCAAATCCAAACGCGCCCTTCTGGCAAGCTGGCACGACAACCAGGCCATGCGCGAGGTTGTCTATTTCCTGCAGGCGCATAACCTGAGCGCCAACATGAGTGATCGCATCTTCCGGGAATACGGGGAGCAGGCCGTGGCCGTGCTGCGCGCCAACCCCTACCGCCTGGCGGATGACGTGTGGGGCGTGGGCTTCCTTAAGGCCGATGACGTGGCCCGCAAGCTGGGCTTCGCGATGGATTCCTACGAGCGCATCAAGGCCGGTCTGGTCCATGCCCTCGCCAAGTCCGTCGAAGAAGGCCATGTTTTCCTGGGGCGTGAAGAACTGATGCAGCGCGCGCAGGCCCTGTTGCAATGCGGTCCCGAGAAGATCGTGTTCACCCTGGACGGACTCGGCGAAAGCGATCAGGTGCGCCGGGACGAAGGTCAGCGCTGCTATCTTCCCTATCTCTACCATAGCGAACGCGGCATCGCGCGGCGCGCGGCCGAATTTTCCTTTTCGCCCTCCCTCATTCCCGCCTCGATAATCGCCTCCGCCATCGCGGGAGCGGAGGCTGCCTTCGCCGTCAAGGGCAGCCGCGGCTTCGAATACAGCGAACAGCAACGTGGCGGCATCCGCAATGCGGTGGGCCGGGGCATGTTCCTGCTGACGGGCGGTCCCGGCACCGGCAAGACCACTACCGTGCTGGGGATCCTGGAAGTCTTCAAGCGCGCGGGATTGCGCGTACGCCTGGCCGCCCCCACGGGCCGCGCGGCCAAACGCCTATCCGAGGTCACCGGGCATCCGGCCTCGACCATCCACCGCATGCTGAAATACGATCCGGCCCAGAAAAAGTTCATCCATGACGAGATCGCCCCCCTCCCGGCCGACGTGCTGGTGGTGGACGAACTCTCCATGATCGACACCGTGCTCATGTACGCGCTCCTGAAAGGCGTGAAGCCGGGCACCCGACTGATCCTCATCGGCGACCCGGATCAATTGCCCTCGGTGGGTCCGGGCAAGGTACTGGCGGAATTCATCCGCTCCGGGGCCGTGCCCCACCTGCATCTGGATAGGATCTTCCGGCAGGCTGAGGAGTCCCTGATCGTGGCCAACGCCCATCGCATCCGCCAGGGTACCTTACCGGTTACCTTGGGGGTTCCGGAGGCGGCCGTTCCCGGCAGGGGCCCGTCCGCGGGCAATTTCCACCTGCTTCCCCTGACCAACTCCGGAGATGCGGGCGCCGGCGCCGCCTTGGTGGCCGACCTGGTGGGAGAAGCCCTGCCGCGTCTGTTCGGCTATGATCCGCGCCTGGACGTGCAGGTGCTGACCCCCATGAACCAGGGACCGCTGGGGACCATCGCGCTGAACCAGGCCTTGCAAGCGCGCCTGAACCCCGGCTCTGAGGGGATCGAGTTCAAGGAACGCAGTTTCCGCGTCAAGGACAAGGTGATGCAATTGCGGAACAACTACGACAAGAACGTGTTCAACGGGGATATCGGATACGTTTCGGCGGTGTCGCGCACCGCGCGCTCGGTAACTGTGGATTTCGACGGGGAGCCCGCGGTGTATGCCGGGGAAGAATTGGATCAATTGACCCTGGCTTATGCCGTCACGGTCCATAAAAGCCAGGGCAGCGAATTCAAAGCGGTGGTGATGCTGGCGGCCAAGGCCCATTGGATCATGCTGCAGCGGAACCTGCTCTATACCGGGGTCACCCGCGCCCGCGAACGCCTGGTTCTGGTGGGTCAGGCGGATGCCTTGCGGCGGGCGGTGGAGCACAATCCCTCCGTGGCCCGCAATACCCTATTGGCGGAAGCCCTGCGGGATGAGATGAGCGCCTTCGCGTTTTAAAGTGCGCGCGGGGCCGGGGCCGCTTCCCGCTTTTGTGCCTGCGTTTGCGCCTTGGTCTGCTCCTGCGCCTGCGCGGCAGCAAACCGCTCAAGCCCCGGCGGCAGGGGAAGATTGGCTTCCGTGATCCTCCTGCGCAGATCTTCGATGATCTTGCAATAGGTTTCGGTCACTTCGTTGCAGGCGGTCTCCAGCTTTTGCAATTCGTCCCCGGGACGGAAGTGCAGGCGGGCGCGGAGTTCGCCTCCGGAAACCGCTTCCGCCCACTTGGTGATCCGATAGATGGGAACGGAGATCTTGCGGGAAAAATACAGGCTAAGCCAGAGCCCGATCGCCAGGGAAACCAGATCCCCGATCACGAAGGCCGGCACGACGATTTCCATCAGCTTGTCTTCCACCAACGGATCAAGGGCCAGGCCCGATGCGCCTTCCACCCCCGACGGGTCACCCGATAGGCTGAAGTAGAACAAGGCGCAGATGGACATGGCCATCAGCACGCCGGCGATATTCACCATGGCCAGCAGCCGGATGATGTAAGGCCATTGCACTTCCGGCATGATGATAAAATTGCGGATCGGGTGGCGTACGCGATTGGGAACGTTTGATTCGGCCATGGGATGATTATAGGTCCCGGACCGGGTGGGAAGGTAGTCCCAGGCGGCCGGGGGATGGAAATGGTCCGAAATGGCCCGGGTCAAAAAACCCAAGCGAGCGGGCACGCCGGCCCGCCGGACGGCGTCAAGTCAGGGAAGCACGTCGCCCAGGAACTTTTTCTGCAAGATCACCAACTCCCCGCAGCCTTTCTCGGCCAGATCCAGCATATCGTTCAGCTGGGATCGGGAGTAAACGGCTTCTTCGCCCGTGCCTTGCACTTCCACGAAATGGCCCGAATCCGTGCGGACTATATTCATGTCGACTTCCGCTTCCGAATCCTCCACGTAGCACAGATCCAGCATGGGCACTCCGCCCACGATGCCGACGCTCACCGCCGAGACGAAATGGCGCAGGATGGGGGATGTCGCAGCCGTGGCGGCGGAAGCCGCCGGTTGCGAGGCTTTCATGCGTTGCAGGGCCTTGGCCAGGGCCATGAAGCCTCCCACTATGGAGGCCGTGCGCGTGCCGCCATCGGCTTCGATCACGTCGCAATCCACCACATAGCTGCGTTCGCCGAGGGCTTCCAGATTGCATACGCCGCGCAGGGCTCGACCGATGAGCCGCTGGATTTCCTGGGTGCGGCCTGAGGCGCCGGTGCGTTCGCGCTTGACCCTGGACGTTGTGCTGCGCGGCAACAGGCTGTACTCGGCGGTGACCCATCCCTTGCCTTTGCCCTTGAGCCAGCGCGGGATTTCATCTTCCAGGCTCGCGCAGCAGAGAATGCGCGTCTTGCCCACTTCCACCAGGTAGGAGGCCTCCGCGGTGGAAACGAAATCCTCCGTGATCTTGATGGGTCTGAGCTGATCGTGCTTGCGGCCGTCCGGTCGGGACATGGCTTACCTGCCTTTGTGGTTGGAAGCGTGGGAATGATGGATCATTTTCGGGCGCCGGAACCGCCGCGGGACGCGGGTGCGGACGCGGCCGGGTAGCTTCCGAGAATCTTCAGACGGGAAGCCATGCCATGCAATTGCTCCAGGGCCTGATCCACTTTCGGCTGGCCGATGCCGCCGGAGAAGTCGAGGTAGAACCAGTATTCGAAAGGCGAAAGCGGATTGGGCCGGGATTCGATCTTGAGCAGATCGATGCCGCGCAACGCGAATACGCCCAGGATATTGAATAGGACGCCCACATGATTGCGGTCGGGCATGAAAGCTATGCTGGTTTTGCGGTTCTTCACTTCCGCGGCTTCGGCCGCTCCGGCGCCGGCGCGCGCGCGCGAACCGGCTTTGCCGCGCGGCTCGATCGGAGCGAGCGGGGCTTTGGCCACGGCCAGGAAGCGCGTGAAATTATTGGGTTGGTTCTGCAGATTGCGTTTCAGCACCTTGAGACGGTACAGTTCGGCGGCATAGGCGCTGGCGATGGCGCCGATATGGTCGGGCGCCTCTTTCACCAGCGATTCCGCCGCCCCCGCAGTGTCGAAATACACCACCGGCTTGATGCCCTTGTTGCGCGCGAAGAAATGGCTGCATTGCGCCAGTGCCTGCGGATGCGAACGCACCTGGTCCAGGGATTTCAGGGTGGCGGAAGGATGGCACATCAGCACATGCTCCACCTTGAGATGCGCCTCCCCCACTATATGCAGGTTGCGCGCGAGCAGGAGATCGTAATTCAGGTGGATGCTGCCGGCCAGGGAATTCTCGATGGGCAGCATGCCGCGTTGCGCTTTCCCCGAAGCCACGGCGACGAAAACGTCTTCGAAGGATTCACAGGGGATGGTTTTGGCGCCGGGTCCCAGCAATTGCTTGCAGGCCAGCTCGCTATAGGCGCCATGGACGCCCTGGAACGCGACTTTCATCGGCTAATAATAGGCGATCCCGGCGCGGCCTCCAAGTGCGTCACAACCACAGGGCATTTCAAGGCGCGTCCAGCATGCGGCGCGCTCCGGCATAATGATTACCGAAATACGGGGCGGTCAAGGTGGAATAGGCCACGCCTACGCTGGTGGAAGCGTGGATGAAATAGTTCCGCCCCATATAGATGCCGGCATGGTCCACGAAGCCCATCACTTTGAAGAAAACCACATCACCCGGTTTGAGCTCTCCGCGCGGCACCGGCCTTCCCATCCCGAACATGGCCCTGGAACTATGGGGTAATCGCAAGCCATGCGCCTCCGAGAATACCTGGCGGATGAACCCGGAACAATCCATGCCGGATCGGCTTTGTCCGCCGAAGCTGTAGGAAACGCCCAGATAGCCGTCGGCGATTTTGCGTAGGCGATCGATGTCCTCAGCGCCTTTGAGTTCCACCGGCACCAGGGCGGTGGGGGTCAAGGAAGGATCGGGCATCAGGTAGCCGCCCACATCGCGGTTGTAATAGGGCCGGACCATAGGGCCGCAGGCGGTGAGCAGAAATACTACGGCAAGGAAAGCAGCGGGAAAACTGAGTCCGCGAATGGCATGGGAAAAGGAGCTGCCGCCTTGTTTTTCGGGAGTTCTTTCAAGCACGTCCCCTAAATCTAAACAATTAAGGGGGCCGAATCCCGGAGCCTTTCCCGGGGGGCAATTCCATTTTATTCCCCTTTTTGCCGGAATCCCAATCCCGGGTTTGAGCCCTGGTAATTCACGCGGCGGCCCAGCAGGGTGGATAGCCGTCCGTCGGTAGGATCGGGAAGGCTGCCATAGGACAGGATCGCCCCGTTCCGTTTGGACCAGGCAACCGCCGCCTTGGGAGCCAAGGAAACCGTAGACCCGCCCCGCACCTTGGAGAACGCCCAGGTCGCGACCAGGGGATTATGCGCGGCGCCGATCCAACCGGCTTCATGGGTTCCGCCGGTCATCTCGGTGTAGATGAAATTCGCGCCCGAGGCGATGGCCTTGCGCAGGGAATCCACCGTGACCGGGGCCTTGGCGTTCTTGAAGATGATGTCTTCGGGCTTGCCGCCTTTCGCGATCTCTGTGCGCCAGCCTCCGGAGGTATTGATGGTATAGTCGCAGACCATGCGGACGACCTTGAAGCCGCGGTTTTCCAGCCCCAGGGCCATGCGCCGGCCGGCGCCGGC
>JBDSWM010000298.1:0-19343 GCA_039926685.1 Fibrobacteria bacterium | reverse complement strand
TCGTGGTAATAAGCGTTCCCGTGCATCGCATTCACCACTTTGAAACCCGATTTCTTCGCCACCAGAGCCAGCGCGCTCGAGTAGAAACTGTCCTCGAAACAGGAAAACAGAACCTCCGCCTGGGCGGCGGACATGATTCTGCAAAAGCCGAAAACGATGCCATACAGCTCGAAATACTGCGTAATTCGGCGCGCCATGAGTTTGGGGCGCGTGAATGCCAACGTGGCCCAGAAGGGTAGGCCGGCAAATAGATCCAACCAGAAGCGGAGCGGAAAGTCCACCTTAAGCATAGTCCAATCCCGGCCAGAACCTTTGACAAAGTCGTTGAATCGCTCTATTCGCGGAAAGTTCCACGAAGCCAGAATGAACAATGCCTTGGTTGCGAGCTCTTTCTCGATTGGGGCGAGTTGTGCGAACTTTGTCGCGTGCATGGGGAAAAATACCGCAGCGTGCTTTGCCAAGATCCGCCGGCGGGGAAGGATAGGCCGCAGCATAGCCTGCTTGAGCAAGGATAGGAAGTGGAGAAAGGAACGGCTCGATCCGGAAAGGTCATCGAATGCGAACGAAGATGCCGGATCAACCCTTAAATAAAAAGACGGGGTTCGCATCCGAATCGGCATCCAGGCTGAAAAGAGATTAGGCCGCGTGGTTCGGCCAGTCCTCGGCCAGATAATAGTACCCCGTTAACGCCAGGCGGTGGCCCTTGCGAAGGTTCGCACCCTGATGGATGCCGCGCGTATCCACCAATAGTACGGTGCCTTTCGAGCCCGGAAAGGTGCGATGGCTATAACCGGTATTGATCGCCTCCTCGTCCGATACGCTGGTGTCCTGGGTCTTCAGAGAAATACAAGCGCGGCGCATGTTCGTCAGCGAAATGGAATTGCTTCCAATCAGGTAATCATGCGGCCCGTTTTCCTCGGTCACGTCGTTCAGGTAGATGAAGCTTTTGAACTGGTTTAGATGGGAGTCGATATGGTAGCCCCTGCACCCTGATTCGGTCGGTTCGTTGTACTGGGAAATCGTATTGAGGTTGATGACTGGTTTTCCGAAATACAATGAGCCAAGCAGGGAAAAGTTAGGGTCGGTATGGAACGCCGCCACCTTTTCGTTGATCTTCTGGACGTTATGGATCCGGAGAATGCCCTGCTTCTCCAGGACCTTGGACCAAGCGACCTCCCCGGAGAACAAGTTACCGGCCTCGTCGGCGGGTATGCTTCCGTCCCGGATCTTCGCGTTCAATGCCAGGATTTCGTCATGCAGCGTTTCAGCCTGCTCAGGGCCATAGTATCCCGGCAGCGCCACGATGCCATTCGCCTTGAGTTCTTCGATCAATGGGGCGATCGCGAACCTGCGTCCGGAAGGGGAAGTGATATGGTCGGACCCGGCCTTTGTCCGGTAGCGCCGGTAGAAGAATTTCTCGAAAAGAAAGAACGAGAGAAATGAGCGGTAAAAGACCCGGTGCTTCACCTTGTAAGCGATCTTTTGTTTGAGTGCCGACGCGGAGTTCATATGGTAAATCCCCGTATCCCTGCGCAAACGCTCATTGCCTTTCGCCCCTCGCGCGCTTAAGCAACAACCCTTCCAGCACCGGCCAATCCCCTGGCTCGTCGATTTCGACGGCATGGGACTCGTCCATTTCATACACCCCGATCCGGCCCCCGAGACGACATTGATGGCGATCCAGGATTTCCCGCTTGGTGATGTAAAAGGCGCCATTCTCCTGGATCACGCCGTCGAAATCCTGCCGCCTGGGACGATGCAATGGATCGTAGTTCAGCGGCTTGCCTTCCGTAGTCCAGAAGAACCGCTTGGTCCTCACGCCGGTCAAGAGGGAATCCCATCCTTTCGCATGCAGTCTGTCGAAGGCGGACTGGAAATCCTCCGCCCGTGTCAAAGGAGAGGTGGCCTGGATGGTGAACAGAAAATCGAATTCCACCAGACCGGAGAAATGCAGCATGACGGATTCGGTGCTGGATGTGTCTTCGGCAAACTCCGCGGGTCGGTTGATGATGGCTATTCTTTCGTCAATCTTACGCGCTGTCTCCGCGATGACCGGCGAGTCGGTGGAAACGTAAACCTTGTCGATGCAGGGCGCGCGCAAGGCCGCTTCGATGGCCCAGGCGCACATCGGCTTGCCGGCCAAGTCCTTGATATTCTTCAGCGGTATGCTTTTGGAGCCGCCGCGCAAGGGCACAACCGCCACCACCCGGGGCTTCAGAACCATTTCTCCAAACGCTCCAAGGCGATCCAGAAACCTTCGCCGTCATTCTTGTGCCCTTGCCAGATTTCCGGGATGAACGATGCCTTGGGGCAAAGGTTATCCAAGTCCTCGGCCAGTAGCTTGAAGTCCACCTCCCCTTCCCCGATTTGCAAGCCTTCGCCGTCGATGCCTTTGGCATCAACGACGTGGAGATGGGCGGTATAAGGCGCCAGTTTGCGCACCAGTTCCTGGAAGGAAAACTTGTAGTAGGTGCTCGCGAGCTTGCTATGGGATATGTCCAGCGCCAGGCGATAGCCGTATTTCTTGCAAAAAGCCAGGGTATCGTCCGGGGTGACGAACAGGTTAAGGTACATCTGGCCGCCGAAATACCAAGGGAACGGCGGGAGGGTCTGGGGTATGATTTCCACGCCATCTTGGTCCAATTGGGAGAGGCTGTCGGCTATCAGTTCATACATGTGGGGTAGCTTGCCCGGGGCCACATGGGCGTCCTTGGTGAAGCCCCCCACGCTAGCCACGATCAAGGTCTTTTCCTTGGGTTTGAAAAAGGATTTCATGGAACGCGTGAGGTCGATGACCCTTTGCAGCTCTTTAATGGAGCGCTGGCGGGATTCCTTCTCCTCGGAAGCGAGGTTCATGATGTGATCTCCGGGAAAGAGATCGGGGCTGTGCACTACGAAATCCAAATCATAACGCTTATCGAAGAATGACTTGAGATCGAATTCCATGTCCTTGTAGCTCAAATGGAATTCCAGGAAATCCGGATTGGATTTGTCCATGAGGGTTCGATAGTCGTGGAAGCGCACCGGGGGGCCCCAAGGCCGCTTGAACTTATAGGGACGGGCCTCCACGGCGTAGTCCCGCAAATCGCTCGGGTACATGAAGTCTCCGGACTTCAGGTCGCGGACCGCCTTCTTTCCGACTAGTTCCTTGAGACGGTTCGGCTGCAGCCCTTTTCCCGGGCTGCGTATGTCCACCATGGACTCTTCGATCAGTTCGCCTTTTTTCAGATCGCGGTTGATGATGAGGCTCTTGGCCAGGGTTTCCCGATTCATCAACTCGCCCTGGGTAGGGATGCGCTCATCGCGGCTACCCAGGGATTCCTCGACCTCGCGGATGCGGCGGACCATATCCTTGAACTCTTCCGGAAGGAGGCTCACCTTATGGTCATTGCCTTCCATTTTCCGATCCATGGTGAAGTGCTTTTCCACCACCGTGGCGCCTTTGGCCACCGCGGCCAGGACCACGGCGAATCCGCGTTCATGGCCGGAATACCCGACGGGGCAATCCCCGATTTCCTTCAAGCGCTCCATATAGTTGAGGTGAACGTCTTTGAAGGGGGCGGGATAGGTGGAGTTGCAATGCAAAAGGACGTACGGGGTGCCGAACTTGCGGAAGACCTCCACCGCTTCCATGATTTCGTTTTCTTTCGACATTCCGGTGGAGCAGATGACGGGCTTACCGGTGCGAGCCATGGCCGTGAGGAGTTGGTGATTGGTCAAATCCGCCGAGGCGACCTTATAGCCTTCGATGCCGTAGCTTTCGAGTTCGCTTAAGCTGGCCAGATCCCACGGCGTACACAGGGGGATGACGCCCTTGGCTTTGCAATAGTCGAAAACCGCGAACATTTCATCGGTTGTCAATTGGAAGCGGGAGAGGAGGTCGAGCGTATATTGCGATCCCAGATCTTCGCGCGCATCGTTATTGTTGCCGGCGTTGCTATACAGGCTTTTCAGATGCCGCATCTGGAACTTGGCGCAATCGGCGCCGGCTTCTACCGCTTCGTCCACCAATTTTTTCGCCAAGTCGAAACTGCCGTTGTGATTGATACCGATTTCCGCGATCACGAAGGTGGGCGAGCTGTCGGAAATCTCGCACCGGCCCAGGCGGATGGGTTCCTTGCGGTTTGAAGCCACGGCCACCAAGTGCCGGTATTTGTCCACAATGGGAATGAACTGGATTTTATCCGAGAACATGCCGCGGATTTTGGCATGGTCTTCGGATTCTTGGACCACGGTGGGATTTTTATTGGCGATGAGATTGACTGGCTTGTTCAAATCGATGTCATCCTGGCTGATCAGCCAGCGCCTGAAATCCCCGTCCGTGACCGCGCCTTCCAGAACGCCGGAAGAAGACACAGTGAACACCATCCTTCTTTTATTGTCGCTGATCTTCCGGAGCGCATTCAGAATGCTATCCTCGGAAAAAACGATAAAAGAGCCGATATTCTTTTCTATTTGCATGCATGCTTCCCGGTGGACTTGCGTTGAGTCCGTGCCATTTGGTTAGTCAAAGGCAGAGTGACAATATAGGAGAATGGTTGAAAATTCACAAGAATTGACGGATTTTCGGGAGTAACCAGAGGTATTCCCGGTTAATGGCCGGAATGGGAAGAATTACAGGAGCGACTGCGCCATCAGTAGCCGGTAAAGCAATAAAACCGGTGATACCCGAGGTTTTTCGTTGAGGCCGCCAAATGATTCGATCAGGCGAGGATCTGGATTAGGGTCGGGTTGCTTGTGAACAAGTATTCGAAGGGAGAGAAGTAGGCTGCGTATCCCCGCAAAGATTGGGCATCGTAGAATGCCAGCAGGTTCCGTTTAAAATCCGCGTCCACGGCCACCTTCAGCGGCTCAAAGGATCGATAGCGCCATAGCGCCCGGGAGAATGCAAATCCGTCCCATAGCAGGGATTTCTTGGAATCAGCGCGCAAAATGGACCTGGGCGAAATTTCCCGGCTGAAAAGCGGTGAAAGCGCGGAAATTCCCGGATGGGATGCGAAGAAACCGAATTCCATATTCCGGCTCCCCGCCCACGCGGCCACTTGCCAATGCAGTTGGATATGTTGGGGATGCGAGTGTTCTTCGCCGGCCGGAGAATGGGTGATGACGCAGGCTACGGATTCGTTGGACAAACCGTTGCCGGTTAGGAAAGCATCCAGCTTCGGCCCGAGTGCGGGCAGCTTCGCGTTCCCACCGTCCCGGCAATCGAACATATGGGGAACGGCCTCAAGCAGCCCGCATGCGCGCGCGAATTCCGTTTCACGGACGCCGTCTCCGGCATGCGTCACGGAAAGGATGTGCAGGCGGAATCGGTTGCAGAGGCGCTTAAGGATACCCCCGAACCATATGGATTCATCATCCGGGTGCGCCACGATGACCAGCAGATCCTTCATTCCGCCAACCTTCGGTAGAATTCGAAAGTGTGCCGGTTATGGGTCTTGAGTTCGACGCGCGAGGGGATGACATCCGTAAAATCGGTTTTCCTGAAAAGGCGCGGGTCGATTGCATGGATCAATTCCCCCTTCCTCTCGGGGATGTCGTTGTAGCCGATCACGAGCCAGCCCTTATCGGACAGTACCGAGTGCGCGCTGGCGAGAAAGGCGCGCAGCATGCCCTCATCGTTTATGCCATAGCCGATAATGCCGTTGAATAGAATCAGATCGAATCTTCGCCCACCGAAGAGGGTATGAAGTTCGCGGCAGTCGCCCACCGTATGGCTCGCGGCGCCATAGCGCGCGTTCCCGGGATCGATGTCCAGGGTATGGTAACTGTCTTCGGGAAGCAGGCGTCGATAGATCTGGCTGGCCGGATGGCAACCTATGGAAAGGACCGAATATTTTTCCAGCCGAAAAACCCGGAACAGCCGGTTCTCCAGGAAAAGCCTATCCATGCTGGGCATGAACCAATCTTTGCGCAATCGCCGCGACAACCTTCTTAGGAGAAAAAGCCGAGCGGAGAAAAGGAGGGATTCAAATCGCCGCGACATGACCGGTGGATTCAGTGAAGTCGAGGCGCTTGTTGATGAAATGGATGGGCAGGTGGGTAATCAGGATGAGAATCGAGCCGGTGAGCTTCTCCTGCAGGTAGGCATCCACCCGTTCCTTGACGTACTTGTCGAGATTGTTTCCGTATTCGTCCAGGATGTAGACGTCGGCCCGTTTCAATAAAGCCCTTGCAATGGAAAGGGCCTGGACCTGGCCGCCGGAAAGGTTTTTCATATCCTCCGCGATGACCGTTTCCAGCCCATCCTTCAATCCGGCGATGAAAGAATCCATGCCTATCTCGTGGAGCAAGGCCACTATCTCTTCCCGCGAGGCATGGTTGCCCACCTGGAGATTTTCCAGCACGGATTGGTTGAAAAGGTAGAACCGCTGGGGCAGATAGGATACGCGGTCGAACAGATCGGATTTGTCCACCGCCGAAAGATCGGTTTCATTGACCCGGATCCTGCCTTGATACGGCATGAGCCCGAGGAACGCTTTGACCAGCGAACTCTTCCCGCATCCGTTGGGGCCGAAAATCTGCACCCGATCCCCTTCCGAGAATTCGATTTTTTCCGCGGAATAGATGAGCTTTCCACCGCGGGTTAAGCGCAGGTCCTCGAATCCGATGGAGCGGATTTTGCCCGGCTTGATCCCAGAGGCCTTCTGAACCGCCGGCCTGGTCTCCCATTTCCCCAGGTAACCGTGGATCTCGTTCGGTATGCTGCCGAGCTTGAGAGCATTGTTCAACAGATAGTTGACCTGGTTCAGGGAGCCGAAGAGCTTCAAGAGCGAATAAAGGAAGGCGATGATCAAGGCCTTGTCGAAATGGGATTCCAGGGAAAGTATGCACAGGATGAGGACCAAAGACATGATTTCCGGGACGATCAGGATGAATTTCTCGGATACGTCCATGCCGACGGCTTTCCGGACCATTTGCTCATTTTGGGTGGCGAGATCCGAGAACTCCCGGCTTTTGCCGTTGTTCGTCTTGAGGATTTCGATCCCCCGGGTGATGCGGTTGATGGACTGTTCCACCCGGAATACGAATTGATTGTACTCCTTTCCCATCCGCTTCGAAAAATTGTGGATGGGACGCGTGAACATGAACAGGATTCCGAGGGAAGCGGCGCAAACCAGGCTAAGGGTCAAGGAAATGCTCAATAGGAAGACGAATAGGAATATGGAATTGAAAATCTCGAGATTAGCCTTCAATAAGGCCACATAGTATGAAACGAACCGAAGCAATTGATGGTTGAAATACAGGATTTCGGTTTCCTTGATCTCCGGTTCCAGCATCCCATAGGTTTCGAAGTAGCGGTCGAGGATGGCGCGCCGGATCCGCATCGCGTAATTTTCCAGGAACATGGTGCTGCGGTATGAATAGGCCACCGAGGCAATGAGCTTGAGTATGAGAAACACGAAAGCGAGAAGCAGGGCGGACCATAAAAGATGCTCTTTTGCGATTTCAGGTATGTAAGCGGAAACGCGGTACCGGGATAGTTTGCCTAGGATCTCTTCCTCGGTGCTGGAAACGAAGAGGGCGAGCACCCCGAACAAAGAGGAAAGGCTTAGCACGGTCAGGATGCCCGTTAATCCGCCCAGGAACTGGATCAGCAAAAAACGGGGTATACCGATATCCCTGATGAAAATCCCGAAGTTGCGGACGATCGCGAACCTCGAAAGCAAAGGGAGCTTCACTTACCTGCCTCGCTCAGCCATGAGAGGATGGCTTCGGGGGTGAGGAGGTCGAGGGTCCTGCCATCCGGGGTGCGATCCCGGGTATGGGCCGCCAAGGTCACGCTGAGATTTTCGGAATATAAGCGTCCACGCGTGTAGGCCAGACCCTTTTCGCGGAACAGCGCTTCCAGGTAACCTTCCAGCCTGGGAATGGAATGCGCCTCCGAACAGAGGCCCTCGACTTTGGCTCTCACGTCCTGGAATCGGGCGTGATTGTCCACGGCTTCGATAAGGGCCAAATGGGCGCTGGAAAAGTCCTCGAATTGCACCGAATTGGTTTCGTCGAGATGATCCCTGGCCCCACCCACCATGTTCTTGCAAACCACCACGGGCACTCCGGCCAATAAAGCTTCGTGGACGTTGCGGGAGTCCCCTTCGGCCATGGAAAACAAGGCGCAGACCTTGCTGGAGCGCAATAAAAAGGAGATGGTCGAGGATGGCAGCGGAAACATCGACATCTTGCTCGACATGTAAGCCAGGGAGAAAAGCTCCCGTTCCCGGGCTGTCAGCCCCTCGTAGTAGAGGGCGGAAATATCCACTGATCCGCCGGAGACCGTATTGGCATCGGCGGAGATCAAAAGGACCTTGTAGTCCTTTCCCAGGGCGTAGATCCGTTTAATAGCGGAGAAAAACTCGTCCAGATGCTTGTTGGCCGCGGCCCGGGCGATCATGATGATATCGAAATGCTTGGGGCACGCCTCGGTGCCGAACTCCTTGGGCAGGAAGCTCCTGGCGCAAAGCGGGATATGGCAAATTTTTGGGGTCCGGGAAAAAATCCGCTTTCCGGCCAACCGGAAATGATCCACGAAACGGGTGCTTTCAGGGGCCAAGTAAAAATCCAGGGCATCGAAAACGGGAAATTCAGGAATGGCCCCACCGATATGGACCCCGAACAGAAACCGAGGGCTTAATGCTTCCAGCCGGGCGAGAACGCGCGCGTCTTTCCGCATGGATACCGAACCATTATCCAGTTCCTTATGGGTGAATACGATGATCCCTTTTTCCCCTTCGGTGGGGGGTTTCAGCAACAGCGCCATTCAGGCCTTGACCAAGGTGAAGATTAGGGTGTCGCACTTCCCTTGCTTCGCCAGCTCACCTTCATACAGGGCCTGCAGGGCCGGGTTGTTGAGAAAGGACCATTCCTTATGGCCGCCGGGCTTCCCTTTGGATAACCAATAAAGATGGTTTGAAAGCGGATAACGTTGGACCTGGAAGGAGTCCTTCAGCTTCAGCCCGGTTTTGCGCGCCAGGAGGCGGACATTGGATGGATTGAACAGGTAGAGATGGCAGCTCCACAGGGTGAACGCGATATAGGCCGGATTCTTGTAGAGGGCGATCAATGCGTCCTCGCCCGAGGGGACTTCAACGATGATCTCGCCCTTGGGATTGAGCAGCTCCCCCAAGCGGGCCAGCATGGCGGCGGGGTCCGGCAAATGCTCGGCGCAATGGAACAGAGTGATGAAATCGAACTTTTCCTTGAAGTCTTCGATATTTTTCCGGATATCTTGGTTTTCGGATTCCCGCATATAGTCGCGGTATTTGGTTTCCAGCTCGATACCCTTGATGGCATCGGTGATCTTCCTCTGTGTCATCAGGGAAATGAAACCGCCCCATCCCGATCCGAAATCGAGTACGGATTTCCGGGCCATTCTGTCTTTAAAAAGGGCTACCCTGCGTTCGTCGTCGGCAAGGCTGTCCTGCCGGAGATTGTGGATTTCCAGGGAGGCGCCGTCCTTGCCCGCATGCATGCCCGAATTCTCATAGAATTCGTCGGAGATGTGTTTGAAATTTTCCAGGAATATCAAGCCGCAATGCAGGCATTTCAGAACCTTCAGATCCGGTCTGTCACGCGTTCGATCCGACAACATGTCAAAGTCAGCGCATTCGCATAAGTAACATCTAATAGCCATCTTCACCCTTCCATCCCAAAAATCCGAGCCGGAGTTCGGGGTAAGGTTTTGCTAATTATTGATCGCTTGGATGGACAAGATCACCGCGGCCGCCACGCCGAGGGTTCCCAGCAAGGCATTTATCCCCGTAACCCAATCAATAGGCTTTGGTTCGGGACCTTGCGGCACATAAATGGTGCTGCCCGCATCCGGTTTCCGATTGAAGTATCCGTCCCGACTTGATTCGCCATTTGCGTATTGCACCACTACGCGGTTCTTTTCGCTGCGGCGGGTGAAACCGCCTGCCCGTTCGATATAGTATTGCACGCTGGCGCCGTCCTGGAAAAGCAAGCTGGTTTCGAAACCGACTTCACCGATAACCTTCACGGTATTCAGCCTGTCGGGGATATAAATGCTGTCGCCGCCCACCATGGGGATATTGGATTTGGATTTGGGCCGATTCACCGCTTTCGCGAGATCCACCCCTACCCTCCCAACGCTGTCCTTGACCCGGAAAAACCGGCCTCCTTCCACGTAGGCGTTCTGCTTGAAGCCGCCTGCCCGGCTGATCACCGAGGACATTTTCTCGCCCGGGTAAAGAAGGGAGTATTTTCCAGGATGGGTGAAGAGGCCTTCTAATGAGACGATCTCTTTATTGTACCATTTGGGATCAATGGGGATTTGCACGAAGTCATTCGCGTTGAGCCGGAATCCGGTTTCGGGAACGGTGGGATTTTCCTCCACATCCAGGGAAATTTGCTCCACGGTATGCTCGCGGGGCGTGCCGCGGAAAACAACGGCTTTTCCGTTCTCATGGTGGGGCAGCGTACCTCCCGCCTGCATCACCAGATCCTTGAGCGTCATTCCGGTCCGGAATTCGTATTTGCCCGGATTGAACACCGCGCCGGCGATTTCGACGCTGTCCGGGATGTACATGTCCTTCAGGCTGTAGAGAATGACATTGTCGCGGGGCGCCAATGCGATGGAGTCCGTGAGGGTATTGTCCAAAGAATAGGCGAAAAGGCTGCTGGAACCTTCCGGATTGAACCGGACCACATGCACGCGGCTGAGGAACGCATCTTCCCGCAATCCGCCCGCTTTGGCGACCAACTGGGATACCGAGGTGACTCCGGTGGCTTCGTAGGTTCCCGGATATTTGACCGGCCCGGAAATGGTGAGAAAGTTGGCCGCGATTTCGGAGGATTTCTCCACCATGATCTTGTCGCCATCCTGGAGCACCATCTTAGCCGCGTCGGAGAGATAATCGCGCGGGGAGGCCAAATCGATATAATCGAATTTGCCGTCAGGGAAGATCCGCTGCAATGTCATTTTATGAGTGGCTGCGGTGGCATTGACTCCTCCGGCGAATTCCAGGACCTCTTTGACCCCTTCGCCTTTTTTCAACTCGTAAACGGCCGGCCGGCCCACATCGCCGCTGATTTCGACCAAGGCGTCCGCCCTGCCCGCGAAAATGATATCCCCGTCTTGCAAGGAGTGCGGGCTTAGCGATTCGCCCTTTAGCAGGTATCGGTAGAGATCGAGAGGGTATTTCGTGCCCGAGCGCGTCAGCAGCAAGTTGCGTACGGTTCCGATATCGGTGGGTCCCTTGGCGAAATACATGGCGGAAAGCACGCTCGAGTGCCCGGTGAATACATAACCGCCCGGCTCCTTGACTTCACCTAACAGGAATACCCGGATGGGACCGGTCTTGCCCAAGGAGACATCCACGTGGGTAGAGCCCCGGCTGATTCCGGAATAGACCTTGGCCAGTCGATGGGTCAGGGAGGCCTTCGCTTGATCCAGGTTTTGGCCCGCCAGCAGGACTTGGCCGATGCCTTCCAGGAAAACCTTGCCGTCCCGGCTCAGGATAAGGCTGTATTCCTTTTCCTTATCGCCCCAAATCGATACCGTGATTTCGTCGCCCTGGCCCAAGACATAGTCACGCCCCGCAGCGCCGCCGGCGCTCGCGAACACGCTCCTGTCCACGTTCCGGAAAATCCTCTGTTCATACCGTCTGGGCTGTGGCTGCCGGTTCTTCATCATGGTGTGTACCCGGCCCGCGGAATCGACCCAAGTGGTTTCCGCTTGGGCCTTGGCATTCAGCAAGGAGTCGGATCGCCTTGGCCCGGTAAGCAGGGAGTCGAGGACCAATTCCTCTCCCTGGTTGGGCTTGATTTTGCTCCCCGTGGCTTTCGCTTCCTTCCGGCGTTCATTGACCAGGGAATCCATGGTGGCCGCGTCGACGCCCGATTGCGATTCCGCTTGCACCCGGCGGGCCTGGGACACTTTATCTTCCAAGGTAAGGGAGTGCGAAAGTAAAGGCAGGAAAAGGACGCCCAGAAAAGCGGAGAAAGCTTTGTAAGTTATTGGCATGGTTTAAATTATATAAAAGTTGGGGACTTTTATTACATCCTTATTTTGCCGGAGAGGAAGTCCTGATAAGCGAGTTCAATACCCTTTTTCAGGGTGATCTTCGAGGACCACCCCATCGCCTTCAGCCGCGACACGTCCAATAATTTGCGCGGAGTCCCGTCGGGTTTGGAGGTGTCGAAAACCAGTTCGCCTTTGAACCCCACCACCTCCCGAACCGATTCCGCGAGTTCGCGGATGGTCACTTCCTGCCCGCTGCCGACGTTGATGGTTTCGTCGTGCAGGTATTCGTTCATGAGGAATACGCAGGCTTCCGCCAAATCGTCCACGTACAGGAACTCGCGCTTAGGGGAACCGGTCCCCCACACCACAAAAGAGGATTGCTTGTTGTTTTTCGCTTCATGGACCTTGCGGATCAAGGCCGGCAAAACGTGCGCGTTCATCAGATCATAATTGTCATTGGGCCCATAGAGATTGGTGGGCATGCAGGAGATGAAACTGGTATGGTACTGTCGGTTATAAGCCTGGCACATTTTGATGCCGGCGATCTTGGCGAGCGCGTAAGGCTCGTTGGTGGGCTCCAATTCCCCGGTAAGGAGGCAGGATTCCTTCATGGGCTGTTCGGCCATCTTGGGGTAAATACAGGAGCTCCCCAGGAACAGAAGCTTTTTGGCCCGGAAAATATAGGCTGAATGGATGATGTTGGTCTGGATGCAGATATTGCTGTAGATGAAATCGGCCGGATAGGTGTTGTTGGCGTAGATGCCGCCCACCTTGGCCGCAGCCAGGAACACGTAGTCGGGCTTTTCGGCCTTGAAGAAATCGAAAACGGCCTTCTGATCGGTGAGATCGAGCTCTTTGGACGCATGCCCGATCAGGTTGTGATATCCTTGCGCGCGCAAGGTGCGGGCGATGCTGGCGCCGACCATGCCGTAAATCCCGGCGATATATATCTTGGCGTTCTTTTCCATTTCATCCTCGCTGTTATGCGACGCCGATCAGTATAAAAAAATGCCCCGACCCTGTCGATTCAACGGGGTAGAGACCAGGCGATACCGAGGGAGCCCTGGAAATGGTCGGCATGGCCTCCGCCCAGGCGTTCCGGGCTCCACACGCTTTGCCAGCCGGCGCCGGCATGGAACGATGTGTTACGCCGCCAGCGATATTCCCCTTCCATCCGCAACCGGAACTCCCTTTCCGCCGTTCCGGAAGGAGAGTCGTGGGGGGAGGCGAAATAATCCTCGTAGGGCGTATACAAATCAACATCCCCCTTCGCCAAAACGGCCGCGGAAAGGGAAAGCCGCGTTTTGAAACCGTTCCACGCTTCCATCCGGTACCAGAAATCGAAGGCGTCTCCGCCGCGTAGGTATCCGATCGGATAGTCCACCACGTATTTGTCCACGTAGGCGGAGTCGCCTACCTCGAAATTGCTGGCCAGGATTTGCCGCGATGCCATGGAGTTCAGCGGTTGCAGGTAACCGTACAGGAACGGGTCGGTACGGACGATGTTCAGGCTTTGCGAGCAGGCCCATCCGCGCATCTGGAACGCATGCCGGAGAACGGCCAGGTATCCGAGCAAGGACGCCGTATTTCCGGTTCCCTCCGTCTGGGAATACTGGACATCATCCAAGTACAGCTCCGCCCCCAGGGAAAGGCCGGCGGGCAGTTTGCAGGTGGCATCGAAGCTGAGAGCGCCGTTGGTATAGCCATCCTTGAAGTCATTGTGGAAGGTGACGAACGGCCCCGCGTCGCGCAGATCGGGAATCTTTCCCCCGATAATTTCCACTTCCGTGATCCCCAGCCCCAGCGGCCCCAATTCGCCTTCCAGCCTGTGCGCGAACAGAGTCTTGATATTTTCGGCATATACGCGTTTATGGAAATTGACGGCGCCGTTGGCCGAAGCGTAATGCCGTTGGCGGTAGGCCTCCGATCCGGGCGGATAGTCTTCCCCGGAAGAGTCCCCCATAGGAGTGCCTTCCAACCAGGGGTTCAAACTGGAGGCGAGGAACCGGTAGCGCATGCGGGGCATTTTCAGGGCGAATTCGGCGGCGTTATGGTATGGGACGGACCGGCTGAGGGCCAAGCCGAAATCGGGAGATGGGGACCAATGCACTTGGAAACGCCCCACCGTGAAAGCGAAGCGCTCGTTTTCAGCATGGAAATAGCCAAGGGCAGGCTCATTCAAATCGACTTCCTTGCTGGAGAGGGGAAGATCGAGGCCGAGGGGATCCTGGTGCCAGGCGGCGAGGTCGCGCCGCAATCCGATACGAACGTGGAGATAGGAGTGATCCGAAACAGGGTAACTCAGATCCTCCTTGAGCGCCGAAGGCATTTCCTGCCAAACCGCTGCTCGCTCGGGATCCACGCGAATGGAACCCCAACCGGAGGCGAAAGTTTCAAAAGCATGTCCAAGTGGGTAAGACCGCTCTCGAGGATAAGCCCCCAAATCCAGGGTGGTGACGGCTGGACGGCCCCGGGTCTTTTCCAGGCAAAGCGCGTTCAGGGCGGCGGCGAGGGGCCTGCCTTCGGTATGGGCTGCCCGACCCGCTTGATCCGGCGATTGGGCGGCGCTCGCGATCCTTTCCAGGGCCGAACAAATGCCCGCCATCGTTTTGGGCCAGCCGCCATTTTCGCCCGGAACATGCTCAAGGCTGGCGTAAGCGAGCCAGAGGCGCCCGGTCTCTTCCCAGGGCCAGATCGGTTCCGCCTGCGCCCAGACGGTATCGGTGGCTCCGATCCGCGGGGCCGTTACCGACAGAACCGCTCCCAGAAGGAGGCTTGCATATTGGCCCATCGAGGGAAATAATAGCTTTCCCCGCCGTATCGGCGCCGTATCCATCTGGATCCGGGTAGGGTACAATCCTATAGGTCGGATGGGAGGGTTGGCTTCAGGAGATCCACATGCTCGCGATGCATGAGGTGATCGAAAACGTGGAGCTTGCAGTCTCGGGTCAAGCCCCGTAGTACCCGCGATACCAGTCCACGAACCTGCCGATCCCCGTTTCCACCGAAGTATCCGGCTTGAAACCCACGTCCCGCATCAGATCGGTCACGTCCGCTTCCGTCGCGGGTACGTCCCCGGGCTGCAACGGAAGCATGTTGAGAAGGGCCTGCTTGCCTAGCTTGGCTTCCAGTACGCGGATGAAATGCATCAGTTCCACCGGCGCGCTGTTGCCGATGTTATAAAGTCGGTATGGGGCCGCCGACGTGGCCGGGTCGGGATGGGCGGCATCCCAGGCCGGATCGGCCTGGGGTATCTTGAAGGTCGCCCTGTAGACGCCTTCCGCGATGTCGTCGATATAGGTGAAATCACGCTTATGGAGGCCGCCATTGAACACGTCGATGGGCTTTCCGGCCAGGATGCTGGCTGTGAACTTGAACAAGGCCATGTCGGGCCGGCCCCAGGGCCCGTAAACCGTGAAGAAGCGCAGGCCGGTGGTGGGAATGCGGAAGAGGTGGCTATAGGTATGCGCCATCAATTCATTCGATTTCTTGGAGGCGGCGTACAGGCTCAAGGGATGGTCCACGTTATCGTGGACGGAAAAAGGCATGTGCGTGTTGGATCCGTAGACCGAGCTGCTCGATGCGTAGGCCAGATGCTCCACGGCGTGGGCGCGACAGGCTTCCAGGATGTTCAGGAACCCGACGATGTTGGCATCGATGTACGCGCGAGGATTCTCCAGGCTGTAACGCACGCCCGCTTGGGCCGCCAAGTTCACCACATGGGTGGGTCGGTGGGCGTCGAAAACCCGCTTGATCCCGGGCCCGTCTTCCAGGGACGCTTTTTCAAACTCGAAACCGGGGAGCTTTCGCAGCAATTCCACCCGTGCCAGCTTTAGTTTCGGGTCATAGTAATCATTCAAATTGTCGAGACCGATCACCCGGTGTCCGCGGTCCAAGCACAGCTTCGCCAGGTGAAAGCCGATGAAACCGGCGGCGCCGGTGATTAGCAAAGTTTCTTGAGACATGGGACTAATCATAAATCAATATCGCCAAAAGAGGCAAGGCGACACCGCTCTAACGACAAGCCTATAACCTCCACAACACGATACCCGCCGGCGTCTGCTCCCTGGGCAGGAGGTTCTTGATGTCCGCGACCACGCCTTTGCCGCCCTTCAGCAGGCGCTTGGGCAGTTCCCAGCCTTCCCGCCGGAACTGTTCATGGGCCACCGCCATCACCACTCCGGCGGAAGGCCTCAGTTTTTCGATCGGGACCAGGGCGATCCCGTATTCATGCCTGGCTTCTTCCGGGTAGGCTTGGGGATCGGTCACCTGCACCTGGAAGCCGAAGGTTTCCAGCTCGCTGACGATGTCCACCACCTTGGTGTTGCGTATATCCGAGACATTCTCCTTGAAGGTCAGGCCCAGAACGGTGATCACCGGTTTCTCGCCGGAGAAAGTGACGTCGCCCAGCTTGAGCAGCTCCTTGGTCATTTCCTGCGCCACGAAACGGCCCATGCTGTCGTTGATGCGCCGTCCGGCCAGGATCACCTGGGGTATGTAACCCACCTGTTCCGCCTTATGCGTCAGGTAATACGGATCCACGCCGATGCAATGGCCGCCCACCAGCCCGGGCTGGAATTTCAGGAAGTTCCACTTGGTCCCGGCCGCGGCCAGCACGTCCGAGGTGTCGATGCCGATGCGGTGGAAGATGAGGGACAGTTCATTGACCAGGGCGATATTCAAATCGCGTTGGGTGTTCTCGATGACCTTGGCCGCTTCGGCCACCTTGATGGAAGAGGCTTTGTACACGCCCGCCGTGACCACGGAGGAATACATCTCGGCCACGATGTCCAGGGTTTCCCGGTCCATGCCCGAGACCACCTTGGTTATCTTGGTGAAGGTATGCTCGTGATCGCCCGGGTTGATGCGTTCGGGGGAATAGCCGACCTTGAAATCGACGCCGCATTTGAGGCCGGATTCCCTTTCCAGAACGGGGACGCATTCGTCTTCCGTGGTGCCGGGATAGACGGTGGATTCGTATACCACGATGGCGCCCTTCTTGAGATTGCGGCCCACGGTGGCGGAGGCTTTGAGCAAAGGGGTCAAATCGGGGCGGTTGGCGTTATCGACCGGGGTTGGCACGGTGACGATGACGAAATCCGCATCCCGTAGGCGGGATGCGTCCAGTGTCCAATCCACGGCCGACTTGGCGATTTCCTCCGAGGCCACGTCATGATTGCGGTCCAAGTTGCGCTTCAGTTCGTCCACCCGTTGGGGGTTGACGTCGAAGGCGATCACTTTTTGCACCCGCCCGAAGAAAACGGCGATGGGCATGCCCACGTATCCCAGGCCCACCACGGCGACTTGACGTTTATCTGCCTTATCTGCCATTCCCATTTTCCTCCCGAAACCGACGCCGGCGATGGATTCGCGGCCTGCACATAGGACGTCCCGGGGCCTTCGCTAAGATAATTCAGAGAAGCTATATTTCACCACCCAACCATGGCTACCATCACTCAAGAACAGGTTTTGCAGGCTTTGCGGGTCGTCCAGGACCCCGATCTGCACCGCGATATTGTCGCGCTCGAATTCGTCAAGAACCTCCGCATCGAGGGGGGGGCGGTCAAATTCGACGTACAGCTCACCACGCCCGCCTGCCCGGTCAAGGAAGATCTCAAGGCCCAGGCCATCGAAGCGGTCAACGCCATTCCCGGGGTCACCTCCGTGGAGGTGAACATGACCGCCCAGGTCCCGAAATCCGCTTCCGGCAAAAAGACGGAGAACCTGAAGGACGTGAAGCATATCGTGGCCGTGGCATCCGGAAAGGGCGGCGTGGGCAAGTCCACCGCCACCGCCAATCTCGCCGTGGCCCTGGCCCAGACCGGCGCATCCGTCGGCGTGCTGGATGCGGACATTTACGGACCTTCCATGAGCATGATGTTCCAGGTCAAGGAAGCCCCGGTCCTGGACGATAAGCAAAAGCTCCATCCCGTGGTGGTGAACGGCATCAAGATAGTGTCCATGGCCATGTTCGCCGACGACGAAAAGCCCGTGGTATGGCGCGGGCCCATGGTGTCCCAGATGATCCAGAACTTCGTCCACAACGTGGTGTGGGGTTCGCTGGATTATCTCCTCATCGACATGCCCCCGGGCACGGGCGACGTGCAGCTCACCTTGACCCAGAGCGCTCCGCTTTCCGGCGGCGTCATCGTCACCACGCCCCAGGACGTGTCCGTGCTGGACGCGAAAAAGGGCCTCAAGATGTTCCAGAAGGTATCCGTGCCCGTGCTCGGCATCATCGAGAACATGAGCTATTTCATCTGCGATAATTGCGAGAAGAAGCATTACATCTTCCGCCAGGGCGGCGGCCGGCGCATTTCCCAATCCTTAGGGCTGCCTTTCCTGGGCGAAATCCCATTGGAGCCGGAAGTGGCCGTGGGCGGCGACGCGGGCCTCCCCATCGTGGAAAAGAACCCCGCTTCCGCTTCCGCCAAGGCCTACCGTGACATCGCCGGCATCATCGCCCAGGAGTTGTCCATCCTCAGCGCGTCCCAATCCGGCGTGTTGGGCGATTTCGATTATACCTGGGATACGCTTCCCGAAGCGGGAAGTGCGCTTCCCGAAGCGGGAACTACGCTCCCCGAGGCCCAAGCGGTATGACCAAGGTAATCGCTCCCACCGCCCTGTACCGCCGGACCCCGGATATTCTGGGCATACGCTGGAACGACGGTACCCAATCCGAATTGAAGGTCCCCGCCTTGCGATCATCCTGCCCTTGCGCCGTTTGCGTGAACGAATGGACGGGGGAGAAAATCCTCGATGAAGCCCGTATTCCCGCCGATATCAAGCCCGCGCGCCTGATTTCGGTAGGGCGTTACGCCATGGCCATCCATTGGAGCGACGGCCATAAAACCGGCATCTACAGCTTCGATTACCTTAAGAAGCTCGGCGGCGACGGCTCTTCAGCGCCCGCCTCCGCCCCCAACGCCGCTCCCGCCCGTTAGCGGGCCTGCTCGGCGGCCTCCCGATGGGAGCTTAACGACCGCTCTGGATTGACAGGAAGGCCACCATCCTGCAAAATAAGACCGGACAACACGCCCCCTCTCTCAGCGGGCCGGCCGCTTCCCGACGGGAAACGGAGACATACCCCGAAAGCGGTAAGGGCTTGAGGGGAGCGGACTTTAGATTGTAGATTGGGATCACGGTTTTGGAATCGGAGTCAGCCTCTTGGTCGATCAGAACGAACAGCTTTATTTCCGGGATCTGTACCGGCACGCCATCATCACGCCGGATGAAGAGAAGAACCTGGTCCAGAAGATCAAGGCCGGCGACTCCAAGTCGATGCACCGGCTGATCCTCGGCAACCTGCGCTTCGTGGTTTCCATCGCCCGTCGGTATCAAGGCAAGGGGCTTTCCCTCC
>JBDSWM010000297.1:0-9774 GCA_039926685.1 Fibrobacteria bacterium | reverse complement strand
CGGTGGGTCTTTCCACCCTAGGGGCCTCCCTGGGCGAGGAGACCGAAACCTTGGAAGAAGTATACGAACCTTATCTGATCCAATTGGGGTTCCTGAAGCGCACGCCGCGCGGCCGCCAGGCCACGGCCAATGCGTACCGGCACCTGGGCCTGATACCGCCGTCCCCATCAGCACCGGCTTCCCAGGAAGAACTTCTCTAGCGCAGGCCTGGAATCCAGAAGCCGGATTCGGTTGCGGGGTTGGGTGCCTTAGGCGGAAACGGCCCTTAAGGGTTCGCAATTCCTGACCTAGGCAAGGGATCCCAGCGGCCGCTCAAACCGAACCGGTTCTGCTCAGCATCCAGGAAATAAATGCCCGCGGCCCGGTACGCCTCCGCCTGGCGGTTGAGGGCAATGCGTTTCCGCCCGATGGGCTGGATCCTGATGCCATTGCTTTGCGGCCGCACGCGGCCGGGAATCTTGAGCTTTATGCGATAGCAACCGCCATCGCCGGTGATGTACAGGGTGGTCCCATCGGCGCCGCCGAAGACGCAATTGCAGGCATTGCCCTGCTGGCCGCGGAAAAAAGTCTTGCCTGTCACTTCCTTGGCGTTTATGGCGATGGTCCCCAATTGCTGACCGGTGGAATCGTGGACGATTATCGAGCCTTGGCCCCAGGAGGCCCGGTATACATTGCCGTTGGCGTCGGTAGTGAGCCCGTCGGTGCTGCCCGCGAATTCCTGGCAAGTGCCGATGGCGCCGGTGGCATTGTTCACGGCGCAGCGCGAAAGCCCCTTGCCGGCGGCAATGTAAACGATCGATTTTTCCTCAATCCACTCCACCCCGTTGGGCATCAGGAATTGGGTTGAGGTTTTGATGTCGCCTTCGGGCGTGCGGAAGAAAACCGTTCCACCCTGGAGATTGGTGAAAAACATCGCCCCCGTGGATCCGATGCTTAGATCATTTACCCGCGCCAGATTCAATCCGGACCCGGAGGCCACCAGCGAGGTCAAGCTGCCGTCGCTTTCCAGACGGCACACCGTATCCAATTGGCAAATCACCAGCCGGCCTTGGGGATCGAGTTGCAATCCGTTGGAGCCGTCACTGGGATCACGAATGGTCGTTTTGACCCCGTCCGGGGTAATCTTCCAAATGCGGCCGGTATTCACGTCCGGATCTTCGGAGAAGAACAGATTGCCCTGGGGATCAAAGGCGGGCCCCTCCGAATAGGAAAGCCCTTCCACCACGGATTCCACTTTGGTCCCCGGTTCGGCGATATCCGCGGGCAAGGTCACGGTTCCCAAATCCTGGCCCCAGCCCGCCTGCGCCAACAGCGCCGCCACTACGTAACATAGAGGATACTTTGCAGCCAGGTTCACGGGCCATCCTATTTTTAAACTGCCTCACCCGGACCGTTTACCATATCATATGGGCATGGCCGGAACGGCGCTGGTATTTTGTGGAGCGACCCGTGGAAATCGAGATTTCTCTGATTCCGGATTAGGCATCCGTTAGCAAGTGCACCATAAGGTACACAACCAGCGAGCCTGAGCGGGAAGCATCCCTCCAGGCATAGGCCGGTCAATCGTCATTCAATCCGGAGGACAGGAACGATTGCAGCTCTTCCGGATTCATCAGCACTTCCCGCGGCTTGCTGCCGCGTTCGCGGCCCACGATGCCGGCGCGCTCCAATTGATCCACCAGCCGCCCGGAACGGGCATAGCCGATTCCCAGCCGACGTTGCAGGAGGGAAACGGAGGCTTGCTTCACCTGAACCACCAGTTCCGCCGCTTCGCGGAATTTCTCGTCGCGCGGCTCATCGTTGGCGCCCTCGCCGGACGGATCATCGTCCAGGTTGAACGACTGGATCTGCGGGTAATTGACATGCTGCTCGGAAGCCACCGAGGCCAGTTTTTCCGCCTGGGCATCGTCCAGGAAGCAGCCGTGCAGGCGCACCGGTTCGGGGAACTCGATGGGACGGAACAGCATATCGCCGCGGCCCAGCAGCTTTTCCGCGCCCATCTTGTCCATGATGGTGCGCGCGTCAATCTGGCTGGCCACCTGGAAGGAAATGCGCGTGGGCAGATTGGCCTTGATTGTGCCGGTAATGACGTTGGTGGAAGGGCGTTGGGTTGCCAGGATGAGATGGATGCCCACCGCGCGCGCCTTTTGGGCGATGCGGGCGATATTGGTTTCCACCTCCTTGCCGGCCACCATCATCAGATCCGCCAGCTCATCGATGACGATGACGATATAAGGCATCAGCTTCTTGTCGTCTTCATCCATGGACTCCGGCAACACGCCGTCCTTGAACTTGGCGTTGAAGCCCTTGATGTTGCGCACGCCGCATTGGGCCAGCACTTCGTAACGGCGGTCCATTTCGAAGGTAGACCATTTCAAGGCCTGCACGGCCACGTCCGGCTGCGTGATCACGGGATAGAGGAGATGCGGAATGGCGTCGTAAGGCTTTAGCTCCACGACCTTGGGATCGACCAGAATCATGCGCAACTCGTCCGGCGTTTTGGAACAAAGGAAGGAAGCCATGATGCTGTTGATACAAACCGATTTGCCGGAACCGGTCTGGCCCGCGATGAGCAGATGCGGCGCGCGCGTCAAATCCATCACGTACGGCTCGCCGGCGATGGTCTTGCCGAGGCAGATTTTAAGGGTATCGTCTTCCTTGGCGAATTCGCTGGAACGGAGGATTTCCTTGATATAGACGATTTGGGCTTTGCGATTTGGCACTTCGATGCCGACCACGGATTTGCCGGGAATGGGCGCCAGGATACGTATGCTCTTGGCCTTCAGCGCCAACGCCAGATCGTCGGCCAGGGTGCTTATGCGGCTCACCTTGACGCCGGGAGCCAGTTCCACCTCGTAGCGGGTGATGACCGGACCGGGGCAGATCTGGGTGACCTTGCCCATGACCTTGAAATTGATCAATTGATCTTCCAGCACCTTGGATTGTTCCCGCAATTCCTCTTCCGTGAACTCCAACGGTTGCTTGGGCGGTTCCGCGAAGATCTCGTCATGGGAAGGCACCCGGTATGGATCGTATTTCACCTCGGGTTTGACGGGCTTTATCGCGGCCGGCTTTGAGCCTGCCTGGAGCTTGGGCCTCGCATGGATGGGGAGGCCGGCCTCAGCCCGTTCGGAATCGTCTTCCCCTGCAGCCATTTCGAAACCCGTGCCGGATCCGGTCTCGTCCTCGGCGTCCGTCATGCGCTTAAGCACCAGAGGGGGTTGCTGCGTTTCCGTCTCCAATGCGGATGGCTCCGACGGGTCCTCAGCGTCCGCCTTGCGGCCCCGCTTTTTGGCGGCTTTGCCGCCGGCCTCTGCTTCTCCGGTTCCGGCCGCAGCGGGCAAACGGGACTCGGCATCCAAGCCGGCCTCCTTGGCCGCCTCCTCTTGGAGGCGCGCTTCCGCCTTGAGCCTGGCCTTTTCCTTCAGCAGCAAACCGGCGATTTCAGGATCGCGCGACTTGATTTCCCAATCGTTCAATTCGGAAACGCGTTTGCGCTCCAGATTCAAATCGCGTGACTTGCGCACCGCCAAAGGATCGTTCATATCGATCTCATCGGCTGCCTCCGCGGCCTCTTCCTCCCGGCTTCGATTCGGATTCTCCCTCTCTTCGATTCCGTCCCGGGTATCCTTGCCGTTACCCACGAACCCGTCGCCGGCCCCTCCAGGGGATTTTTTAAGAGAAGCCGTCGCGAAGCGGTCGCCGCCTTGCGCCGCGTCGGGATTGCCCCCGCGCCTGCGCCGGCCCTCATTGATTTCCGTTTGGGAATCCGGTATCGGCGAGGGGAATTTGGCCGTCCGCATGCGTTCTGTCTTGGCTGCGCCTCGCGCCAGGGCGATTTCAGCGGCCGCGATGGCGGCTTCATCGCGGTAATTTTCCGCCTTTCCGTCCCCGTCTCCGTCCGCGCCTTCCGGTTTGCTCCAAAGCTTGCGCAGCCCCAGAAAGAAAGGCCGGCCTACGAATACTATGGATGCGGCGGACTTCTCGGATACGGAAACCACGCTCATGCGGAATCCCCAGACCACAATGAACAAGGTGGCTATGGCGGTGATCAGGTAAGGACCGAATTGCCCCGTACCAAACACGGGCAAAAAGCATTTCTGGACCAGGAAATTCCCCAGATACCCGCCCGAGAGCTGATAATCCAGGGCGCTCATATCCGTTCTGGCGATATTCTTGATGCTGAGCAGCACCCCGGTGGACACGAAAAGCAAGGCCAGGGCCAGCACCAGGCGCAAGCGCAAACCGCCCTTTGCCAGGATCAATTTGAAACCCAAGGTCGAGGTCGCGGCCACCAGGAACACCACCGGCAAACCGCCCGCGAACCGGTTTAGGGTGGACGCCCACCAGCCGCCCAGATAAGGACCGAGTATGTTGGCGGCTTCCGCATCGGCGAAGCTGGAAAGCAAGGCGATGACGGTGACAAGGGAGACGGAAAGAAGCAAAAGCCCCCAACCTTCAAGGAGCGGGGAGTGGCCGGGCTCAGCCTCGGCCACCGGTTCTTCCTTGCCCCTGGACCTGGGCGCCGGTTTCCTGGCCTTGCGCTTCGCAGTCTTCATGGACAAAGGAGAACCCCTTTCAGGCTTTGGCCCGTTTATAGAAATTCCGGGAAACGACCTTGGCCTTTTTCCCGGCGTCTCGGATGAGCACTTCAAGTTCTGTGCCGATTTTGGCCTGCGCGACATCCACATAAGCCATGGCTATGCCCTTGTTGAGGGTGGGCGACATGGTTCCGGAGGTCACCACGCCCACTTCCTTGCCGCCGGCGCGGAGCAGGCAGCCTTCGCGCGGAATGGCCAGTTCCAGCAATTCGATGCCCACGATCTTGCGATCCATGCCTCCCGGCCTGGTCTTGGGTTCCAACGCGGGCCGGCCCACGAAATCGCCTTTGGCGAAATCGGTGATCCAAGCCAGTCCGGCTTCGATCAGGTTGGTTTTGTCGGTGAGTTCATGCCCATACAGCGAATAGCCCGCCTCCAGGCGGAGGGTATCCCGCGCCCCCAGCCCTACCGGCAGCATGCCATGGCGGGATCCCGCCTCCAGCAAGGCCTTCCAAAGGGCCAGCAACTGCCGGTTCTCGGGGAAGAATTCGAAACCGTCTTCGCCCGTATAACCGGTGCGGCTATAAAGCATGTCTTCGCCCAGCACTTTGTCGAATCCCGCCTTGTAGGTTCCGATTTGCCTTGGATCCCGGTCCATCACCGCGGCGGCCACATCCAGGGCCCGAGGTCCCTGCAAGGAAAGGATGCCCAGCATGTCGCTGAGATTCTCCACGACCACATCTCCGGCCTCCGGGTCTGCTTGGCGCAGGCTTTCCAGCCAAGCGTAGTCTTTCTCGATATTGGACGCGTTCACCACCAGCTTGTAGCCGCGCGATCCCAGGTTGTACACGAGAATGTCGTCCACCACGGTTCCGTTGCGGTAGCATAGGGCCGAGTATTGCGCGTCCAGGGGCTGCAGCTTGGCGACATCGTTTACGGTGGCGCGTTGGAGAAAGCCGCGGGCGCCCTCACCCGAAACAAAGAAGTTACCCATGTGGGATACGTCGAACAAACCCACCGCTTTGCGCACCGCTTCATGCTCCTGGCGGATGCCGGAATATTGCACCGGCATGCTGAAACCGGCAAAGGGCACCATTTTGGCCCCCAAAGCCACGTGCGCGTCGAATAGCGGGGTCTTCTTTATCGAGGTCACCTGGCTCCCTTGTTCGCTTCCGGATCCGCTCAACCGTGCGGATGCCCCGCTGCATGGGGGCCCGGAAGCCGATAGTGCCCAAAATATACTCAAAGGCCGTAGCGCTGACAAAGACGCGTTCCAGTGCCGTGTCGGCGCCGGTTGAAAAAGAGCCTGGGATGCCTTAGCGGATTTCCAGGACTTTATCGAGCGAGGTCGTGCGCAGGATTTGGCGCATCTCTTCGGAGGGATCGAGCAGGACCAGTTTTGCGCTGCGCTTGGCCAACTCATTCATGTTGAACATGATAACGCCCAGGCCGGCGCTGTCCAGATAGTCCGCTTCCGTGAGGCGCAAATATAGGCGCGTCTCGACCTTGGAGATGGTTTTCTGGAACGCCTTGATAAGCGCATCCAGGCTGGGTTGATCCCATTCGCCTTTGATATCGATGCAAGGTTCGCCTTCATGGCTGGAAATTTTAATGTTCGATTGCGCCATTAACATGCCCGTCGCGTTGAGGTATCCTATTTTAGCCTTAAAACGGGACAGGAAGCAACAACTGAACCCGTTATCGATCCGGAAGGCTTATTAGTTTTAACTTATGCCCCGCTTTGGATACAAAGGAAAAAACCCTTGAAGTCCCCTTCCGTATTAGTGCTTTTGGGCCATGGCAGCAAGTCCCTCAAAACCCGGGACGAAATGGAGGAATTGGCCGCGAAACTCCAGGCCGCCTCGCCTGGATTGCAGGTAATGGCCGCGTTTTTGACCCTGCTGGAACCGGATCTGCCCCGTACCGTGGCCACGGCGGTGCAAGCCGGGGCGGAGGAAATCCACGTGTTACCGCTGTTTTTCTTCTCCGGAAAGCACGTCCTGGAGGATATTCCCGCCTTGGTGGCGGACCTTCGCTCCCAGTACCCGCGTCTACGGCTTACGCTGCGCGAACCTCTGGGGCATCATCCCGGTTTTTTCGACCTGCTGCGCCAAGCGGGTGGATTCGCCTAATCGGCCCCATCAGGCTGTTCGGAAGCAGGCACGCGCGTATTTTCCTACCTTGGCCGTCCCATGCCAAAGCCCAACCGTAGTCAATTTCCCGGAGCCCGCCGCCCACCCGTCCGCCAAGAAGCGGATGAACCCATCAAAAGCCATGGGCGTCGCGGGCGCGTGCGGAAAGGCCGCTTTTCCGACAAGACCCGCAGTCGCGACCCTCGCGATGGCGAATCCGGCGGCCGCTTCATGGAAGCGGAACCCGGCGCGGAACGCACTGAAAGGAAGGGGCGATTCGAGGCCGATGGGGCCGCGGACAGGAAAAGCCGCTACGGAGTCAAGAAATTCACCGGTCGCCAAGGCGATCACGGCATTCGGGACAACGAAGCCGGCCGGGGATCCAGCGGCCTCGGATCGCCGCGCGGAAGCATCCCCCTGCAAAAGACCGCCCGCAAGCCTTTCGGCAAAAACGCCGGTTACCGGCGCGGGGAGGACGCGCGCGGAAAAACCGCTGAGGCCCTGGCGGATGACCGCGAGGTCCGCTTCGCCGACCTGCTGATGCAATCGGCGCGCCGCGCCGCTCCCGAATTGGTGCAGGGATTCAACCATCCCGAACCCCTGTCCCGCCTCGACTATGCGATGGAGTTGGACCTGAAGAACAAAGCGTTGCAGGAGTTCTGGACGGCGCGCGGCCTGCCTGACAAGCCCAACCGCATCGTTCCATCCCCGAAACCCCGGGGTTACCGCACCACCACCAAGCGCAGGGTGGTGATCCTCAAAGGCCGCTTCGAGCTGACCTTCCTCACCGAAAGCAGCGCGGCCGCCAATCCCCGCGCCAGCGCGGAATCGCTGGTGGAACCGAAAGAGCATAAGCTCATTTACGCGTTCATCCTGGCCAAGCTCAATACCCCGGCCTATGCCAGCCTGGCGCATGCCCTCAATTACCTGATCATCCGCGGCGATTATGCGCGCTTCACGGTGCTGTTCAATGTGCACCGGCTCAGCGCGGACGTGGTGCGCAAGGCCAAGCTGTTGGGCGAACATCTCAAGGAGTCGGATCCGAAAACCGTTTCCGCCTTCATGTTCTTCGATGCCTCGCGTTCGGATTATTATTTCGAGGCCCAGACCTCGGAAGGTCCCTGGAAGCTGAAGAAGATTTTCGGCCCGGACGATTTGCATCTCAAGGTGCTGGACCGCAATTACTCTTTCCATCCCACCGCCTTCTGCCAGGTGAACGCCTCCATCCTGCCGGCATTCCTGGAAAAGGCCGAACAGTTGCTCAAGCCCAAACCGGAATATCGACTCCTGGATCTCTACAGCGGTTTCGGTTTCTTCACCTTGCACCTGGGCCGCTCTTATGGCGAGGCCTTGGGGGTGGATTTGGGTTCCGGCTCCATCGAATCCGCCCAGAAGATGGCCGCGGCCGATCCGGATTCCCATTGCCGGTTCAAATCCGGCCGCATCCAGGTCAAAAGCCTGGAAAAGCTGCTGCCCCCTTCCACGGCCGACAAACCGGAAGCGCTGCTGCTCGATCCCCCGCGCCAAGGCACGGAACCCGGAGTGATCCGCGCGCTGGCCGCGCGCAATCCGGCCCGCATCCTGCACATATTCTGCGATCTGGACACGCTCCCCAAGGAGGTGAACCAATGGCGCAAAGCCGGTTTCATGGTTTCCAAGGTGGTCCCGCTGGATATGTTCCCGGGCACGGACAATCTCGAAGTGATGGTGCTGTTCATCCCCGATCGCTACGGCATCCTGAATCGCATCGACAAGTCCAAAACCGAGTTGACCGAAAAAGGCGATGAGGACGCGTTACTGCCGGTGGACGCTCCCCGGCGCGATGTCCGGGCAGCCAAATTCAAATCGGGAAAATTCAAACCCGCACAAAGCTTCCCCGCGAAGCCCCCCCGCGAAATCCGCCCCGGAAAGGCTCCCCGCGGAGAACGTCCTGCGCGTAAGGCAGGTGAGCGTCCGCAAGGCCAAGCAGGCGGGCCCGCACGGGATCAGCACCGGGATGGCGCCAAGGATCGCGGCGGAAAACCGCCTCGTCGACGCTTCTGATAACGCCCGCCTAGGGCATTGAGCTATATTTGCCCTTATTCCGTCTTACGGTACGGTTATGGTTTCCGTTCCGCCCGACCGGGGTGGAACCACTCTCAGGGGTCCCTTATGTTAAAGCGCTTATCCTCCTTTCCCGGCAGCCAAGGACCGGTGATCATCGTGGTCATGGACGGCTATGGGATCTCCCAGAATGCCGAAGGCAACGCCATCACCATGGCCAAGAAGCCCGTCCTGGACGAATTGATGGCCAAATACCCGCATACCCTGTTGAAGGCGCATGGCAAAGCCGTGGGCCTTCCCAGCAATGACGACATGGGCAATTCCGAAGTGGGCCACAATGCCATCGGATCGGGCCAGATTTTCGAGCAAGGCGCCTCTTTGGTGAACGCCTCCATCGCTTCCGGCAAACTCTTCGAGCGCCAGGGCTGGAAAGACATCATCAGCAATGCGCGCCATGGCGGCACCCTGCATTTCCTGGGCCTGTTTTCCGACGGCAACGTGCATTCCCATATCAACCATCTCACCGAATTGATCAAGCGCGCCAAGCAGGAAGGCGCCCGCAAGGTGCGCGTGCACGTACTTCTCGATGGACGCGATGTGGGCGAAACCTCCGCCCTAGACTATGTGCTTCCCTTCGAGAAATTCCTCCGCGAGGTTTCCTCGCGCGATTTCGACGCGCGCATCGCCAGCGGCGGCGGCCGCATGAAGATCACGATGGACCGGTATGAGGCTGATTGGACCATGGTGGACCTGGGCTGGAAAACCCATGTGCTCGCCCAAGGCCGTACCTTCGCCTCCGCGGAAGAAGCCATCAACACCCTGCGCACGGAAGGAGCAGCCAACGGGGGCCGGGTCATCGATCAGGATTTGCCGCCCTTCGTGATCGCGGAAAACGGGAAGCCGCTGGGACCCATAGTGGACGGGGACAGCGTGGTCTTCTTCAACTTCCGAGGCGATCGCGCCATCGAGATATCCAGGGCCTTCGAAGACGAGGAGCTCCCCGAGTTCAACCGCGTGCGCGTGCCCAAGGTCGTATACGCGGGCATGCTGGAATACGA
>JBDSWM010000296.1:0-6515 GCA_039926685.1 Fibrobacteria bacterium | reverse complement strand
TAGGGGCGCCTTTCCGGCGGGCGCGGGATTGCTCGATATTGCGCGGCAGCGGGGCCAACTCCATCACCTTCTACAACCTGGGCGTATGCAATCTCGATCCCATCGAACTCGATCTCTATTTCGAGCGTTTCCTCAACGAGGATCGGGCCGCCCCTCCCGACGCCGATCTGGATTTCGGCTGGGATGAGCGGGATCAGGCGCTGGCCTGGATGGTGGAACGCTTCGGGCGGGACAAGGTGGCCATCACCTGCACCACCAACCATCTCAATTACAGGTCCGCCTTCCGGGAAGCGGCCAAGGTGTTCGGGTATTCCGATGCGCAAACCACCGCGGTGCTGGACAGCCTGGAGACCAAATCCGCGCGCCTGGACGATACGGGGATCCGGAACATCCATGCCTGGGCGCGGCGCATCCATGGGAAACCGCGCTATCTGGGGCAGCATCCCGGCGGCCTCATCGTCACCAACCAGCCCATCTGGAGGCATGTGGCCTGCGAATGGTCGCGCACTTCCGCCGAAGGCGGCGGGGAGGGCCGCATCATCACCCAGGTGGACATGCATAACGGCATCGACGATCTGGGCCTCATCAAATTCGATTTGTTGGGCAACGGCTCCTTGTCGGTGCTGCGCGACGCGCTCGAGCAGATCCACCAGCAGGGATTCCCGGATCCGGAAGTATGGGACGTGCGCAAATGCTTCGCCGATCCGGTCGTGCGCGCCATGCTCGCGAACGGCCAATCGCGCGGCATCTTCTATATCGAAAGCCCGGCCCAGATCCGCCTCAACCAGAAGGCCAGGGCGGAAACCTTCCCGGAAATCGTCATCACCTCCAGCCTCATCCGGCCCGCCGGCACGGCTTATTGCGAAACTTTCGTGGAAAGGCACCGTAACATGAAAGACGGAATCAAGGATTAGCAATTCGTGCATCCGGCCCTGGAAGGGCTGCTGGAGGAAACGCATGACGTTTGCGCCTTCCAGGAGGACGTCATCCGCATCTGCCATGAAGTGGCGGGGCTGCCGTACAAGCTCGCGGACCGCATCCGCAAGATGATGAACAGCCAGCATGAGGGCGCGCCGGCGCAGGAGGAATGGGAGGCGATCCGGCTGCAATTCATCGCGGGTTGCCGGGATCCGCAACGGCATGCGCCGCCCATGACGCAGCCCCAGGCCGAAGAATTGTGGAAGCGCGTGTCCTCCTTTTCGGGCTTTTCCTTCTGCAAATCCCATAGCGCCAGTTACGCCGAATTGTCCTTCCAATGCGCCCATCTCAAGTCCCGCTATCCGGCGCAATTCCTGTCCTCCGTCATCAGCAACCGGCACGGGTTCTATACCCGCGACGTTTATCTCGATGAGGCCCGCCGCTGGGGCCTCAAGATCCTGCCCCTGGACGTCAACAAATCGCGGCTCAAGTACCATGGGAGCGGCAACTGGATCCGCCCCGGGCTTATTCCCGTGCGCGATTGCCGCGAAGCCGCCCTGACCGTGCTGGTGCAGGAAAGGGAGGCGCATGGGGAATACCGCGATCTCGTCGATTTGCTGCAGCGCGTGCCCCTGCACAAGCGCGAGGCCGAGAATCTCATCCTGGCCGGCGGCATGGGCTGCTTCGGGCTGACGCAGCCGGAACTGCTGTATATGCTGGACGCGGCCTATGCCAAAATCCGTCCCGCCCAGGGCGACTTGTTCGCGGGTTCCGGCGCCGGCTTTCCCGCCGTTGCGGGCGACGCCGATGCGCTGATCGCCATCGTGGGCCCCGGCTCCCCGGCCGAAGCCGGCCGCAGGCAGGCGGGCATGCCCGCCGGATTCACCTCGGCGGGACTGCGCGACTATTCGTTGATGCAGAAATGCATGAACGAGCTGCGCATGCTGGGCTATGTGCTGTCCGCCAACCTGCTGGACGTGGTGGAGCATCATATGGCGGCCCGCAATGCCGTGCGCGCCGCGGATTTGCGCCACCATGTGGGCCGGCGCGTCAAGGTGTTGGGCATCCCCGTAACGGATAGGCTGCACCCGGTAGCGGGCGTCGGCAAGAACGGCGAAGACCGGTATATGAAGTTCGTGACCCTGGGGGACAATACCGGCTATCTGGACGTGATCTTCTGGCCTGAGGCGCTGGAGAAATGGGGCGATACTTTGGCCGGGCAGGTTCCCTTCAGCGGCAGCCTGCTGGAGATATGGGGCAAGGTGAGCGAGGATTGGGGCACCTTTTCCGTGGAAGCGGATACGGTGCGCATCGCGGAATGGCTGCCCAACCAGGTGGACTTCGCCATCGCTTCCCGGCGCCTGAGCGAAGGGATGAAGAATTATCCGGCCTATGCGGGCGGGATGGAATCGCTGGCGGCGTGAACGCGAGGTTCAGCCTTCCCTTCCGGGCTTCTTTTTCTTGCTACCCTTTTCCAGGTTCTGCTTCACCCGGAACTTGACGATCTTGGAAACCAAGGCCAGCGGCAAGGGCTCATCGATCGGGAATTGCACCGAGCCTTTCGCGGATTTGTACTTGGAAATCTCCTTGGTGAAATTGCTGATGCCGGCGGCCCCGGGATAGAATCCGATATGGCTTTTGTAGCCCGCGAAGTGCACCAGGTTTCCGTTCAGCCAGAAAGTAGGCATTTGATAGCTGATTTTCTCGACCGCATCCGGCGCGGCGGCGCGGATGGTTTTTCGCATTGCGTTCAAAAGCGCCCGGGTGGCTTTTGGGAATACCGCGATATAGGTGTCGATGGACTGGATGTCCGGCTTGCTGGAGTCCATAATGCTTTTCATCCTCCTTCGATCAGGGGCCGACGCTGGTTCGCCAAATGTACGCTCCTAACTATCGGAGATCAACCACCCCAATTGGGTGAACAGATAGAGCAGTCCCAGTCCCACCAGGATGGAAACCACCGGTCCCCGGTAACTTACGTGGAACGGCAGGCGGAAGTCCTGGTCCGAGTGGATCCGCCCGGAAGTCCTTTTTTGGAAAACCAGCGACAAGGTATCCGTCCGGCCCCAAGGCGGATCGTATTCCCGGCAATGGATTTGCAGTTCGATCCGCGTTTTGCCTCCTTGGCCGGGGGAGAGGAAAAGCGTGCGGCCTGTATCCAGGAACAGGTTTGCGAGGGCGGCGGAATCCGGTTCCGATGCGCCCGTATCGGCCGCGCAGGCAATCGTCGGGCGATCGCGCATTCGCGCGGAGTCGGCGCCTATCCGCACCGTGGCGCCGTCCGGTCCGAAACGCAGGGTGTCCCCCTTGCCGGCATTGAAATAAACCGGCAAGCGGAAGGAGAAAAATCCTTTCGTCCTTTTTCCGTACCCGCTCTTGCTTTGCAGGAAGACAGGATCGTCCAAGTAGACGAAGTTCCGTTCCACGGTAATCCGGTCGCCGCGGAAAAGCGCCTGGCTCGTGGGGCCGCACGCTTGCATCAGCAATGCGATGGCGATTAGGGCGGGGAGCGGATTCATCGGCTTTTATTGAGGCTTTGCAAGAAGGTTTCCACCGCCCCAAGGAGCTTGCCGGGTCTTTCTATATCCCAATGGAAGCGTCCGCCGAAGGTGGGGCCGAAGTCCGTGCCGCCCAGCATATCGTTGAAGGCCTCGAAATGGAAGGAATCGATGTCGATGCCTATGGTCCAGAACAGCTCGCGGATCTCCCGGCCCTGATCGTCCAGGAACAGCCCGGAATGGTAGGTGAAGTTGTTGTTCAGGACGATGCGGTAGATCTTTTCGAACAGGATGCTTTCCAGCCCGCCCTGCACCAGGTAGTATCCCGGCGCGATTTTCCCGAAACGCGGATCCTGGAAGGGCGGCCGCAGGTTGCCCCCCACCCGTATCATGCCCGCTACCCTAAGCCCCAGGTATTCCGCGGTCAGCAAGGTGGGGAGCCGGGAAAGCCCCAGTTCCACGTAGCCTTCCAGCAGCGGCGTGCCCAAGGACGTGCCCACGCCCACGAAGAAACTCGAGCTTTTGAAGCGCAGTTTGTCCTGCAATTCGATATCGGTGAAGCGATAGAGGATTTCCCCGCCTACGGCGAACTCGGCGCAATCCGGGCGCAGCGGATCTTCGCAGCGCACGCGGTCGCGGGGAACGGGCGCGATATCGCGATAGCCTTTGTGGATGACCTGGTTCTGGTAGAACTCGGTGAATAGATCCGAATTGATTCCGATGGAAGCGGTGTAGCGGTACATCATATTGGCGAGTTCGGCGGATTGGGAGTTGACGTGGTTGCCGTAGGCCAGCGACAGGAAATTGAATCCCATGGTTTCCGGGTAGGGTGGTTCTTCGGCCGCCGCCCCCGGCTGCGTTGAGGGGTCGTCCGCCCGCCCCGCCTGGGCGGTCTCCCCGAAACGATGGCGCTCCGAATCGTATTCCGTGAAAGAGAGGAAGGTCATGCCGGATTGGAAGCCGCGCTTGAATTCGGGATAATCGGTCGCGCCCCAATGGGCCGCCAGGGGGGAGCTTGTCTGGGAATGAACCGGCAGCCAAAGCGACAGGCAAAGCAGCATTGGATGCACGCATGTCCAAGGCCGAAAATCCGGTCGCAATCCCATCATGGAAAGATGGAGGCGGCACGCGATCGGATTGAGGGCAAAGCGCCAGCGGACCACTTGGGAGCGGGGCTCTCCTCTATAGGCCATTCGAAAAAGTCGGAATACCATTGGGGGGCGGTATCATCGAAGGGGCAATGGGTGATGGTTCCGTGAATCACATACAGAGAGTCCGACGGTTGGGAGGAACTGATGTTCATGTTCCCCAAGGGGTCTTCCTGGAAGATCATCTGGGCTCCGTCCGTCTTGGTGAAAATGGTACGGTCCTGGCCGTAAAACCTATAGGTGATGGTTTCGGGCAGCTTGGCGATCAAATCCCAAATCAGGTAGTACGGGGTTCGCTCGTATGAAAGCTGTATGGAATCCTCCGTGATTACCATGGACTCATTGCGATAGGCCGAGTCCCTTCGTTCGAAATCCGTTCGCATGTATTCCGGGATCTCGGCATGGTTTGGATTCGAAGTAATGGCCCCGATCCGCCGCCAATGACCGGTCCAGGATGCGGAGTGCGAGCTGCGCAAGTACGTATCATGGGTTTCCAGACTGGAATCCTCGGTATCGGTCAGGAACCAGAAATCCAGGGTATCCCCGCGCAGATGGTACTTTTGGATCAACCGTTGGGGCGGATTCGAGACAAGGGTATCCCCATTGCAATAGCTGAAGGCGGTTTCGGAAGTCAGGATCAGGAAATGGTCGTTCCCGTCCGCGGAGTCACCGACAATGCCATATTTGAAGTATGGGAGCTTCTCGTTCTCCGGATCGGTTTTGCGGTTGGAAAACAGGCAACCGCTCAGCACGAATATGGCAAAAAGGGCGTACTTCATGGCAATTTCCGGACATTCAAGGGTTTCGCAGGCATATTGAATATAATTACGCCAGCATTGCCCGCCATCCGGAATAGCTGTACATTTGGGCAGTATGATTGCCGTCCCATCCCCCTTATTCCTGGCCCTGGAGACCGGGGATTTCCCGGCCCAGGCCATCTCCGCCTGGGACGACAGGCTCCGGCATATGCCCTTCGCGGTGGTGGACCAGGATCCGGGGGATCATAAGACTTTCGTGATCGCCTGCTCGCCCGAGGCGCGGGCGCTGGGCGTGCGCGCGGGCATGCCGCTGGCATCCGTGCGCCGCCGTTACCGGCAAGTTACCCCGGTGTTCCGGAACCCGGCCTGGGAAGCGGCGCTTTGCGAAGAGCTGCGGGCCCTTTGCCTGCGCTATACGCCCGAGTCCGAAGTGACGGCGGGGGGCCGCGCCGTGCTGGTCATGACCGGTACGCCCGCCGCCCGGGCCTTGCAACCGCGGGCATTGGCGGCCAAGCTGCGCCGGGACGCGCTGTACGCCACCGGGCTCGCGGAGGCGGCGGTGGGCGCCGCGGGCACGCGCCTGATGGCCAAGGTGATGGCGGGCCTGGCCCGGGACCGCGAGGCCGGGACCGGTTTCTGCCCGGCGGGCATGGAAGCGGAAACGCTGGCGCCTTTGCCGCCCGCCTGCCTTCCCGGCCTGTCGCCGCAATGCCGCGAACGCATCCGCCGCTATGCGCTCGCTTCCGTGGGCCAGATCCGCGCATTGGGCCGTTCGGCCCTGGCGGCGCGCTTCGGCGGGGAAGGGGAGAAGCTCTACACGCTCGCTTGCGGCCTGGACTTGGAGACGATCCGCGTCGTGAACCGCGGGATTACGGCCGAGACCGTATTGGAAACGGACATCAACGATGACGATGGGCTGGATCGCAAGGTGCGACTCACCGCCGATAAGCTGGCCTTCCAATTGCGCGCCGGGGGCCGGCAAGCCGACAAGCTGGTGATGGCCATCCGTTACACGGACGGTAAGGCCGCGCGGAAAACGGTCGTAATCAGCCCCCGTACGGGCGAATTCCGCATCCTGGCCGATAAGGCCCGGGAGCTTTTCCGCGCGCTGTACCAGCGCCGCGTCGCCTTGCGTTCCATCGCGCTGACCGTTCCCGCGCCCGCGCAGGACACCGGCCAGACGGATCTTTTCG
>JBDSWM010000295.1:0-9133 GCA_039926685.1 Fibrobacteria bacterium | reverse complement strand
ACCGGATCCGGCGCCGTCGCCACCGGCTTGAGCTATGACCCGGTAAGCAAAACCTTCAGCGTGGACGCGAGGAACCCGGCCGCGGGCGTGCAGTTGGTTCCCAAGCCCTTGATCCGTTTCGCCGCCCGCCTGCACCGCGAAGCCGCTACCGGGGACTTGGGGCGGGTTTTCCTCCCCGGCACGCCCTTCCAGGCCACCTTGGTGGATAGCGATTTCGCGCTGCAAAACCTGCCCGAAGGCCGGTTCGGAATGAGGATGCTCGGGGGCGGCGGGTACGTTTACGCGGTCCTGGAAACCTTGGATACGCAGGCGGGCCATAGCTTCACCGCTGCGCCGGACCCGATCGGACGCATCGATTCGGTGATCGCTCCCGTGGGTTTCGGGGTCGAGGCGGGCGGGAATCTTTCCGCCAATATGAAAGAAAGCGTGGCGACGCAAGGCCGGTTGCTCGGGGCGGATTCCAATGACAGCCGGCTCTCCATCCTATGGCGGGTGTTGCGGCCCCTGTCCTCCGATTCGGCGCTGATAGCCGAACCGACGCGGCTCAACACGCAAATCCTCTTCCCGGCCATGGGCGGCTATTCCGTGGAATTGGCGGCCACGTTGGGCGCGACCACCGTCCGGGATACCGTGCAATACAAGGTGGCGACAACCGTGATCGTCGCACCCGCGAAATTCTCCGCACCCCAACCCGGCGATACGGTCATCCAGGGGCAACTCTGCAAGGTCGCTTGGAACGCCTCCGCCCTCACCGGTATGGCGCGCCTGGAATACTCTTACCAGAACGGAGCCGAGGGAACCTGGCTGATCGGGGTCGATAGCATAAAGATCGCGCTAGGGGGCACGGCCTTGTGGACTGCGCCCCTTATCGCGAAGGAGGTGCTGCCCTGTTTGCTGCGGCTGCGCATGATCCCCTCGGATTCGGTATTGATGCAGATTGATGGGCCGATCTTCCTGGCCCGCTAGGCTTAGGTAGCTAGGCCCGCGACGGTCCGCGAGCACGTTGGGAACCGTGCCGGTATTCGCCTACCCGCGCGTTCCTTAACGCTGCGCCCCGGTTACCTATCCCGCATTCGGAAAGTCCAAGTGCATCGGTTTGCAAGGTAGCCCCTCAATAGAAGGAGTCCGGGATGGAAAACACCGCGGTTTCCATGAAGTCGATTGGTCGCGCAGGCGCAGCCGCAGCAGCCATTGCCGTATTGTCGGCCTCTCCCTCCCTGCCTGCGGAAAGAAAAGGAGGATTTCCGGATCAAGACGCCATGCATGCCTACCTCCGGAAATACCGGCATGACCCCCTGGTCAAGGAACGGAAAGACGACAATGCGATCATCCCCCTGTCCTTCACGGTAAGCGGCGGCGTTTCCCTGGGATCCTACCAGGCCGGCTACCTGTTCTATGCCACCGAATGGCTGAAGCGCACGCCTCGCTTCCAGGTGAATCTCGTCACGGGCGCCTCAGCCGGATCGATCAATGCGCTCTTGACCGTGCTCTCCCTTTGCGGGGAGGGGACCACGGATCCGGAGTCGAGCCCTTTCTGGAAGGCCTGGGTGCCTATCGGCATTGACCAGCTGAAAAATGGCAGCGACAGCCCCCTCGGGCTGCTCAACCGGCGCAATCTGCAAGCGACCGCGGATACCCTGTTGGCCGCCATCTGGAAGCAAGGTCCCACCCGGCCCTGCGATATGGTCCTTGGGCTCACCAGCACGCGTTTGTCGGCGCGTCCGCAAGAACTGGTCCCGGGCATGGAGGTGGCCAAGCAGAAGGAGAAATTCATCCTGCATATCGAGAGCGATACCTTGCCGGGCGGAGGCGGAGCCGGGATCAAGGGTAACCCTGAAGGTACGGGAAAGCTTAAGTGGAAGGTCGGCAATTACCTGATGCCCACGGGGCGGTTGAAGTTGCCCTTTCTTCCGGTCGGGAAAAGCGACAGCGGTGACAGGAAAGCCCTGTCCCAGGCATTGTTCGCTTCGGCCAGCTTCCCCTTGGCCTTTCCGCCCCAACCCGTGAAGCTCTGCCTGGTCGACACGGCCCTGTACAGACGGGCGGCAAAATCCGGGGCCAAAGAAATTCCGGAATGGGACGATCTGATCGCGACGGCGCGGAAGGAGCAATGCCCGGATACGACCTTCTTCGTGGATGGCGGCGTCCTCGATAATAATCCCTTGAAGCTGGCTTATAAAATCGCGTCCAAAGGACTGGAACTGCAGGGTGACTCCATGCGCTGGAAGAAAAAACCGTCAGCGGGAGAAGGCGAATCACCTCCCCGGTCCCTCTATTTCATGTACCTGGATCCGGACCAAAGCATCTATCCCCGCCATGCCCCCTTCAAGGAAGCCACGGGATACCGGCCCTTATTGGAAACCTATACCGGCTTCGGCATGGATTTCGTCGACGCCGCGCGTTCCGAAGAACTGAACGCTTTGGTGGAAGACGTGCCCAGCATGAGCCGGCGCGTGGGCCTGACCGCCAATTATTTCCCCCTGATGAGCGATTACCTTTCCGCCTTCTTCGGCTTCTACGAAAAGGAATTCCGCGTCTTCGATTTCAACATGGGCATGCTGGACGCCTTCAAATACATCTCGGAGGAGGTGGTCGACGCGGGGGACAAGAGTATGAATCCCCGCGAGAACGAAGGCATGAAGGCGCTCATGCAGGGGTTCGGCGGGCGCTTCGAATGCCTGATGGGCGTTCTCGGCCCCCAGGGCGATTCCGGGAAACCGCTTTTCGGGAACCGGGAGACTTGCCGGGACTCCTCCCAACGCGACTTTTCGGTATTGCTGCGCGCCTCCATGGATCAATTCGAAGCCGCTTGCGCACCGCATCAGGATTCCATCCGCAGCAAGCTTGAAGGCAGCAAGGCCGCCGGAGGCGAAAGCCGGGATCCCCTCGACCGCAAGGAACGCCATTGTTACGTATACGCCTCGCGCATGGAAGCGGGCGTACCCGGCCAACCCAGGCTGTCCGAGGACGACTCCATCGAGTTCCGACGCATCCGGGCCAGAAAGGGATCCTTGGCGGAATTCGATGCGCTGCTTTTTCTCCTCGACAAGCGCGGCTTCCGCTATCAGGACATCAAGGACGGGGAAACCCTGAGCCGGAATGAATTGAAAAGGGAAATCCACGATGACTGGGGAGGCATGATCGACGGATTGGCCGACCGCCAAGGGGGTTCCTGGTTTGCCAACCTCAATCCGCTCAGCCAGCGCAATCGCCTCAGGGTTCCGGGAAAGCCCGCGGTCAACCTGTTTCATTATTTTCCGCCCCGATGGATCGTCTACAGCACCTTCGGCGTCGGCGCCGAAGCGGGGATCAGCAGAACTCTCGCCCGCATCATGCCCAACTTTCCCATCTTACGCATGAATGGCGGAATGCAATCCAAGAATATTTCCAGCTTTTTCGCTTCCGGACCCGCCGAACTCAAGCTGACGCCATTCCTGGGGCCGGAACTCGAATGTCCCTATAACAATGCCTGGTTGCAATGGCGGACCGCCTTGCGCTTCGGCCTGGAGTATGACCGGCCCTCCTTCGTGGAGCTGAGCGACGGCAAAGTCGTGGATGCCGCGCGCAATTGCCGACGCGTTTTGCAATTGGCCCCGAGCGTGAGCCTTTTCGAAAGGTATCGCATCCAAATGGTGGGCGAATGGCTGAATCCGTTCGAGAAGGAAAAAACGGATTGGAAAATCCTGTTCGAACTGGCGGGATTCCAGTTCATTTGAGGCGGCCCGTCCCGCGCATCGCATTCACAACCGTCAGGAGGCGAGATCATGCCCGTTCCCATAGAACCCAACGCACCGGATACCTTGTCCGCGGCCAACCTGGCGCCCCGGAAAACGCCCGTCCATCCCAGCCCGCAGGATTGGCGCGATCAAATCCTGTATTTCCTGCTTCCCGATCGCTTCTGTGATGACGCGGAAGCAACCCGGCCGAAATTCTCCTTTTCCAATCCCGCAACCGCCGTCCCCAAAGCCGCCTGGATGGCGGGTGGAAAGGTCTTCCAGGGAGGGACCATCAAAGGCATCCAGAGCAAGCTCGGATATTTGCGGGACCTGGGCGTCACGGCCCTGTGGATCGGTCCCGTTTTCAAACAAAGGAGGGATCTGCAAACCTACCATGGATATGGCATCCAGGATTTCCTGGAGGTGGATCCGCGTTTCGGGAAGCGCCAGGATTTGCGCGATCTGGTGGACGCGGCCCATGCCCTGGGCATATACGTGTTGCTGGACATCATTTACAACCATTCCGGCAACAATTGGTTTTACGACCAAGGGGGGAGCCCGGCCGACATGGCGGATTACCGTTATGAGCCGCCCCGGGTCATCCACGGCTGGCATTCCGAAACAGGATCAAGCGTGCAGCAAATCACAAATCGCGAGCAAGGGGTTTGGCCGCGGGAGTTCCAGACGCCCGAGTGGTACACGCGGGCGGGGAAAATCGGGAAATGGGATCCGGAGCCCTGGGAAAATCGCCTCGATCCCCGCAATGAGTTCCGGCGCGGGGACTTCTTCGACTTGAAGGATTTCGATTTGAATGAGTTCGCGCCCAGGCACAAGGAAGTGCTCAACGCCCTGATCCAGGTTTACCAATACTGGATCGCCCTGACGGATTGCGACGGTATCCGTGTGGATACGGTCAAGCATGTGCCATTCGAGGCCTCGCGCAATTTCTGCGGCGGCATCCACGAATTCGCCGAGTCCATCGGCAAGGAGAATTTCCTGGTGCTCGGGGAGGTGACCGGCGGACCGGAAATGTCGAAAGCCTACCTGGACATTTTCGGGAGGAACCTGGACGCGGCCATCGATCTGGGTGGGCCCATGGACATCCTGGCCAATTTCGCGAAAGGCCTGGGCGACGAACCGGGAACCTATTTCCGCCAGTTCACCGGCCATGATATTCTCGGCAGCCATAGGGAGGTGGGGCGATACCACGTTTCCATGTTCGATGATCATGACATGATTTCCAGGGAACCCAAAGCCCGCATCTGCAATCGCAACGCCTCTCCGCTCCGGTTCCTCCAGGCCGCGCATGCCGTGGGCGTGCAATTGACCTGCCTGGGCATCCCCTGCATCTACTATGGCACCGAGCAGGCCTTCGACGGCGGGGAAAACTATCACGATGCGTCCGTGGAGGCGCTGGACGACGGAAATCCTCCCTTCCGGGATCGCTATGTGCGCGAGTCCATGTTCGGCGGAACCTTCGGCGCCTTCCAAACATCCGGCTTGAGCTTTTTCGATCCCGGGCATCCAACTTATCGACGCATCGCCGCCATCGCCGGGGTCGTGAAGCGCACGGATAAGGTGGGAAAAGCCCTGCGCCGCGGGCGGCAATATCCGCGCGAAGTGCAATTCCTGGCGCACCGGGGTTACCTCCCTCCCGTAAAGGGAGAACTGGTGGCCTGGTCCCGGATCCTGTTCGATCAGGAGGTGCTGGTGGCCCTCAACACCAACGGCGAAGCCGCCCGGGGCGGGCTCGCCACGGTTGATTTCGGGCTGCATCCCCCGGGATCCAGCCTGCGGATCCTCTATCGGAGCGATTGGAGCAATGCGGAATTGGCGGCTCCCCCGGCGGGCCTCAAATTGCCGGTGATCCAGGATGGAAACCGGGCCGTGGTCCGCCTGGATTTGCCCGAGGCAGGGATGATTATCCTGGGGTAAAGCGCGCTGGCGCGCGGTTTGCGCCAGGCGCCGCCCCGGCCCCTATTTCGGGAGCGGCTTGATCCATGACCAATGGGTTTGGACGATCTTCCAGCTCCCATCCTTTTCCCGCCGGTAAACTTCCGTGCAGTTCCAACGGCTCACGGACTCCCTCTCCTGGGAAACCAGGTTGAAAGCCAATACAGCCATGTCCCCCGAGGCCACCACTCCAGGGCTGATCATCTCGTACCTGTCTACGCGGACCTTGCCTTGCAGGGGCGCGTAATACTTCTTCAGGGCATCGTGCCCAGTCAATTTCCCTTCCAGGAACGGATCGAAATACGAGACGTCGGGCGCGGAAATTTCCAGGTACCCGGTTGGATCGCCTTGGTTCCATCTTTCCAGCGCCGTTTTTTCCAAGCTGATGATTCTTGCCGCAATACCGTCATTGCCATCCGAAACCGCGCTTACAGGGGTCATGGTTGCCATCCATAGGATAAGGATTGTTTTCTTCATGGAAGGAAGATAAGCGGCGGAGGAAAGAAAACGGCGGTTGAAATCCGGGGAATAGTGCCCTGTTTCAGGGATTTTTCTGGCGACGGAATGCGAGCGGTGTCCGGCCGGTATCGGCGCGGAAGGCCTTTATGAAATAAGAGGCGCTCTTAAAACGCAGGCGCGCGGCGATTTCATCGATAGTCCCATCCGAATAGAGCAGCATCCGCTTCGCTTCCAGGAATACCCGGGCTTGGATATGGCGTTTGGCGCTTGTGCCTACGCTGTCCTTGACCAGATCATTCAAATGCCCGGAAGAGATGCAAAGCAAGCGCGCATAGAATTCCACGGATCTGTTTTCCAGATAACCCGCGTCCACGGCCTGAAAGAATTTCGCCGCATGCCCCTGGGAAGCCGCTTGCCGGTCATCGGCCCTGCCCGTCACGGGCTTCCGGTTCAATATCGTCAAGATCGTGTATAAGAGCGCCCGCAGATAATGTTCATCCCGCGATTCGCCTCTTTGGATTTCGGTTTCTATGTCCAAAAAGAAGGGAGCCAAGCGCGCTTGTTCCCCGCTGGTGAGAAGTATGTCCGCGGGCGCATGGTCATCGAAGAGGGGAAGCCGCGAGGCAAAGCGCGCGTCCCGGAAGAATGCCGCCAGAAACTCTTCTTCGAAAATCAGGGCGTAACCCCGGGGCGGCGCATCGCATAGCCATTGGCGCACCTGTCCGGGAGCGGTGGGGAAAACCCGCCCGCGCGCGATTGCCGTCTTTCTGCCGTCGATGCTGAAGACGCCTTTTCCCCCGGTTATCAGGGTGATGTCGAAATAGGAGAGCCGGTGAATGGGTTTCCGCGCCAGGTAAGGTCCCAGGTTCTCCAGCCGCATCAAGTCGATCAACAGTGGCTTGCCGTATTTTCCCTTGGAAAAGTCGAATCTGCCGAACATGTGATGATCCCGATCGAGGCGGACTGCCTGGCAAATGCCGTGGCATGCAAAACATAATATGTTCGCCGCGAACCCTGTAAGCGAAGCCACTACCCTACGGGGCGCTATCGTGAAAATGTGTGATCACGCTTACACTCCCTTCCGTATCGCTAAAATATCTTTACCTTGCCTGTGTCCTATGCCTTCGACGGCGGGCATCCGCCCTTGATTCCCTGATTGAGGGAAAGCCCAGCCGTATTGAGTTACCTTACTGGGAAAGGATCCGCCAGCCATGCCTGAATTCCAGGGAATCACCGACAAGGAAGAAACCTTCCAGATAAAGTCCATGCTGCTGGATGCGGGCTGGCTGGACAAGGAAGGCCATGTCGGCGGCACGGCCACCTTGGAGGTGCGCACCCTGTACGTGGCCCATGGTTCGGATATCAAGGTCGTGCTCAAGGACAAGGAAGGCAAGACCCTGGACTCGATTTCCGGTTCCGTCTACGCGGAGCTGTTCCGGAAGAAAATCCCCCTAACGGTCGCTTACGCGCCGGGCGTCTATTTCGAAGTGGAGTTGCCCGACCATGGCCTCAAGGCCCTGGGACGGAAGCTGGCGGTGAAACCGGCCATCCGCCTTTATGATCCGACCTGGAAGGACAAGGCCACGGGTGCGGCCGTGAGCAAGGTGACGCGCGGCATGGACCTGTTGGTGGAGGTGAAAACCGAGGGCTTGGCCGAAGGCGACGATGCCCGCCTCACCTTCAAGGAAAAACGCGTGGCGCCGGACCGGGAAGGCGGCGGGCTGGACATCATTTCCATTCCCACGCAAGTGAAGGACAAGAAAATCGCCTTGACCTGGCGCTTCGAATACACGGCCGACACTTATGAACACGTCTCCACGGACGAAAAGAAACGTACGGACGAGCATTATGCCCCGCCCAAGATTTTCTTCGAAGCCTTCTCCTGCGGCGCCGTCGTGAACGGTCCGGAAGCGGATTTCCTGGATTTCGTTGTCGTTGAAGTCTCCGACTCCGCCGGGAACGCGGTGCCGGATCAAAAGGTCAAGCTCACCTTGCCGGATGGGACCACCCGGGAAGCCACCTCCGATTCCGAAGGGCTGGTCACGGTCGCGGAAACCAAGCCGGGTCGCGTGGGCGTGGAGCTGCTGAACGAGGATCCGCCGCCGGAGGAGCCGCCTCGGGCCGCAGCCAAGCCCCAGGGGCCTGCGCCGACGCCCTTTGTGCTCACCACTTCGCCCTGGCCCGCCAAGGCCATAGTGATGAACATGGCAGCCGGAGGCCGCCTCTCCACCTGCCTGTTGCCCAAGCTCAACGCCGACCCGGTGATCAAGAAAGCCATCGCCGACAAGCGCGTGCATATCGCCGTGGTGGATTTGATGAAACCCGGCTACGATTATTTCGGCATCAACGATGAGTTGCAATGGAACAGCGCCAGCCTGGCCAAGGTTTGCGCCATGTCGGCGGCTTTCTACCTGCGCGCCGCCGTCAAGGCCGCCGCCGCCGAGATCGCTTCCAAATCGTCCCAGGTCGATCCGGCTGACGGCAAGGCCCTGTTCGCCCTGATCCTGAAAACCTGGGGGCCTAAAATCAAGGCCAAGTTCCCCCGGCAGCCATTCACGGCCCCGAAATTTGGGAACATCTTCACCGCAGCCAAAACCGGTTCCGGCTGGGATATCAGCTTCACTTCCAAGGGTGGCGCCGACCGGGATATAGTGGACAAGGCCCATAACATCAACTCCAAAATCAACGCCCTGGGATTCCAGGAGCGCATGTACCTGATGGCGGCCCACTCGGACAATTACGCCGCATCCACCTGCATCACCGATTTGGGATTCAATTACCTGAACGGAGCCATGCAGGATCTGGGTTTCTACGACGGCGCCAAGGCTGGTTTTTGGACGCGCAGCACTTACAATGGCTCCACCTGGGGGCCCTCGGTTCCCTCCGGCCATGCCAAGACGGTATGCCGCTTTTTCGCCGCGCTTACCGAAGGCTCTATGGTCGATGCCGCAGCCAGCGCGGAGATGCTCAAGCTCCTGGAAAAATTGCCCGATGCCACGGGCACG
>JBDSWM010000294.1:0-20664 GCA_039926685.1 Fibrobacteria bacterium | reverse complement strand
TGGGCAAAATGCAAATCCGCAACCTCGTGAACCGGAGCGTTTGAAATGGGACTCTTCGACGCACTCGGAATCGGGAGCCGCGGCCTGCAGGCTTCCCAGGCGGCCATCGACGTCACCGGGCAGAACATCTCAAACGCCAACACGGAGGGCTATTCGCGGAAGCGCGTGAACCAGTCCGCCGATGTCATCGACGATGTCGTCTTCGGCGAAAGGGGCCAAGGCGTCGAGATTACGGACATCCAGCGCATCCGCGACGCCTTCCTGGATCGGCAGATTTGGGAGCAAGTGGGCGATAAGGGATTTACCGTGCAGATGGACGCGGCCTATACGCGCCTGGAAAGCATACTCAAGGAGCCTTCAGAAACGGGCCTGTCCTCGCAGATGAACGCCTTCTGGGCTTCCTGGCAGGATCTGGCCAACAATCCCGGGGATCTATCGGCCCGCGAAGCCGTGAAATCCAGTGCGGCCACCATGATCGACACTTTCCACCAGGTTTCCAAGCAGATCGAGCAATACGGCCTGTCGATGAACAACCCCCTCGATCAGGAAGCCAAGACCGTCAACGATCTCACCTCGCAGATCTACCTCCTCAACGAGAAGATCGCCGGCGAGGAAACGCGGCCCGGTCAGAACGCCAACGACTCGCGCGATCAACGCGATCTGCTGGTGCGTAAGCTGGCGCAGCTTGTGGACGTGCAGACGGTGGAGGATGCCAACGGACGCTGCATCGTGACTTCCGGCGGCAACCTCCTGGTGGGCCCCTCGGAAGCGCTGAAACTCGGCACCTACGGCGTTTCCAAGACGCTTTCCGACGGCACCCAGACCACGGAATTGCACCTGAAGATCCTGAGCACCAATCGCCCTTTCGAACCCCGCAGCGGCGAACTCAAAGGCATTATCGACGCCAGGTCCCAGGTGCTCACCACCTATATCCAGGACTTGAACGCCCTGGCCAGCGCCATCGTCAAGCAGGTCAACGAGACGCACGTCACCGGCTACAACCTGAACAAGTCCTCGGGAACCTATTTCTTCGACCCCGACAAGCTCAAGGCCGGCGATCTGGAACTGTCCGACGCCATCAAGGGCAGCGCCTCCAATATCGCGGCCGGCGAAGGCGGAAAAATCACCGAAGTGGCCTATCCGGCCGGCACCATTCCCGCCGTCGGCGTGCCCATGGACCTGAAAACGGTCAGCCCCAATTACCGGAACCTCGTGAAGGACACGGTCAAAATCACCCTGGCCGACGGTTCCGTTCTGGCGGAGGGCCCGGGCAAGGATTACGTGGTCGATTACGAGAACGGTACCATCAGCTTCGTCAACAACGCGCGTTACGCTCCAGGTGATCCGGTTTCCATGGTCTTTTCCTTCAATACCACCGGCTACGGCGGCGACGGCAACGGCCAGAACGCCCTGAACATAGCCTCCCTGCGCCTCAAGGCCACCATGGTCAAGGACAAGGAAGGCAACTTCACCCAGAGCGTGAGCGGATATTACAACTCCGTGATCGGCAAGATGGGGATCGAGAAGAACCAGAATTCCGCCAAGAAGGACACGAAGGAATTCCTGATCAGCCAGATGGATTCTGAGCAGTCCTCGATTTCGGGCGTTTCGCTCGACGAGGAGATGACCAACATGATCAAGTACGAGAACAGCTACAAGGCTTCCGCCCGTTTCATTTCGACCATCTCGCAGATGATGGACGTATTGCTGGCGCTGGGCCAGTAAGGAGTCAACCATGTCTTCCAGAATCAGTTTCGGACAAATCAGCTCGCGCATCCTCGAGCGTCTTTTCGCCAACTACGGCAAGCTGGAAGGGACGCAACAGCAACTGGCCACCGGCAAGAAATTGAACAAGGCCTCGGACAATCCCGTGAGCGCCACCCAGAGCATGGGCTTCCGCTCGGAGCTGGACGGATACAAGAGCTATCAGCGCAATATCGACGACGGGATGGCTTACCTGGGCACCGTCGACACCACCCTCGCTTCCGCCAACAACGTATACCAGGGCATGCGCGAGCGCGCCATCCAGGCTTCGAATGACACCAACTCCGCGGAAAGCCGGTTTTTCATCGGCCGCGAAGTGCGGGGCATGTTCGACCAGATGATCGCCTTGGCCAATACCGCGTTCAAGGGCGAATACGTTTTCGCCGGCACCAACAGCCAGGTGCCGCCTTACGAACTACGCACCGCCTCGAGCAAGGTGGTGAACGGCGCAGGCGCACTCTCCGGCAACATGAATTTCCCTGGCGCGGGCGTCCCGATGGCCCTGATCGACAAGAATGTGGACGACTCCAAGGACACCATCACCAGCGATGCCAATCCCGTGCTCGTGATTCCCGGAACCCTAAAGATCAGCGGTCTTGCGGAAGGCACCGACTACACAATGGACTACGTCCACGGAACGATCACCTTCACCAGCCCCGCCGCCACGGCCCTGGTCGCTTCCGGCAACGCGGACATCAGCTACGATTGGCTGCGCCGCAATGAAAAGGATCTCGATGGCCAAATCAAGCGGGAAGTCGAGGAAGGCGTGACGACCCAGATAAACACCACCGCGACGGAAGTGTTCGGCAGCAAGACGGAAGCCAACGGCGCTTTCGAATCCATGATCAATCTCCTGGAAGGCACCCTCAACAACAAGCCGGCCAAGATCCGCACCAGCATCGATCAGCTCGACGCCTCCCTGAGGCGCCAACTGACAGCCCAGGCCAGCAACGGTTCCCGCGTCCTCCGCTTGGAAGCCACCCAGAGCCGCAACGATGAACGCACGGTTTACACAACCAAGCTGCAATCGGAAGTGGAAGACGTGGATTTCGCCCAGGCCATTTCCGACTTCAACCTGCAACAGGCCGTCTACGACGCCTCCCTAAAGATGGGCGCCCAGGCTTTGCAGAGTTCGCTGGTGAATTTCCTGTAGTCACCCGATCCGGAGGGCCCCGGGCGCGCGCATCCGCTCCCGGGGCCCCCTCTTCGCCCGCACCCTCCCCGTTATCCCCGTCATCCCCTTGCGCTTAAGCATGCCGGGACTTCATAGCGCACCCCCATCGGCCTTGCTATGTGATTCCGGGGAACGAATCCTACACTGTTTGGATTCGCAATCGCTTCCTGAAGTTGGGCAACATGGTTTTCTCCGTATCTTCCAAATCGCGTAAGCCGCAAGGAATATGGCCCCCACGGAAAATCCTAGAAGAGCGGATTTAAAGGATATTCCGGCGAGAATTGAAGCTCCGAACGTGGTGGCCGCAAAGACGCCCAGCAATGGGCCCAGGCAACAGCCAAGGCACGCAATGCCGAGTCCTAACAATCCCATCTCAACCTCCATTTTAAACCGGATGGAATTTCCGATTTTGCTTTGCCTGGATTAAGTTTAAAGTGTGGAGTATACTCCATGGTCAAGGGGGAAACGAAAATGCTTATCGGCGAACTTTCCAAAAGGACGGGGATATCGCGGGATACGATTCGATTCTACGAGAAGGAAGCCCTGATTATTCCTACCAAGCCTCCGCGAAAGGCCTTTTTCTCCAACAATTACAAGGATTATCCGGACGCTGTCGTTTCCAGCTTGTTGTTCATCCAGGGCACCAAAGCGCTTGGTTTCACGCTCTCGGAAATCCGGGAAATGCTCAAGCTCAGGTCGCTTAAGCAAAAGGGAAGTAAAAACTGGACCGCAAAAGCCGAGGAAAAGCTCGCGGAAATCGACCGGAAAATAGCCGACCTGAATAATTTGAAAACGCTTCTGTCCGAAGCATTGGCGAGATGCAGCGATCAATGTTTGGACGAGGGTTGCCAGGTGCTTGATGATGCCGTTGCGAAGAAATCAAAATCCGGATCGCCGCCGATGCGCGATAATCGAATCTCCGGCAAAGGGAATTGCTGCTCCTAGCGGGAATATCCGATGATGCGGAGACCCGATGGGGTTTCCTCGCAAGGAATGCGCGCCTCCTCTAAGGCCTTTTTCAAGGCGGCCCGGAAATCTCCGTGCTTATCCTTGGCGGAAACGCCCGCCGACCATGCATTGAGCTCCAGCCATTCCATGGAATTATACAAGGGGATGTTCGCCGGAAAGCCTTCGTCCCATTGCGGTGCGGAAGCTTCTTCCGCCGGGGCCGTGGCTGCGGCTCCGGGCATCAAGGCTTTGCATCGGAAAGAAGGCCGGTAGCCTTCCAAAGCCAGCACGGCATCGATAGCGGCCCGCCATTTGGTTCCGTTCATTTTGGAATTCAGCCGATTGCGGGACACGAATTGGCGGAGGCGTTCCAATTCCTGCTTTTGGGCTTCGGTGAGCTTGTCTTTCTGGATGGCCATGTTCTTACGCTTGCCGGAAAGATAGTTTTGCGTCGGGGCCCCGGCGCCGGCGGGGTTTCAAATGTTATTTTGAGTCGCCATGAACCTGATATTCCGCATGCTGAAAACGCTTCTGGCTTACCTCCTGCGGCCGGTCCGGCGCGGCATCCTGGAGGAATCGGTGGTCCGTTTCCGGGTATGGCCCAATGATCTCGACACCAACTTGCACATGAACAATGGGCGCTACATGACCTTGATGGATCTGGGGCGTTTGGATCTGCTTTTGCGCAACGGCGCAGTGCGCTATGTGCTCCGGAACAAATGGTATCCGGTGCTGGCGGGAACCCAGATCCGTTTCCGGAGGCCTTTGAACCTGTTCCAGAAATTCGAGATCCGCACGCGCATCGTCACCTGGGACGCCAAGTGGGTGTATTTGGAGCAGCGCATCCTGCGACGGGGCGAATTGGCTTTGCAGGCTTATCTGAAAGGCGTTTTCGTGGGTCCGCGGGGTAGCGTGCCGATTACCGAGCTGCTGGCGTTGATGGGCGTGAAGGAAACTCCTCCGCCCCTGCCCGCGGCCATGGCGGCTTGGCTGGACAGCGAGGCCAAGATGGTCCGGGCCGAAAAATCCTGATCAAACCCGGGATTCGTCTTCCGGTGACCAATCGCCGGACTCGGCCAAAAGCGCATCGGCCTCCGCTTGTAATGCGGCCTCGCGTTCGCGCCGGGCCGCCTCGGACTTGGCCTTTGATCTGATGCCGGCCGGGGTGCCGGCCGGGAAACCGGGGGGCGGTCCAGCCGGAGTTCCGCTATTTGCGTCGGGGCGGGGCTCAAAGGCCGTCCCGCCCTCCGGCTTGTCCATTGCGCCCGAAACGGGCGGCGGTTGCTTTTTCAGGCGCAGGGTGAATTCGGCCAAGCGCAACGCTTCCAGGTAATCGGCATTGTCCGGGCTCAGCGGCAGGAGCTTTTCCTTCAGTACCGCGGCGGCGCTTTCGGGGCGATCCAAATCGTGCAGGAAGATGGAGGCGGTTTCCCACAAGGTGGGCTCATGCCCCGCGTCGATTTCCAGGGCCTTTTCGAAGCGCAGCAGGGCCTGTTCCGGCTCATCCATGGCCGTGAGGGCGCGGCCCCAATAATAGTGCAAGTCCACGTCCGCTTCCTTGCGGTTGAGGCGGGCTTTGATATGATCGATGATGCCTTGCAGGATGCGTTCGGCTTTTTTCTCTTCGCCGTCGGCGAGCAAATCCAGGGCTTGGTTGAGGGTGATTTCATAGTCCATGGCAGGCCTCCTAGCGGGAGAGCCCAATTTAGCATCATGGGCCCGTGAGCGCCAGACCTTGCGAACGCAGGCGTTTTTCCAAGGAGCGCCAATCGGTGAAAATGCTTTGGCCGAGGAAGGATTCCCATCCGAAGGTCTGGAACACCTCCTGCATATACGGGGAAGAGGCCACCAGCATAAGGCTGGCCTCGTTTTCCTGGAACTTGCGGATATTGTGGATGATGGCGCCGATTCCGGTGCTGCAAATGAGGCTCACTTCCGACACGTCCAGCGCCACCCAACGCCCGCCGTTGGCCCGCATGGTTTCCAGATGCTTGTCCAGCACCCGCCAATGCTGCAACCGGATCTTGCCCTTGGCGGTCAGGATTTGCAGGTCGCCTTTTTTGCTGATTCCGATTTCCATGCCTGGCGTCGTTCCTGGGTGGCGTCCGCTCACGCTTTGCTGAGTGACGGTTCGCAAATGCTACCGCCTGGCGGCGGGCGGAAGGCGTAAAGTCCCGGTAAAAAGGAGCGGATCGATGGAGCGGTTTGTCCGACGGCCCCACTTTGCTACTTTCAGACCGCGCGGAACCGGGCGCGCGGGAGGCGGACGGAATGCATAGCAGCAGCTTGGAACGGGATTCTCAATCTATCTCTCGTAACCGGCCCTCCGGCTTCGCCGGACGCAGGTTGGCGCGCATTACCCTCCTTTCAGCGGTCTCCCTGGCCGCTTGCTTCTGGTCCGGCTGCGCCGGCATCCTTCCCATCAAGCATAGCCAAGAGGATTCCCCGCCGGAAAGCGCACCGGTCTCTTCCCAACCCGCCGAACGGAGCCCGGAAACATCCGGTTCGTCCCGGCGATTCGAGGAAGCCGGCGAATTGGATCGGTTGCTGGATGCCAAGCCCATCGCCCTCGCCGCCGTCAAACCCGCCTCCCAGGGATCCCCAGGCGCCTCTTCCGCCAAAGCCTCCGAACCGATCGCCAAGGGAAAAGGCAACTTCCGGATCCAGATCGGAGCCGAGTCCGATTTGGACGCCGCGCAACTCAAGAAGGCGGAGTATGAAAGGATGTTGGGTGGTGCGGTGGACGTGACTTTCGACGCGCCCTATTACAAGCTGCGCTGGGGTTATTTCGATTCCAAACAGGAAGCGGAAGACAAGCTGCTGGAACTATCGGATTTCAAGATCCAGGGTTTCGTCATCAAGCAATGACAGAGTCCGCGGAAGCCGCGGTCCCCCGTTAACGGTAAGGGACGTTCAGGGAAGCGATAGTTCCCCTTGGAACACTTCGACCGCGTTGCCGGTCATGAACACGCTGCCCTTGCCGTCGTATTCCAGCAACAATTCCCCGCCGGTGAGGCGGATGCGCAGGCGCGGTCCGGTCTTACCCAATTTGAATCCCACCGCCGCCACGGCCGCGGCTCCGGTGCCGCAGGCCCAGGTTTCCCCGGAGCCGCGTTCCCAGGTGTGTTGGATCACCTCTCCAGGGCCGATCACCTGGACGAATTCCACGTTCACCTTGCGCGGGAAAAAGGCATGCGTCTCGATAAGCGGCCCCAGCTGTTCCACGGGGAATCTGGCGGCATCGTCCACGTAGATGACGCAATGGGGATTGCCCATGGAAACGGAGCTGAACGACAAGGTCCGGCCCGCTACCTCGATTTTGCGATCGAGCACTTCCGGAGCGTCGAAGGTGGTGGGGATTTTGAGGCCCTCCCAAATCGGTTCCCCCATGTCCAGGCGCACCTGTTCGGCCGCGCCGGAGGCGTCCCTCTTCACGATCCTGGCGCTCCGCCAGCCCGCACCCGTCATCAGCTTCAACTCGTCCTTGCCGCGCGCGTAATGATCATGCACGTACTTGGCCACGCAGCGGAGCCCGTTGCCGCACATCTCGGACATGGATCCGTCCGCATTGTACATCTCCATTTCCCCGTCCGCGCCGGCGCGGGGCTTGATGAGGATGAGGCCGTCCCCGCCCACGCCGAAATGGCGATGGGACAGGGTGATCGCGGCCTGGACGGGATCCGCCAGCTTCTCCGTGAACATGTCCACGTAAACATAGTCGTTGCCCGTGCCGTGCATCTTGACGAACTTCATCACCACCCCGATACCGAATTGTCCAGAACCACTTTCACCAGGCTTTCAACGGCCAGCTTTTTGCCGAGCTCTTCCGTCTCGCCCTTGTCCACCGTGTAGGTGGCATAGCCGGGCACATGTTCGTCCTTGTACAGGGTGTCGCCCTTGACCCGGTCGATGAAGAGCACGCTCACCAGCATGTCCACTCGGTAAGCGGTCACCAGCGCCCCGCTGGTGGTCTGGGCGCGATGGGAATAGTCCGTGAGCGTGCACACCAGTTCCGCGTCTCCGCCTTCGTTCACCTTGCGCAGGTTGCTGCGGCTGCGGAAACCTTCTTCCAGCCCTTGCGTGATTTGATCGGCCAGGGCCGATTCCAGGGTCTTGTTGGCCACCGGATCGATGCGCACCGTGCGCAAGTGGGCGGGCAAGGTGGTCCCGGAAAAGCTGTAGCAGCCCGCCGCGATGACCGCAAAAAGCGCCGCGCCTACAGCCGCAAGGAGGCGGTGGAAACGAGCGGGTATAGCGGAAAGCCGGGGCATGATCAGGGAAAATAAGAAATAGCGCGCTACTTGGGCAGCAGCAGTTTGCGGAACACCAGCAGGTGCCCGAAAAAGGCGGCCATTACGAAGAGGGCCGGGATCCACACATAAGGGAAATGCAGCACCAGCGTATTCTCGGGCTCGCCGGGGAAACGATTGAGCGGTCCCGGCAAGGAAAGGACGGCGACGGCCATGATGTTGAGGAGCAAGGCGAACCCCGTCAAGTTCCAGATCAATGCGGCCCGGGTTCCCAGCCGGCCGTCGCGGATGAGAGCGGCCACGGCCAAAGCCGAGATGCCGGTGAGGACGTCCCAGTTGCGGCCCGCGAATGTCATCTGCACAGGCAAACGGCCTTGCCAGTGGAACCACCAGAGCAGGCCTTCCAGGGGCAGGCGGAACCCTTGGAACCCTATCAACGCGGCATAGCTCAACCGCGAGGCGAGGCGCCGTCCGAAACCGGAAAAAGCGGCGGCGAAGACGAGAATCAGGCCGGGTACAATGATGCGGGCGAATGGCGGCGGCATGCTGTTTTCATTGAGCAGGAGTCCCTTGGCCGCCAGCATGCCGGTAAGGCCCAACCACAACGCCAGGCCCAGCGCGGCCGGCAGCAGGTGCCGGGAGCGCCCTCCGGATCCGGGAGCGTTATCGGCCGCGGCCACGCCGCGCAGGAAAAGGCCAGCGACCAGCGCGGCCAGCGCCAGGAGGCATATTGTGGGAGCGTCGAAAACGGGAGTTTCCATGGTGGATTCCTTGGTTCATGGGAAAGGCGCTATTTCAAAAGTATACTTTAAAATATAATAGTATAGTACTATCCTTAAATAAAGGAATTATATTCATGCCCCGAAAATCCGCCAAAAAACGGCCAAAAAAGGCCGCCACATCCCGAACCCAGGCCCCGGCGGAAAGGCGCAGCTATCGGCAATATTGCGGACTGGCCAAGGCCATGGACGCGGTAGGCGAGCGCTGGACCCTGCTGATCGCGCGCGATCTGATGCTCGGCCCGCGCCGTTACGGGGATATCCTGAAAGGCCTGGGAGGCATGACCACCAATCTGCTGGCGGCGCGCCTCAAGGATATGGAAGGGTTGGGCATCATCGCCAAGGAGGCTCTGCCCGCCCCCGCGCGCGGCAGCGGCTATGCGCTTACGGCGGCCGGTAGGGAGCTGGAACCGGCGCTGCTGGCCTTGGGCAAATGGGGTTGGCGGTTCATGGGCAAGCCGGACCCGGAAGATGCGCTCAATCCGGCCTGGGCGCTCTTCGCCCTCAAACGCCGTTACCGGGGTGTTACCCGACCGCTGGTGGCGGAACTGGAAATAGGCGGGCGGATTTTCCAGTACCGCCTGGAGGCGGGTTATCCGGACTTGCGGGAAGGCTCTCCCTGGCTGCCGGATTTCCATGCGCGCGGCGACTTCACCGCTTTCGGCGCCATGATGCTCCAAGGCGCTTCGGCCGCGGGTTTGGCGGCGGCCGGGCGTTTGACGGTGACGGGATCCGCCGACGCTTGGCTGGATTTCCTGAAGGCATTCGATTTGCCGGCCTGAATTTTCCGGCTCAAGCAAGGCGGCGTCTCCGCTGCCGGATTACCCGTTAAGCGGCGGTCTCCGCCGCCTCAGCGCTAGTATCAGCCGCCACGGCCGGCGCGTCCAGGCCCACCGGCGCATCCAGGCCCAATAAGTCCGCCGTCCTCGCCAGCAAGTCCTCTTCCCGATCGCAGACTATGGCCTCGCGGCCCAAACCCCTTTGGTAATAGCGCGCGTATTTTTCCGTCGCCAGGCGCGGATCCAGGATCCAGAGCGCGGACTTGCGCCCGGGCCTACGCGGCAGGCGGTTGAGCTCCTGCTTGAGGCGCAGGATGGAACAAGGCAACAGGTAATCGTAGAGGGGATTGAGACCCGCCTCTTGCAGCCTTTCCAGGTGCGGCGCGATCAGGGGATCGGTGGGCACGGGAAAGGGGAGCTTGGTGACCGCGATGATTTCCGGAATGCTGTCCCCGTCGCCCAGGCTTTCCACGAAGGCTTCCGTGCCCAGCAAGCAGGCATCCGGCCGCTGGCGGAATAAATGCAGGAGATTATCACGGCTGCCGTCCACATGCTGCGCCAGCACCATGCGCCCTTCGCCGTTATCGAGGCACAGGCCGTCCTGCAGGAGGGCGCGGGCCTGCTTGAGCATGCCGATATGGGTGAACATCAGGAAGGACGGCTTGCGGAAACGCGTCAAGGCGCGGATGAGGAATTGCCCCATGGTTTGCAGCGCGTTCTGATTGGATAGCACGGGGCTGAATTTGGCCAACAGCAAAGGGTCGGGCCTGTCCTCCGCGTCCTTGCTCCGCACCAAGGCGGTCTTGAGGCGATCGGGGAAGGCGGTTTCCAGGCCCAGTTGGCGGCAGAAGAATTTGAATTCGTCGCCGATGGCCAGGGAGGAGGAGGCGAAGATGACCGCATCCATTTGCGGATAGAATTTTTCTCCGAGAAAGGCGCCGATCTCGAGCGGAGCGCTGCGGATGAGGGCGCGATGAGGATTGGGAAAATCCTCGATCCAGAACACTTCCCCTTCGCCGGAGGGGTGGGCCAAGTGCTCCAGATCGCTGCGGAAGGCCCGCAGTTGATCCGCGGTCCGGCGCAGATCCGGCCCTAAGTCCTCCCTGGCCGGGGCCAAGCGCGCCAGCAATTCTTCCAGTTCCACCAGGGAGGCCAGCACCGGTTCCGGGCCGGCATTGAATTCCACCACCAGCTTGTCTGCGTAGCGGATGCGGCTTTCGCCGTCCTTGCGCCGCTTGGCGGCATGCTTGGCGATTTTATTGAAGAACTTCTGCAATTGGCGCTCGGGTTCGAATACCCTTTGACGCAAACGCTCCAGATCGTTTTTAGGTTCTACCTGCGCCGCGGGTGCTTCTGTTTCGGGCTGCGCGGATGGATCCGCTTCGGTTCTTTCGCCTCCCGCCGCGTCCGCGCCTTCGGCCCCTGGGGCCATGGCTTGCTGATCCTTCGGCATCAACGCGGGGACGGAACCGGCGGCCCGTTCCAGTTCGGCCAACAGTCCGCTGGCATCCTGCTTGGATTGGGCCAGCGTTTGCAGGATATGCTTCAGGCGGAAGAAGCCCACCTCGCGGCCCAGACGGACTTGGCCCAACTCCGGCAGCCGGTGGACTTCGTCGATGATGGCCATTTCATAACGCGGCAAGAGGGCGAAATCCAGGGCCAGATCGTCCAGGAAGGTCTCATGGGTGACGAGCACCAGATGGGCGCACAGGGCCCGCTCGCGGGCCGCATGCGCATGGCTTCCCGGTTCGGAGGCATAGGAATCGGAGGCCAGCTTGGACCAGAGAAGCTTGTTCCGCTCATGGTTGAAGCCCATGTTGGCCGCGATGTCGCCGTCCCCGGCGTTCTCCAGCCAGGTGATGAGCGGAAGTATGGCCAGTCGTTCTTCGCGGCTGAGGCGTGTATCGGGATGGGCCAGCACGCCCGCCAGCTTGCGCGGGCTGAGGAAGTTGCCCGGGGCCTTGAGCGGTTCAACGCGCGCGTCCGTGCCCGCCAGGGCCTTCAACAAAGGTACCTCGGATGTCACGATGCGCTCCATCCGCCCCCGCCCGGAGACGGCGATGAGCACGGGCCGGCGGCGCGCCCGGGCCTGGATCAAGGCCGGTATCAGGCAGGCCAGCATGCGGCCGGTGCCGGGTTCGGCTTCGGCCACCAGGAAACGGGACTCCTTGATGGCCCGCTCCGCCAGCCCGGCCATGCGGGCCTGCTTGCCGCGCTGCTGATAAGGGCGGCCCAGAGCGGCGAAGGCTTCCGCCACCTTGCCGGAGGCGAACAGGGATTCCGCCGAAGCGGACGAGGCCGGGCCCGGACCTGCCGAGCCCGCCGCCGGGGATGCCGGGGCGGGAAAGGCCGCGCTGAGGGCGCCTTCAGTGGCGTCGCCTTGCGCTCCGGCCGGAAAGAGCCGTTGCCAAGGCGACGGCGCCGATTCCAGGATGACTCCCAGGACGTTCAGGGTGAGGGGGGAGTAACCCGCGAGTTTCTCTTCCGCGAGCAGCCACAGCAGCGCGGCCTGTTCCGCGTCCGGCAGGGCGCGATGGGCCTTTTGCGGCGGGATGCCGAGTTTGTCCACCAGGCTTTCCAGGCGGTGGCTGGGCTGGGAAGGCCAGGCCACCCGGGCCAGCAGCAGGGAGTCGTATACGGGATTGGCCAGGGCGGGCAAGCCGCATTTGGAAAGCGCATGCTCCAGGAAGGAGGCGTCGAAATCGGAATTATGGGCCACCAGGGGCAGGCCGTCCGCGAAACGCAGGAACTCTTCCAGGCATTCCTTTGGATCGCGCGCGTCCGCCAGGATTTCCTTGCTGATGCCGGTGAGCGATTCGACCAGGGGCGAAAGGGGCTTTTCCGCCTTGAGCAGGGAAGACATGCGGGCTTCGATCCGGCCGCCGCGCACGCGCACGGCCCCGATCTCGATGATTTCGTCCACGTCCCGTTCCAAGCCGGTGGTTTCCAGATCGAAGGCGACGAAATCCCTTAAGGGGTTGAACATGCGGAATTCTCCATGGGAAGGTCCGGAGCCGCCTCCGGTATCGGGATCATTTCAGGGAACGGAGGAGTTGCTGCGCCTGTTTCAGGTTGTCATCGGCGCCCTTGGGCTTGAGGGAAAGGTATTGCCTGAGCTCCGACTTGAGGCGCCCGCGCCCGGCCGCCGTGGCTTGCCCGCCATGCAGGATCTGCTGCTGCGCCGCCAGCCAATGGTATTGGGCCTGGTTCTCGCGCGTCATTTGCCGCAGCCAGGGCTTGATGCGTGCGAGCTCGGACCCGGAGAGGTTGAACATCTCCTGGTCCTGCAGGATTTCCGCCTTCAGCAAAGCGATGGTGGGATGGAAGGAATAGTCCAGGGCCTTGTTGACGAGCAGCAAGGCATTGCCCGGATCCTGCTTGTCGCGCAGGCTGGCTTTGGCCAGGGCGAAGTAGCCGCGCTGTTGATCCTTGGTAGGGAGAGCCTTTACCTGGCGCTCGGCCTGGGAAGTATTGCTGGCGCGAAGGGCCTGTAGGGAGTCGCCGGACGCGTTGCCGGGAAGGGCCGCCGCCGCAGGGGCCTGGCCGGCGCCGGGCTGGGTAACGCCGGAGGTACCCTGGGGGGATGAAGCCGGAGCGGAAACGGCGGCCGGAGAGGAAGGGACAGGATCGCGCTTGCCGGCGCGCAAGGCCTGATATGCAAACCAGGCGGCACCGGCCAACGCGAGCACGCCCACTATTTTCGCGGCCCGGTTGCGCCAAGGCGTCTCCTCCGGCATCAGGGCGCGGAATTCCGCGGTGGTGAAATGGCCCCTGGCCAGGAAATCCTGCAGCACCTGGCCGGGCGGGGCATCTCCGTGGTACAGCTTGTAAATCGGCCGCAGCGCGCCCAGCATCTGCCCCGCGTCCTGGTAACGCATGGCGGGATCGCGGGCCAGGGCCTTGCGGACTATGTCCAGCACGGCGACGTCGCTGCCGCGCCATTCCTGATCCAGATCCATGATATTCCATTTCAGGATGTTTTCCAGCACCTGCGTCTTGTTGTTGCCGGAAAAGGGGCGGAAGCCTTTGTGCAACTCGAAGAACATCACGCCCAGCGCGAATACGTCGATGCTGCGCGTGCTCAGTTCGCCCCGCAGCCGCTCCGGCGCCATATAGGCCACGCTGCCGCTGATGTGCTGGGTCTGGGTCATCAGATCCGCGCCCACCTTGGCCACCCCGAAGTCGCAGATCACCGGCTGGCCGTTCTTGCGCACCATGATGTTCTCGGGCTTCAGGTCGCGGTGGATGACGCCGTCCAGGATGGTCTCGCCGAAGGTCAGCCGGGCTCGATGCGCATGCTCCATGCCTTCCAGGACGGCGTAGATGATGGCGATGGCCACGGAGAGGGGGAAATGCTTGCGCTTCTCCAGGTACTGACGCAGGCTCAGGCCGTCGATGTACTCCATCTCGATCTGGAGCTTGGAAGCGGTCTGGGTCACGTCGAAGACCTGCACGATGGCCGGATGCTTGAGATGGGCGGAAACTTGCGCTTCCATCTTGAATTTGCTCCGGCGCTTGGCGTCCAGCATCATGTCCTGGTGCAGGATCTTGAGCACGCGCAACTCTCCCAAGGCGATATGCCTGGCCAGGTAAACCGTGGCCGAAGCGCCCTGACCGAGGAGCTTGACGATATCGTAGCGGGTATCGGTAGCCTCGGAGAGCAGCATGCCGCTAAACCTCTCCCCTGGCCACGGCTTCGATGAGGGCGAAGAACTCCTGCAAGCCGCTGCCCATCAGCATCCGCTTGGGCCCTTCCGGGATGAAGCTGTTCAACCCCTTGAGGATGTATAAGGGGATTTCCACGCGGCCGGAGGCGTGCAACTCGTCCAGTATGGCTTCCAATTCCGCGCGGAAGAAATACACCGGTGATCCCTCATGGTCCTGCTCATCCAAAAGGATTTGCAGCCAGGTGGCCACCTCGATGCGTTCGGTGCCGTCGAAATTGATCTCGATAGTCTCTTCGGCATCGTCCGGCTGGATGCTGCTGTACGCGATATCGTCCAATACGCGCTGGGCGAGGTTCAGGGCCGACGGGGATACGAGCAAAAGGAACTTCCCGCTCCCGCGATCATCCTGGGCCACCCGGCAAAGGATGGCATGATGGCTCAAATACTTTTCAAGCGGCTCGAGCGAGGACCTTTCCACGCTGGAGGCGATGGGCACGAAATCATCCATGATACGGGGTGAAATGTAGATTTTTTCAGGGATTTCCGCCTCAGCGCGGGAATGGCGGGTGGACTCGCCGATATAGCGCTACCTGGGCCTCAATGAGCGGGCGGCCAGGAAAGCTTGCGTTCGGGATTCGATAGGGAATCCGCGCCGGCGGGGGCGGTGGAGCTTTTTTTGTTCTGGTCGCCCCGGGCCACCACTCCGGCCTTCACGTTCACGGAATCCGCGAAACGGGCATACGGTTCCTGGACGGCCCAGGGCGCCAGGCTGCCTGGATGCCAGATCCCATCCCCGTTGGTGTCGCGGAAATACTCGACCGCATAATTGCCCTCCGGGATGCTGTCCAGGATCATTTCCTCTTTCGCCGGTGTCAGCCGGCTGCGTTCCCAGGGGGTGGCGATGCCGCGCAATACCAGGCGGGAACCATAGGCGGAGGGGGCCTGCCGGAATTTCACCGATCCGAGTTTTGCCGCATCCGCGAGCGTAAAAGTGACGATAGGCGTGACCATGGGCGTGACGATAGGGGCGATTTTGGGCCGCGAAGACAGGGGCTGGAGGGATTTGGCCGAATCTCCGGAGGGAGCGGGCTTCGCGGGGGGCGCCGTGCTGTCCTTGGCTTTCCAGGCCAGGCTCAGTTTTTGGCCCTTCAGCGCCGCCGGCGGTTGGAATCGCAAGGTGAACTCATGATGGCTCAGGCGTTCCAGGGACCAGGTGGCGGGGAGGCTATCCAGCTTCACTACCAGGTTGGCGCGCAAACGATCCAAAGTGGTATCGGAAAGCAGGCGGGGGTAATAAACCGTGATGGGTTGCGAAGGCATGAAATTGTCCGCCGTGAGGCGCGCCATATCCCCGGATACCTTGCGGGCGCCCAGGAAAACGAAATCCGGCCTGGCCGTGTCCGGCTCGGCGCCAACGCGGAAGGCGGACCGGTTACGCGCCGTATCGGCCAGGTTACCATAGGCGTCCCGTAACCCGGGGCAAGCGGCGAGGTACTGGCTATCCGGATCGAGCGGGCCGATAAGCAATTCGACTTCGCCGTTGTTGGGGTTCACGCATACGTCGCGCACCGGGATCGGGGCTCCGCTTTCCGGGGCGCTTTTAGAGCCTGGAGGGCCCAGGCGTTTCACGGTATAGGCGTCCCGGCGCAGGCACAGGATGGGATGGGGCAGACGGTTGAATTTGAGGCGTACCGTGCCGTAAGCCAGCTTGCCTTGCACGCTTTCGGTAGCCCAGCGCGCCTCGGCCAGGCGGAGGGGCAAGGTGTCGTATTGCGCCAAGGTCAAGGTAGCCGGCTCCCCGGCCGCCGCCGCGATATCCACGGAAGGTCCGATGGCGACGGCTTCGGATCCGAGGTTCGGGATCATATCCCCGTTCGCGTCCAGGAATCCGATCAAACCGTAGCGTCCCGGGCGCACGGCCTGGAACGAGAAACGCCCTTGCGAATCGCAGGGCGCGATGTAAGCGGGGCGCTCCTTGCCGGGATCGGGCTGCGCCGAGGGGGTCACCACGCTGTCCAGGCGGCTGGTGAGATGCCGGAAGCGCGCGCGCAGGTCGGCTCCGCGCGGATACAAGGCCGCGAAGGCTCCCGGCGCGGGTCCCGTTTGGAACACCCCTTCCCGCCCTTGCAATCGGCCGGAGTCCAGCTTGGGGCCGGTGGCGAAGGACAGTTGCAGCGGGCTTTCCAGGGGCAGCCCATGCAAATCCTTGACGGTTCCCAGGATCCCCAGGGTATAGGTGGTATTGGAATCCAGGCGGGAGGCGCTGGAAGCTTCCAGCAGGTTGCCGGAGACGTCGATCTTGAGCTTATGGGTGAGGGGCGGGTTGAGGTAGACTTTGCCGCGTTCGGCGTCGGGAGCCACCCATTCCGAAAAGGCGATGCGCACCTTGAGATCCCGGGGGGCGTTGACGGTATCCGGAGCGGGAAACACGGCGGTTACGTAGGGGCGTTTGGCGTCCGCCGGCCCGCCGGGAGGCGCTTCCATATGGGCGCATCCGGTCGCCAACAGCGCTGCGAGCAGCGTCGCCGGTAAGGTCCTGGCGGCGCGCGTCGGTTTAATCAATGAGCTTTCCAATCCGTGTCAGGCGGATTTTCTTGGGGATGGACGTCCAGGTGAAGGGGTTGGAGAATTTGAAGGTCTCGTCCAGGTTATCGAAGGAGAAATAGATGATGAAGGCCTTGGCTTTCACGAATTCATTGGACAGCATGCCCCAATAGCGGCTATCCAAGGAGCTGTCCCGGTTGTCACCCATCATGAAGAAGCATTTCTTCTTGACAGTGTATTTGCTGGACTTTTTGCCGTCCACTATCAGGGATGCTTTGATATGGAAGCTACGTCCGGCCTTTTCCCCCTGACCGACGATGTTCTGATTGATGAACTCCAGGTAATTGCCCAGGAAATATTCGTTGTTCTCCACGCGGCGGCCTTCATTATGGGCCTTGGCGGCCTCCGGATCGCGCGGGTCGTAGGTCATGAAGGCGGGCAGATCATTGGTGCGCAGGAATCCGTACCGGGCCGCGTCCTGGAATACCTTGAATGGGATGTTCTCCGCATGATAATACATGGTCCCGTCCTGGTACTGGCGCTGGAACGGCAGGTTCAGGAGCGCGTATACGGCGCCATGGGTCTGGTTTTCCGGATCCCCGTTGAAATAGGGCAGGATGTATTCATTATCGATGGTGGAATCCCGGACCAGATCCAATTGCAATTGCACGTCCGCGTCGGGATTCTCCTGGTAGGCCAGGGATCGCATCCACACCGCCTGCTTGAGGGACAAGGTATCCAAATCGAGAGTCTCTCCGGGCATGGGCAGGCGGAAGTTCAGGCTGTCGCGCAAGGGGTCGTACCGGCGGTTGGCCCAATACTTGCCTTTGCGCGGCAGGACGAATTCCTTGCCGTCGATGAACACCTTGGTCCCGGAAACGGTGATGGTTTCCCCGCTCTGGGCGATGCAGCGCTTGATGAAATCCTTGGGCATGTACCATACCAGATGCCGCTGGCCCGGTTGGGGATGCTTGTCCCAATACAGGTTGCCGAACAGGAACAGATTCGCCAGAAAGCGGTACCGCCCTTTGTCGCCCTGGGGATATTCCGGATCGCCGGGATACTTGAAGATGAGGACATCGCCGGGCTTGGGATCGGTAAGCCCCGGGAGCTTGGCATGGGTAAAAGGCACCGGGGATCCGTAAACGAATTTCAGGCCCAGCAGGAAGTCGCCGATGAGCAGGGAATCCTCCATGGATCCGGAGGGGATCTTGAAGGCCTGGATCACGAATTGGATGACCAGCAAGGCCAAGAGGATGGGGATCAGGATTTCTTTGGCGAAGGTCTTGCCGGCCCCGCCCAGGTTTCCGCCGTCCCCTTTTTTCTGCTCAGCCTTTTCAGCCATGTGTACCCTCTTATGTCGCCGTCTTGCGCGTCCGCTGGAATGCGGCCGATCCCAAAATCCGAAAAAAGTCCAATCGACGCTCAAGCCGGACGCCGGCGGTGCGATCGTACTTAGGGCCGCCCGCTAGGAGGAAAAATATTCCTATCGATCGGTGGACTAAGATAAAAACCAGGGGCCGACTTGTCTTGCGCGGCCGGAGCGCTGATTCGTATAATCAGGATCAAGTGACACCCGTGTCATTCCCGAAAAGGCGGCCCCGTGCAAGACCATTTGAAAATGTACGACGAAGAACTGGTCAAGGAAATCATGATTTCCACCGCGCTATGCGTGCAGGAGCTCATGATGGACGATCCGCAGGCGGCCCAGGATGATATCTTCGATTTCGTCGAAACCAATTTCCAGCACATCATTACCGAGACCTTGCGCGCCGAGCGGGAACGGGAAACGGAAATGGCCGGAGAAGGCGAAAATCCCCTCGCGGATGAATCCGGCCTTCCCGACGACCCTTGATTCCCGGCCACCTTCATCAGCCCGCGAATACTATATTAGCCCTTGTCCCTGCCCCTTTGGACCCGGAATCGCCATTTCCGGGCCGTATAACGGGCCGTAGGACGCAAGGGCCGGGTCAGCGGGAAGGAAACCAAATGTCCGACAGCTTTCTGGAAAAATTGAAGAAATCGGTCTTGGCCGGGGCCCATACCTCCGCCACCAAGATAGAGGAGGCTGCCAGGACCGGTAAACTCCACCTCGACCTGGGCGCGGAACGCCGGAAGCTGATTCGGGAATTCACCGAATTGGGCAAGGAAGCCCATAGCGCGCTGTTGGATGGAACCGAGGATCGCTTCGCCTTGCGTCCCGGCGTCGCCGACATGCAGCGCAATATCGGGAAGTACAAGCAGAACATCACCGAGCTGGAAGCGAAACTGGCCTCGCTCCAGAAACGTCCCCGCTAGCGGACGACCCGGCTAGCAGATATCCCGGAAAAGGAAGCCGGAGCCCATGGACCACAAGTTCCGGATCAGCTTCTACCCCAAAGACTCCTCCCAAGTCAAGGTCCTTACCTTATCCAGGCGCCTCGGGATCATCATCGCCAGCATCATTCTGCCTTTGGCCTTGCTGGGAGTGTGGCTGCTCGTCTCCGGCACCTTGCACGAGCCCGCCGAAACCAACGACATGCGCAAAAAGTTGGGCCAGGAAAACGGCACCCTGGAGGATCGCGTAGGCAAGCTCGACGAGGATTTGCAGGGCTTGCGCGGGGAGCTTTCCAAGCTGGAAGAGCAGAAGGTCAAGGCGCTCATGATTTCCGGGGTCGACTATATGGAGGGCGAGAAGCAGCAGAAGTCCTCCAGCCTCTTCTCATTCTTCCGAAATCTGGCCCCCATGAAAACCGATGTGGGCGCCTCCCTGAACCGGGCGAAAGCCATTTCCGGATACCTGGATTCCACCCTGAGCCTGTTGCGGGATAAAGCGGCCTTGGTGGAAGAGCTTCCCACCTCGCCACCGGTATCCCCCGAAGCCATCCCCACCCGCGAGTTCGGATATAGTCCCGATCCCTTTACGGGCCGCAAGGCCCTGCATGCCGGGGTGGACTTCTCCCAGCAGGCCGGAGCCACCGTATACGCGTCGGGCGGAGGCACGGTTTCCGAGGTGCAGAAGGACTTGCTGTGGGGGAATTGCGTCCGCATAAACCACGGCCGCGGCGTGGAAACCTTTTACGCCCATCTCCAGGATGCGGGCGTGAGGCAAGGCCAGAGAGTGATCCGGGGCCAGAGCATCGGGACCATGGGCATGAGCGGCGTGGCCACGGGCGTGCATCTGCATTTCGAGCTGACCGTCCGCAACATGAAGGTGGATCCGATGAATTATTTCCTGCCGGAATTACGCTTGTCGGCCGGGACGCAAGCGAGTTCCCCGGAACCGCCCCGCTATCCTAGCGGCCATGCTTCCAACGGGGGCACCTGATGGCCAAGCCCGCATTCCCCGATCGCTCCCCTTCATCGCCTATCGCCGAGGATATAGTCCGGGATTGCACCGCCCTGCGCCGCCGGCTGCACCGGGACGCGGAGCTTTCCGGCCAGGAGCGCAATACCCGCGATCTGATCCTGGCCGAATTGGGGGCAGCGGGCCTGGAGACGAAAACCTTCCCCGGCAGCACCGCCGTGGTGGGATTGTGGCCCGGCCGGGATCGCACCCGGGCGGTGGCCTTCCGGGCGGACATGGACGCGCTTCCGCTCCAGGAAACCTCCGGGCTCCCCTGGGCGTCCCAATCCGGCCAGGCCATGCACGCTTGCGGCCACGACGGCCATACCGGCATTCTGTTGGGGCTGGCCAAGCAATTGGCCCGCGCGGGCAAAACCTATCCGGTAGACATCAAGCTCCTGTTCCAACCCGCCGAAGAGGCGGGTAACGGCGCC
>JBDSWM010000293.1:0-16482 GCA_039926685.1 Fibrobacteria bacterium | reverse complement strand
TACATGATGAAAGCGCTCCGGCTCGCGTTGAACAGGAGGGATTTGTCCCCCAGCAAGGCCAGATGGGCGTAGGCTTTCGGCGCGGCGGCGACGATGGGTTGGATGCCGTCCAGATCCTTTCCGCTGGGCGGATTATCCGCTATGCCGGCCCGGGTGGGACGGAATAGCCGCCAGCCGGAGTACAGGATCAGGAAGCTGGCGATGCCGACGGTCGAGCGCAGGAAACGGGAAGCGTTCGCATCAAGGGCGAAATCCCAAAACAGGTCGTGCCGGTATTCGACATGCTTGTAGGAGAAAAGTCCGAGCCAGAATACGGCGCCCAGGATCAGAGCGATGGAGGCTATCCAGGCCGGCGTCATCGGTTCCTCGCGAATCGAAGAGCGGCGGTAGAAATGCGGGCGGCTGGGCAACAGGAAGAGCAAGGCGCAACCCAGGAAAAGCGCCTCTTCGAAATCGAACCCTTTCAACAAGGAGAACACCGCACCCGCCCCGAGCATCCATACGGTGATGTGGAAGGCCGCGTCCAGCCTGAGTTGCAGGCCGCGCGCCAGCATGAGCAGGGAGATGCCCGTCAATCCCGCCAGAAAATGGGAAGCCTCCAATACTCCCAAGGGCAGCATGGCGTTCAACCATTCCATGCGTTGGGGAAGCGCGCGGGTGGATCCGGAGATCAAGAGCACGACCCCGCATAGGAAAACGAGAGCGCCGGACAGGAGCGGGATCACCGGATCCGCGATTTGCCGGATCCAGGAATATCCTTTCCGGATCGCGGATCGGCGCTGCATCAATTCGAATCCGCCGAACAGGATTGCGGCCAGCCCCAAAGGGCCCAGATAATACAGGATCCGGTAGGCCACCAAGGCCGCGAGCAATCCGGTTCTGGGCGCCTCCTGGGGGAGGAGAAGGAGCATGCTCGCCTCGAATACGCCGGCCCCTCCGGGCACATTGCTGACCAATCCGAAGGTTTGCGACACGATGTAGACGGCCAGGAACGCCATCAATCCGATATGCATTTCCGCGGGAAGCAGAAAATAAAGCGCGGCCCCGGCCCCGACCCAATCCAGGATGGATACGCACAGTTGCCCCAAAGCCAGTCCCGGTTTGGGGAACACCACCTCGATGCCGCGTATATGGACGGGTTTGCGCAGCAGGAACGCGGCACCTAGGTACGCGCCGAAGCAGGCCAGCAGCAACCCGCCCAATACCCTCGCATCCACATGCAGGCCCGCCGGCAGCGGCGGCAAAGTTTGTGGGGCCCAGATAAGCGACAGGCCGCCCAGGAACAGAACGCCCTGCCAGAAGGTGATGACGCAAAATCCGGCCACCTTCACGGTCTCGGCGGCGCTGATCCCGAATAGCGAATACAGGCGGAACCGCACCAGGCCGCCCGTAAACGCCGAAAATCCGAAATTGTTGCTGATGACGAAGGAAATGAAGGAGGTCAAAGCCGTTTTCGCATAAGGCAGTGTTCTTCCCGCGTACCGGAGTCCCAAAGCGTCGACGCCCGTCAAGGCCAGGTAGCTGATGGCTACGCTCAATCCGGAAGCCAGGAGCCCTCGCATCGGCAAATCCTTGAGCGCGGCGGCCAATTCGTGGTAATGGACGTCCTTCAATTCCTTGTGGACGAATACCAAAGCGACGGCGAAAAGCAAAAGCGCGAGCACGGGAGCGAATTTCGCGAGCGCGGCTTTCCTGAGCGTCATCCCGAAAATGTAGCCGAAATGGAAGATATATTCGATTTGGGAACGCTTTTCCGCCGGGTATTCTTCCATCCGGCTATAATTTTCGACCTTTGCAGGCATGCATCCAGAGTCCGGAGCCAACCCCATGATCCATCATCCCGCAGCCTCCATCAGCCCCATCACTTTCCCCATCCTCGGCCTCGCGGGCGCGCTCTGCGCCGGGACCGCATGGGCGCAATTCGGCACCGTGGCCTTGGATACCTCGCTGGCGGACGCGGCCGCCAAGGTCGAGGTCGCCGTCAGCAAGAACGCGCAAGGCGCCGCTTTGGGCTATTGCGAAGGACCTTCCGTGGACGCGGCCGGGAACGTGTTCTTCACCGAACAGACAAGCGATAACGCCAACCGCATCCTGAAGCTGGACGCCCAAGGCCAATTGACGGTGTTCGCCTCCGGGTTCCAATCCAACGGCACGGAGTTCGATGCGCAAGGCAGGCTGGTGGTGGCGCAAAAGGATGCCGTGGTCCGGTACGATGCGGCCGGAACCCGCACTCCTCTGACGGGCGCCGCGGACGGGCTGGCCGGGGTCGCCACGAACGATTTGACTATCGGTTCCAGCGGCGCCATGTTCTTTTCCAGCTGGGCCGAGTCGGTCTACTACCGTTCCTCCGCGGGCGCGGTCACCAAGATTCCCGGATTCTCCACCGCCAACGGCCTCGAATGGATCGAAGAGAAAAAGAAGCTGTACGTCTCCCAGGACGGCATCGAGCAGGTGTGGGCATACGATGTGGCCGACGACGGCAGGCTTTCCAACGGCGTTCTGTTCGCTTCCCTGACGGAGCCGGACGGCATCACGGCGGATGAAAAAGGCAACCTTTACGTGGCGGGCTGGAACGACGGGAAGATCATGGCTTTCGACGCGGCGGGCCAATCCCTGGGCAGCATCACCGTGAAAAGCGCCACCGCCTCGGACAATAACCAGAACGGCAACACCTCCAATCTCGTCTTCGGGGGGCCGGACGGGAAAACCCTTTTCATCACCGGGGACGGCGGGCTTTACAAGGTCAAGCTGAAGGTGGCCGGCCGCAAGCGCCCGGGAGCCACGGGCATCGGATTGCCCCGCTCCCGTACCTTCAATGCTACCCTGGGCGCGTACCCGTCCGCTTCCGAGCCCGCGGCGGCCCATGATTTGGCGGGCCGCGCGCTGGCGGACCGGATCCCCGGGGGCCGGAAGCCCGCTGCCGTCAGGATAACCACCGCACCGCTATCCCGATAAGCCCGCCCCCGGCTATCAGCCAGGTGGAAGACGCGTCGCGCCGGAACAGCAGAAAAGCCGCCGCGGCGAATATCCCCGCGCAGGCCGCGTCCGCCACCGCCGCTTTCCCCATTTGCCAGGCCGCTCCGCCCATCAAGGCGAGCGAGGCCACGTTGACCCCGTCCAGGAAGCGGCCCAGGGCCTGCGATTCGCGGATGCGGGGCAGGAAAGGATTGGATATCGCCACGAAGCAGAATGCGGGCAGGAAGATCCCGAGCGTGGCCAACAGGCCTCCCGGCACCCCGCCCAGGAGATAGCCGATGAAACTGGCGGTGGTGAAGAAAGGCCCCGGCGTGAACTGGCCCACGGAAACGGCATCCAGCAATTGCGTTTCGGTCAGCCAGCCGGTGCGCTCGACCAATTCGCGCCGCAGGAAAGGCAGCAACACATAACCGCTCCCGTACAGCACCGAGCCTATGCGCAGGAATTTCAGGAACAGCAGGCCCAGGGAATAGGGTAACTTGCCGGCTACTATGGGAATGGCCGCCGCCGCCGGCCCTCCGCGCCGGCTTCCCATCGCCAGCGCCGCGCCCCCGACCAGCAACAGCGCGATTTCATTCCCTCCCAGGAAATACCAGGCCAGGATGACCGCGAACCCGGCCTTCTGGATCGGGGTGCGGATCGCCTTGCGGCCCAGGTTCCATAGCGCATGCGCCAACAAAGCGACCACCACCGGTTTCACGCCGTACAGCAGCCAGCCTACTTGAGGTAGCGATCCCGAGCGCGCATAGATCCAGGCCAGCCCCATCACCATCAGCATGGCGGGGACTATGAAGCAGACCCCCGCGACGATCAGGCCCGGCCAGCCGGCGCGCAAGTAGCCGATGTGGATGGCCATTTCCGTGGAGTTGGGGCCCGGGATCAGGTTGGTGGCGCCGATCAGATCGAGGAAGGCCTGTTCGCTCAACCATCGGCGCTTGTCCACCGTTTCCCGCCGCATCAGGGCGATATGGACGGCCGGGCCCCCGAATGCGGTGAAGCCGAGCTTGAGGAACAATCCCGCCACGGTCCTGATTTCACCTTTGGGAGCCATCGCTCCGAACGCTAGGTTCCCGGGCGGGCATTTCCAAGGGATGGGGGATTGCGGGAATGTTATATTTCCCGCCGTGAGCAATCCCATCCGTTATGAAGATCGAGGCGCCTCCGCCGACAAGGCCGAGGTCCATAAAGCCATCGCCGGAGAGCATCCCGGCCTTTTTCCCGGGGCCTTTTGCAAAGTGCTGCCGGATACCCTGACGGGCAGCCCGGATCATTGCGTCCTCATCCATGCGGACGGGGCCGGCACCAAATCCATACTCGCTTATCTGCATTGGAAGGAAACGGGGGATCTTTCCGCCTTCCGGGGATTGGCGCAGGATTCCCTGGTGATGAATATAGACGACCTGGCTTGCGTGGGCGTTTTCGGCCCGTTGCTCCTCTCCAACACCATCGGCCGCAACGCCAAGCTCATTCCCGGGGATGCCATTGCGGAAATCATCGCCGGCTACCGGGACTGCATAACCATGTTCGCCGCGCAAGGCATCGACATCGTGAGCGGGGGCGGGGAAACCGCGGACTTGGGCGATACCGTACGCACCTTGGTCGTCGATTCCACCTTGGTGGCGCGCGCTCCCCGCAGGCAAATCCTTTCCGGAGACAAACTGAAACCCGGGCTGGCCATCGTAGGCCTTTATTCCGGCGGCCGCGCCGCCTATGAGACCGCCGAGAACTCCGGCCTCGGCAGCAACGGCTACACCATGCTGCGCCATGAATTCCTGTCATCGCATTACAAGACCGCTTATCCGGAGGTCTTCGCTCCGGAGATTTCCGACTTGGCCTATACGGGCAAATTCCGCCTGGATGATATGATGCCCGGTTCCGGCCTTACCGTGGGGCAGACCTTGCTTTCCCCCACGCGTACCTATGCGCCCATCCTCAAGGCCGCCCTGGCCCAGGCGGGCGATGCCATCGCGGCCATCTTCCACAATACGGGCGGCGGCCAGGCCAAATGCCTGCGCTTCGGCCGCGGGCTCACCTATATCAAGGACAATCTCTTCGATCCGCCGCCGGCTTTCGCCTGGTTGCGGCGGAACCCGGCCATGGCCCCGCGCGAACTCTATCGCACATTGAATATGGGCCATCGCATGGAAATCCTCTGCGAACCCGGCGCGGCGGAAACCGTCATCGGCATTTCCAAATCGTTCCAGGTGGACGCCCGCATCGTGGGGCGCACGGAAGCTTCGCCCGGGGCCAACCGCCTGCTCTTGAACGATGGTGCGGCAACGTATTCTTACGAGCTGTGATAAAAGCATGCCATGAAAAAAGCCCGCTAGCGAGCGGGCTTTCAAAGAGAGGTCGGTGTTCGTTGCGGCGATGCCGGGGTGAACATCTACAAGGCGCGGTTAATAGGCCCCAATGCCCTTGACGCAGCTCAGGATGGTGCGGAGCAGGATGACCACATCCAGCAAGAAGCTCTGGTTGTTGATGTAGTACATATCGTAGTCCATGTTTTCATGGATGGCGATTTTGCGGTCCGCGCTGATTTGCCAGAGGCCGGTGATTCCCGGTTTGACATTCAAGCGCTGCTTGTGCAGTTCATTGTATTGGTCGACGATGAAAGGCATTTCCGGACGGGGCCCCACCAGGCTCATGTCGCCCTTGAAGACGTTGAAAAGCTGGGGCAACTCGTCCAGCGAGCTGCGGCGGAGGAAGCGTCCGATGGGCGTGATGCGCGGGTCGTTGCCGGACTGGGGCGTGACCGCGTAGATGGGCGTATTGGTGTACATGGAGCGGAACTTGAAGAAACGGAAGCGCCGGCCTTTGTAACCGACGCGCTTCTGCACGAAGAAGACCGGACCCTTGCTGGACAGCTTTACGATGAGCGCCAAGCCCAACAGAACGGGCGACAGGATGAGGATGAGCAACAGGGAAGCGAAGAAATCGAAAATGCGCTTGGCCACGCGGGTCTTGAAGGAGTATTTGGGCTCCGTCATGCCGATGAGCGGAATGCCTTCTACTTCCGTAATCTTCACGCGCTGGATGACGATGTCATAAAGCGAGGGAACGATTTGGAATTCGCATTTGGTTTCCCGGCAGACATTCAGGATGTCCACCACCACCTTGGAGGGAACCTGCGGCAAGGCTATGAACAGCTTGGTGGCGCCGGTGGCCGTGATCATGTCCCGCAAATTGGTGAAATCCCCCAGCACGGGCGCGCCCAACACGGTTTTCCCGGACAAGCCGCTGTTGTCGTCGATGAATCCCGCCACATGATAGCCCAGTTTCGGGGATTGCTTGAATTTCTCCATCAGCTTGCGGCCTACCACGCCCGCGCCATAAATAAGAACGGTGGTTTCCACGAAGCCTTTCCGCCGCAGGAAATTATTGAACTTGAAGAATCCATAGCGCTGCACGGTCATGAAACCGAGCAGGCATACCCAGGTCAAGGTGAAAATGCCCCGGCTGAAATACAGCTGATGCGCCATGAACATGATGCCCAGGGTGAACAGGCAGGCTTTCCCCCATGTCATCAGGATCAGCTCGAACTCGCGCACGTTCATCAGGCTGCGCTGGGGTTGGTACAGGCCATGCACTTCCAGGCCGACCAAGGTGGTGGCCAAGGTCACGCCCAGGAAGGAATAGTAACGATTGATGGATTCCGGTTCGTAGATGTCGATGGCGACCAGCGGACCCACCAGGCTCCACAGATAATATCCGGCCAGGAAACTGGCCACGATGGTGACCGCGTCCGCAATCACCTGGAAGCTGGTGAGGATTTGCTGGTAATGGGCCAGCGCTATCAAGCGCGAGGACGGTTGCGAGGCTTTGGCGAAATCGGCTGCCGCAATGCGGGAGGTCTTGGATTCCAAATGCGTGAATGAGCGGGCGATTTTTGGATCGCTCGTCGGCTTTCGGGAGGTCCAAGAGGTTTTGTTCATATGCGCGTCGATCAGAAATGACGATTCATCGGGAAAAGATCCCCGAATAAAGATAATTTTATTTTTATTTGCCAGACCATTGAATGGATTCTCCGAATGCGGACCGAGGCCAGTATACGAAGGAACCCGTCGAAAAGTCCCGACTAATTATCGGGTTCGCGCGTTTCATTTTTCCCTCCAGTTCCAGGTAAGATTTTCGAAGTTTTCGAAAAACCGACCCAGGATGTAAAGGGAACCGAGAAAAACAAGGTAAAATCGCGGCCAACATGTCCTTAAGATAGACTTTTACCGGGCGTGAAGTACCAAAAAACGGTATTGTTAAAGATGTATTTTGGGCATTCCCGAGAGAACTCACCTCGAAGGGAAAACGGACTGCCGGATTTGTTTACACTTGACTGCTCGCGATGAATCGGGACCCGATATGAAAACGTCAACGACATCCGTTCTGGTTATGCTGGCCGTCGCATCCATGTCTTGGGCCGGCAAACAGAAAATCATCATACGTTTGCGCGAACCCTTGCGCGCGGAAACCGTTCGCGTGCAAGTTCCCGAGCTGACCAACGATAAGGGCGAAACGCGGGATCTGGAAACCAAATTGGAATTGGGCGCGCAGGCCAAGGTGGAAGCTCCCAAGGCCCAGGATGCCGCGCTGAAGTTGAACTTGGTAGTGCGCAACATCGGCAAAAGCGGGGTCCAGGTCACCGTGACCTTGCCGGCGCCGGGTTACGTCGAGGTCGAGATGATGGACTTCTACGGAAAGAATCTTGCGACGCTGTTCTCGGGGGATTTGCCGATGGGGGTGTTCCCCATCCGTCCGTTCCCCCTCAAGGATGGCGACAATAACGGCATCAAGTTCATGACCCTGCGCATCAACGGCAAGGTCGCCATGAAGAAGGTAATGACCAAGGTAAGATGATGTTGGCCTCGATCCGACATGCATGCATAGCGGTGGCGGGGATAAGCTCCGGCGCTTTCGCATTGGGGGCATTGCAAATCGAAAATGCCGCCGTGGGCCAGCGCACGCTCGTGATTACGGTCGACGATTCCATCCGGGCTCCGGACCTTTCGAAAATACGCGTGGAAGGCTACGAGATCGAGAACGCGGTATTCGTGGAGGAGATGGGCCCAACCCCCACTTTGTTCACCGCCAACTATCTGGACCTGACCTTGCCGGGCAACGGCAAAGTGGTCGATTATGTCCCTACCCCGGGCACCTTGGTGCTGGACCTTCCCGAAGGCTCGATCCCGGTTTCCGGAACCGTGGTGGCGGATACCTCTTTCGGCGGGATTTTCCGCAAAGTGGTGGACGTGGACGGCCAGCCGCGTTCCGCCCTCCTGGGGCGCAGATGGACCTTGAAAACCGTAAACGCCGACCTGCCCGATGCGGTACAGGATTGCGATATCGCCTTCAAGACCCGGATGGACATGAACCAGGCCTTGTCCGACTTGAGCCAAACCCAGGATCTGATCGGCACCGGCGCGGACGGCGCGGCGGCTTATGGCCAATTGGGCATAGGCATGAGCGGCGTCCAGGTGCTATTCCAACCCACGGTAACCGGCAGGATAAGGGTGCGCGGCGGCAATGTGGAGCTTTTCCAATTCAAGATGAGCGGCGACTGCGATGTGATGGCCACGATGCAGGCTTCGGTTTCCGGCAAAGGGAATTTCGATTACGAAGAAGAGCTCCCGGGCAAGGGGCCTTCGCTGCTATCGCTGGGATCCGGGCTTTTCCTGCGCATGCAGAACCGGCCGTTCCTGCGTGTGGAGGCCCGCTCCCGGAGCGAGACCTTCTCCGCGAATGCCGATTTCCATATCCGCAATTCCATTAAAGGAGAACTGGGCTTCACCGACGGCCAATGGCGCCCCTTGGCCGAGAACAAGATGACCATGGCCGATAAGGCATTGCGGCAGATCACGGGCGTTGGCATGGTCAGGTTCTCCCTCAAGCCGCGCGTGGAAATGCTGTTGGACGGAATGCAGGGGCCGGTATTCACCTTCGAGCCTTATGCCCGGTTTTCCAACGCACCCAGCCAATTGCCCGCCTTCGCCTGGGCCCTGGGAACCTCGCCCACGGGCGCGTCTCCCGCTGGGGCGGCCGGTAACGTCTACCCGGCTCTTCCATTGGCGCCGGCGGTACTTACCGCCACCCCCAACGTCCCGGCCAACCCGGCCGCTTTGGCCTGGCAAGCCCATACAGGGGCGCCGGGCCTCAACATCTATGGCGCCGAAAGCAAGGAAATGAGCCTCGGATCCAATATTTTCATGGAAGCGCGCACCAATTTCACCGGCCCGGAAGCGCTCCGCAATTTCCTCCTGTTCAGCCGCGAGCAGACGGTGTTCTCGCCGCCCAGGGAAGGAACCTTGGCCTTGAAGGAAGCCGACAGCAACCGCATTTCCCTGCAATGCCAGACCTACCCCAAGGCGGATTTTTACATCGTCCAGCAAAAGGTGGGTACCGGAGCCTGGGAGACGATATTGGACAAGGCTACTGCCCCGAAAATCCGCGCCAATCTGCTGAAGCCCAACACGCTATACCGTTTCCGCGCTTTGGGCGTGAATGCTTTGGGGATCAGCCCGGCATTTCCTCCCGAAGGCGCCCCGTACCTGACTCCGCCCCAGAACCGTCCCCCTTTCCAACCGCTGGCCCGTTTCCCCGATTCCGGAGCCGTGGTTTCCGACAGCTTGCCGGTGTCTTTGGCCTGGTCGGGCGGCGATCCGGACGCGGGCGCCAAGGTGCAGTTCACGGTTTACTTGGATACCAAGTCGCCCCCCTTGTCCATCCGCGCCAACGGCCTGGTCGATTCCTCCCTGGACCTCGAGGATTTGAAACCGGGCACCACCTACTTCTGGAAAGTCATCGCCAGCGACGGCATCGATCGCAACGAAGGCGCGGTGCGCAGCTTTACCACCAAATCCCTGGAGCCGGCGGCACCGCAAATCCCCAAGTCGTTCGCTTCCGCGTATCCCGTGGTTTACCTGCCCCGCGGCAGCTTCCGGCGCGAGGATGGGCGCCAGATCCAGGTGGGCCCGTTTTTCCTCGGCCGATACGAGGTGACCCAGATCGAATACGCCAAGATCGTCGGCGGCAATCCTTCCTATCGCCTGCAGGATTCCCTTCCCGTGGACAAGGTCACCTGGGAAGAAGCGGATAAATTCTGCCGTGAAACCGGCGGTCGGCTGCCCACCGAGGCCGAATGGGAATACGCCGCCCGGGCGGGAAGCAACTCCTCCTTCTATTGGGGCACGGAAAATCCCGGCGATTATGCCTGGTATCGCGACAATTCGGATAACCGTACCCAGAAAGTGGGCCTCAAGAAGGGGAACGCCTGGGGCTTGCACGATATGGCGGGCAACGTCTTCGAATGGGTGCAGGATTGGTACGGCGAGTACAACGCGGCCGATTTGGATCATCCCAAAGGCCCGGCCACGGGCACCGCCAAGGTCATTCGTGGCGCCAGCTGGTACAGCGAATCCAGTTCCCTCAGCCTGAGCGCCCGCTATAACAACCGCCCCGGTTTCAGCAATTTCAAGGTCGGGTTCCGTTGCGCCAAGGATCCGGAGCGCACCGCCTTCACCGACGCACCGGCGGCGTTGGCGGCCAAATCCGCCGAGCCGTCCAACCGCGCCGCGTTGAACGCTTCGGAAGCCGCCCCCGGCAAATAATGCTAATTTAGGCCTTCATGAAGTACGGAATTTATTCCGATATCCATGGCAATCTGGAAGCGCTCCAGCGCGTGCTTGAGTCGATGAAGCGATTGGGAGTGGACAAGAAAGTCTGTTTGGGCGACATCGTCGGGTATGGCCCGTTCCCCAATGAATGCGTGGAACTGGTCGCGCAAAACAGCGACATCACCATCCTGGGAAACCATGACAGTGTGGCCATCGGCCGCGAATCCGCCGAGGGTTGGAATAATTTCAACGCCCAGAAGGCGATTGAATGGACCAGCAAGGTCCTGACTCCCGCCTCCATCGAGTTCTTCTCCAAGCTGCCCTACATGGTTTCCGAGCCCCCGCTGCTGTTCGTGCATGCCAGCCCTTGGTCGCCGGCGGATTGGAAATACGTTTCCAGCCTGGACGATGCCGTGGACGCCTTCTCCTTTTTCACCGAGAAGATGTGCTTCATCGGGCATACGCATTGGCCCATCGTTGTGATCATGGAAGGGGAACAATCCTTCAAGGTCTCGGAGACCCTCTTGTACAAGTTGGAGCCGGACCAGCGCATCCTGGTGAACGATGGCAGCGTGGGCCAGCCGCGGGACCGAAATCCGCTCGCCTGCTGGTGCCTGTGCGATACGGAAAAGATGAGCGTCGAGATCATCCGCGTCGCTTACGACATCAGCAAGACCCAGGAAGCCATGAGGAAAAGCGGATTCGCCGATTTCCTCATAAATCGCTTGTCGGAAGGGCGTTAGGCCATCCCCTTCCTCCCCGTCTTCGCATGAGCCGCATCCGCGCGCTGGCCAAGGAATCCTTGGTTTATGGCGTGTCCTCCATCGCCAGCCGGTTCCTCAACTTCCTGCTGGTGCCCTTCTACACCCATGTCCTCACCACTTCCGATTTCGGGATCCAGACCTACGTCTTCACTCTCATCGCCTTCCTGAACATCGTCTACCAGTTCGGGTTCGATTCGGCCTACCTGCGCTTGTCCCAGGATATGGACGCGCCCGGGCGCAAGCAGCTGTTCTCCACCGCTTTCTGGAGCCAGGCCATCGGCGCCACGGGCTTTTCCGTCCTTTTGATACTGCTGTCGGGCCCTTTGTCGGACGCTTTCCTGATACCCGGATCCCAGCGCAAGCTGTTCCTCTACGCGGCCGGCATCCTGATGCTGGACACGCTGAGAGTGGTGCCGATGGCGCATTTGCGCCTGCAACACGCGGCCGGGCGCTTCGCCCTCATCAACCTAGGGAATGTGATCGTCAATATCGGCGGCAACCTCCTGTTCGTGCTGTATTGGCATAAGGGCCTGGAAGGGGTGTTCTGGGCCAACCTTATCGCCAGCGCTTTCGCCTTGGTGCTGGTGCTGCCCATCCTGTTCGCCAACGTGCGCGCGGCCTTGCAGGGCGGCGTTTTCCGCCAACTTTGGCGCTTTGGCCTGCCCCTGGTGCCCGCGGGCCTGTACGGAAATATCAATGAAATGGCCGGTCGCATGTTCATGCGGCTGCTCAAGCAACCGGACATCGATAGGCTGTATCCCGGCCGGGGATACGACGTGCTGCAGCTTTCCGGCATATTCGCCGCTGCCTGGAAGCTGGGCATTTTCGGCATGCTCTTGGTGCAGATGTACCGCATGGCCTGGCAGCCCTTTTTCCAGCAGCGCCAGACGGATCCGGACGCGGCCGATCTGTTCGGGCGGATCCTCCGCTACCTGTGCCATTTCATCGGCTACGCCTCCGTGACCTTGATGGTATTCCTGGACAAGCTGGTGGCCTTGCCCGTGCTGGGCCGCCCCATCATAGCGCCAGCCTACTGGGTGGGGCTGGAAATTGTCCCGGGCGTGCTTCTGGCCTATGCCTTCCAGGCCTGGGTGGTGCATTTCACCCTGGGGCTGTATATCGCCAAGCAGACCAGGTACCTGATGTGGACCAACGGGGCCGGAGCCGTGGTCACCATCATCGGCAACCTGCTGCTCATTCCGCTGCTGGGGCTCTGGGGGGCCACCCTTTCCGCGATCCTATGTTACCTGGTGATCGCCGTGATGACGATGCGCCGGAGCCAGGAGCTGTTCCCCATCGCCTTGTCGTGGAAGGGCATGGCGCCCATCCTGGCATGGCTGGCCTGCGGCTGGGCACTGGGGACATGGGTGCAAATGCATCCGCAGGCTTTCCCCATGGGCTGGCGCCTGGCCGCTTTGTCGGCCTTCTGGGCGATGCCTTTCCTGACCGGGGCATTGAGCGTCGGCGAGCTGCGGCGCGGCCTTCCCTCGGGCCCGGGGGGCGCGCGAAAGTGAGCCGATCTCCTGCCGCGGCGGGGGAACCCGGATCCGGAGGTAGCCTCAGAGTTACCGTAGCTTCCGCGTACCGTTGGCTTTCCCTGGATTCCGAAACGCTGCTTTCCGCATGCGGCCAGGCCCGTTTCCAGGGATCGGGGCCGGGCGGGCAGAAGCGCAACCGCGTCTATAGCGGCGTGCGCCTGACCCATCCCGAATCCGGCCTCAGCGCCGAATCCGTCGACTCCCGCGCCTCCCTCCGCAATCTGCACGCGGCTTTGGCCCGGCTGCGGTTGCACATCGCGCTCGCGGCCGATCTGGCCGATGCCGAACCTGCCGGCGATCCGGGCGGACCGGCACGCGCCGGCCAGCCGGCCTTCCGCGCCGATGCCAACCCCGCTCATGCCGACTTCCCGGGTTTCGCGTTGCGCGCTCTGCATCAACTGGCCCGGCAGCGCGGCCAACTGGCCGGGGCGGCGGCGGTATTGGGCTGCACCGCCTCGGCGCTGACGCGCTTCTATAAATCCGATAAGGCGGTGTGGGCGAAGGCGCGATCCATCCGCGAGACGAACGGGTTGCATGCCTTGAAGTGACAGGCGCATGTCGCGCCGGTCATGGCGAAACGGAGGTCCGTTCCGCGCTTTGCGCGTAAAAGGCTTCCCACAGGGCGTCGATATTCTCCCAAGAGAATTCCTTGCCCACGAAGGCGCGGCCCTGGCGGCCCAAGGTTTCCCCGAAATCCGGATCCCTGAGCACTTGCAGGATGGCGGCCGCCAAGGCGGCGGGATCCTTTTCCGGGCACAGCAGGCCGGTGCGCTCATGCTTGATGATGTCCGGGATGCCGCCCACGTCGGAGGCCACCACCGGGCGCGCGTAATTCAAGGCCTCCAGCAGCACCACGCCCAGTCCTTCGGTTTCTCCCTGCGAATCCACGATGGCGGGGAGGCAGAAAACGTCGCAGTCGCGGTACCAGCGGATGAGATCCGCTTCAGGCACTTTGCCGGCGAAAACGACGCGGTCGCCCAGCTTGAGCTCCTCCGCCACCGCATGCAGATCCGCCTCCACTTTGGGATCCCCCTTGCCCACGATGACGATTTTCGCATCGATGGCGGCCGTGATGGCCGGCAGCGCGCGAAGCAGATAACCGATTCCTTTGCGTTCCACCACGCGGCCCACCGTCAGGATGATCTTGACGCGGTTCCGCGCCGGCGGCAGCGGATCGCCGGAAAGGGGCGAGCCGAACCCGATCACGCTTTGCTCCACGGGCAGGAGCCGGGTCACCAGGCCCGCCGTGAAGCTGGAGTTGGAAACCACGCCTTGCGCGCGGCGCAGGCAAAAGCGCAGCAAGGGCGCGATGGGTTTGAACTTGGCGGCCAGCAATAGGCAGGCGCCGTGGAAATGCAGGATGAGTTTAGGCTTGCCCCCCTGCGGGCCGCGTGGCGCAGCCATGCAGGCGGCCCAACCCATCAGGCCATGCGGGAAGGGCCAATGGCAATGGATGAAAGCATACCGTCCCCGGCGCGCCACCTGCATGGCGGCCAGCATCCCGAAGAACAGATAGGGGAAGAAAAGCAGCTTCACCAGCACGCTCCCGCGGATTTTATTGGGCGCCCCTTCATCGTGGGTAAGCGTTTCCCGCTCCCGGAAAAAATATCGGAAGCGATGCACTTTCACGCCCCCCACGGTATGGCTGCGCAATCCTTTGTAAGAAGGAGCCAGCACTTCGATTTCATAACCCTTGGCGGCCAGATGGCGGATGGTGTCCAGCATCCAGGGGTTCTGGTTATCCTTTTCGTCGCGGCTATAGGTGGAAGTGATGTAGAGGATGCGGCAGGGCTTCGCTACGGAAGGGCTCATGGGCGGATGCGGGTTGGGGAAACCAGGGAAAGATGGCGAAATCCTCTCGATTGTAAGGATTTTAGCGACTTGGAAAACCCCGCAAATGGCATGGCGCGAAGGTAGAAATAAAGGAAATGGGTTTGCATCGATAGGTATTTCGCCTACATTAGAAGACAGCAATCATGAAAAAACTATCGGTTCTAATGGGTCTCGTTCTGGCGGCATGGGCCGGGGCCACGGTTTGCCAGCAAACCTACCATTTGCAAGAGGCGTATCAGGTGATCCTGACCGGGCATACCCCGTCGACCCTGGAGCAACAAGGCGCCCGCACCCTCTTGAATAAAAGCATGTCCAATGCCGCCGTGATCAGCGACGGCACCGAATACCGCATTCTCACCGATTGGGACGCCACCGGCACCTGCGACACCTATGTCAAAAAGGAAATCAAATTCGCGCACCGGAAAAAAGGGGACGCGCAGTTCTCCGTCGAGGTGACCAACAATTATGCCCTCAAGATTAACGACGGCGAATATGGATATAAGAAACCCGGCTGGGACGAGTACTGGTTCGGGATCGCCGATTCGGTGAACGGATCCACGGTCACCCTGTACGACGCCATCGGCAAGTCCAAGTCGAAAACCCAATTCCATGTCTGGTACGGCAATGTGGTTTTGAAGCAAACCTTGCGCAGCCAAACGGGAGCGGACACTGGTACCAGCACGTATTCCTATCCAGTGCTCACCAGCCATCCCGATTCCGCGGTGTTGCGCGCGGTCCTGGTGGACAGCCTGAAAACGGCGGTCCAAAGCGAGCCCAAGGATTTGGCCTACACTTTCCAGCTCATCTATGCCGCCTACGATTCGGTTCCCTCTCCGGTCGCGATAGGCGGTCGCGGGGTCAAGGCGCAGGTTAATGCCAACGGCTTCCAGGCCACCCAAACCGGCAATGTGGTTTTGATCCGCCCCGGCGAAAAATCCGCCAATGCCAGCGAACCTTTGAGCCTTTACGGCATGATGGGGAACAGGATCGCGGCGCTCCATCCTACCGGATACCTGTACCAATGGAACGGGAAAACCTTCTCCGGCGCCGATGCGCCCACGGGAGTGTACTTCGTCCAGTCCGGCAACCGGATCCTGGGTAAATTCTTCTACACCCGGTAACGGATCCCCTTCCAACGCTTGGATTGGAAGCTCTCCGCTTCCCTGAAACCCGCCCGGGAACAATAGCGCTCGCTCCCCCCCGGGCTTTTCATTTACATTGCTGTAATAGCCTTGTTCCGTCGGCCTCCAAATGCGGGGCCGCGGAGCGGCTTCATCCGAACGGGGAATCCAGTGCCAAAGCAATCCGTCATCGGGGACTTCCGAATCCTCCGTCCCCGCTTCACGGGGGATCACCCGGCTTCGGTGCAATGGCTGGCGGCCGCCCATGCCCGATCGGAAGCGACCGCGCGCGGTCCGGGTTTCGACGAGGGCGCTTTCTTCCGCTCCATCGAAAGGCATATCCGCCGCTTCGGCTGCGGCCCGGCGAGTCTGGCCTTCCGCGGATTCGAGCTGGAGGATTTCATGCACACCGATTGGGAGCGCATGCGCATCTTCACCTTGGCGGCCGATCCCCATGGCGCCGGCATGAGCGCGCGCATGGAGGCCTTTTCCGAAATCGTGGACGCCAAACTGGAGGCCTTCTATCCCGCGGAGGCGGATGCGCCTCCCGATGAGTTGATCCATGTATCCTGCACGGGATATGTCGCGCCCAGCGCGGCGCAAAAGCTGGTCGTCAAGCGCGGATGGCAGCAGCGCGTGGGCGTGG
>JBDSWM010000292.1:0-8843 GCA_039926685.1 Fibrobacteria bacterium | reverse complement strand
GCCCCCGGGCACCCCCACCGTCATCTCGCCTTTCAACCTGGATTATTATGAGATCCACGAAGAATAGCGCGCTCCCGGCGGGTGAGCAAGCGCTGCAGCCCCGTAACCCCGGGCCCTGGCGGTTCTCAAGCCCAATAGATCGCAAACCTCCATCAACTTCCGCAAAGACCCGCGTTCAATTTACCCTTGTATCCCTGGTTGGCCGCCTCCGCCTCCCCCGATAATAAGGCGAACCTGAATCCCTGATCCAGCTCGGAGTATCCATTCCATGGCCGACGAAAACGGAAACAACCTGGTCCAACGCGGTCACGACGATCGCCGCACCCTGGAAAAAATGCGCCGTAAGCTCGCGACCTCGGGGCAAATGGGCAAGAACGACGTCATCAAGCTGAAGAAAAACAAACCCGCCAGGCGCATCTGGCCTTTCGCCATCGCGGCCGCGGCCGTTCTGCTGGGCCTGAACTATGCCCTGAACACCCACCAGGAGCAAATCGTCGGCGCCATCAGCGGACCAAGGCTGGCCAACATTCCTCTCGCGCCGCCCGCCGGCACTTCCCTGGACGAGCAGGCGCGATTCTGGGCTTATGCCGCCTACGATATCACCAAGCTGAAGGCACGCTTCAAGATTCCGAAAGGAGCGGTGGTGGATAATGTCGCGGCCTATAAGAATCTGGAGAAGATCCTGGCCGACAATCTGGGCGTGGAGGTACGCAACGAGATTTTCACCCTGCAGCAAAACGCGCCCTCCCCCATAGAGAAGAAGAAAATCCGCACCATAGCCCGCCCAGGGCGCTGATTCCCGGCCCGATCCCGGATTTGACGGGATTCGCAGTTTAGTTTACACTGTTAACATGTCGGAATTGCGGGAGCGGATCCTGGAATGCGCGCTCGATCTGTACCTCGAGCACGGCCTCAAAGGGCTTTCCATGCGCCATGTCGGGGAACGGCTCGACGTAAGCGCCACCGCCATCTACCGGCATTACCGCAACAAGGAAGATCTGGTCCACAACGTCATCGGCGAAGCGGTGAAGCTGTTCGGGAGCTATTTGTTCCGGGCGCTCTCGGCCAAGACACCCGAAGAGCGCTATCGCCAATCCGGCGAGGCTTATCTCGCCTTCGCGCTGGAAAAGGGCAAGTATTACGAGGTCATCTTCGTCATCCCGTCCCAATTGGGCGAGGCGGCGCTCCCGGAAGAGTTGCAGCAGCGCACCATGGCCACCTTCCAGTTCCTGGTGGATAGGGTGCAGGAATGCATGGAGTCCGGGTACTTCCGCAAGGACGACGCCCATGCCGTGGCGATGACCATCTGGGGCCATGCCCATGGACTGGTATCCATCTTTCTCGCCAGGAAATTCCCCATGGACGAAGCCGCCTTCCGGAAACTGTTCTGGGATTCGCACGCGCGTTTGCTGCAAGGCCTGTGGGGCGAGCCTAAGGACGGACCGGCAAATGCACCTTGACGTTCGCCAAGACGCATGTTTACATTGTTAACTGTATTTGACGGCAAGGGCGGGGACGGTATTTCCCGCGCATTCTTCGGGCGAGGACGCATGTATTCCAGAACCGGTTCGGGACGCGGCGCTTTTCCGGTGTGGGCCGCATGCGTTTGTGCCTGCTTGTGCGCCCCCCCGGCTTCCCGGGCGGCGGCTGACCCCGCTCTTTCCACCTCCAGGGTTCCCGGGGCGAGCTTGCGTTTCCAGGGTAACCTGCGCGATACGACCTTCCCCTCTGGAGCGCGTGTGCGCCTGGAAATCCTGGAAACGGGAGACACCGCGGAAGTGGTTTCCGGATCCCCTTTCCGCGTCGATTTGCCGCGCGACACCTTGTGGAACCTTTGTTTCAGCGTCCCCGGCAAGAGCGATTCGGGCGCAGCTTCAGCTGGCTCGGAAGCCCAGGCGGCGGGCTCGGAAACCTCAGGGCGACTGGAAAAATGCTATGAAATCCGATATTCGGGTACCGATTCGGCTTTCAGCGCCGATATAGGGCAGGGTCCCGCGGTGGTGGTGGAGAATCCCGCGGCAGCGGGTCCGGCGGCAGCGGCGACGGCACAGGACAGCGCCGATACCAGCGCGGAAGCGAGTACCTTCAAGTCCGAGGATGCCGTCCAGCTCAAGAAGGTGCTGGTGCGGGCCCAACGCGCGCCCAAGCGCTCTTTGGGCAAATCCACCGTCTCCGCCAAGCTTATCAAGCGCATGCCCGGCCTCGCCGAAGCCGACGTGATCCGATCCATCCAGGCCTTGCCGGGCGTGGTCGCCAGTTCGGACTTCTCCACCAAGATCTACGTGCGCGGGGGTGGCTCCGATCAGAATCTCATCCTGCTGGACAAGGCCGTCGTCTATTCACCTGTGCATTTCTTCGGGCTCTTTTCGACCTTCCTGGTGGAAGGCATCAACGACGTCAATTTCTACAAGGGCGGCTTCCCGCCCGAATTCGGCAACCGCCTCTCCTCGGTTTTGGACATCAAATCCCGCGAGGGCGGCAAGGACACGGTGGAAACCCTTTTCAAAGGATCGTCGGTCAAGATCAGCACCTTCGCCTCGCAATTGCACACGGAAGGGCATCAGGGGCCCGTGCGCTGGCTGGTGGCCGGGCGCCGTACCTATATCGACGAGGTGCTGGGGGCGTTGCGGGATCAAGGCCTCACCGATCTCGATCTCAACTATTACTTCTACGATTTGCAGGGGAACGTTCATTACGACATCGACAAGAACAAGGGCCTGATGCTCTCCTGGTACAACGGCCGCGACCTGCTGGACTTCACCCCTTTCACGGTCGAGTGGGGCAATACGGTGATCCCGGTGAATTACACCCAGATCCTCAACCGGGACTGGTCGACGCAGGCCACCGCGTCTTACAGCCTGTTCAGCCAGAAATTCGCCCTGGAGAACATCTTCGCCTTCTACAACCGCATCCTGACCGCCACTTACAAGCAGTCATTCGAGTATACCGGACTGGACGCCCATCGCCTGTCCGCGGGCGTGGATCTGAATTGGATGGAGACCATATTCACCAATGACCAGATCATCGCCAAGATCACCGTCCGCGACTATACGGAATTCTGGCTCAACAGCGTCTTCGCCCAGGACAAATGGACCGTCGGCAACGCCGAGGTCACCTCCGGCCTCCGCCTGACCCACTCTACCAAGCTCGACGAGCCCGGCATCGAACCCCGCCTTTCGCTCAAGTACAAGCTGCCGCACAACCAATCGCTGGATTTCCACACTGGCTATTACAAGCAATACGTCAACTCCATCCAGTTCTCCGATCAGGAAAGCCTGAACGAGTTCTACTATCCCGCCAAGAAGACGAAGTTCCGCACCGTGGAACCCACCTCTTCCATCCTCTTCTCGTCCGGCTACGGAGTTGACCGGGTGCGCGGGCAATGGGACATGTCCCTGGAAGGCTATTACAAGACCCTGAACCATCTGGTGGTTTACGCGCCCAACGACGTGCCCGATTCCATCGCCTTGAATCCGGAAACCACCATGGGAGACGTGTTGAAGGAAGCGCAGGGCTACAGCTACGGGTTCGAGGCCTCCTTGCGCCGGCCGGAAGGCCTTGTCTTCGGGGGCGTTTCCTATTCCAACGGGACTTCCGTGATCCGGGAGGACGGCAATCCCCAGCCCTACTTTCCTTCCTGGCATCAGCCCCACAGCGCAAAGGCGGATTTGGCCCTGAACATCCTGGGCAAGGACGGGCTTTGGAAGCAGGGCAACCGCAAATACCTGCGGCTTTCCACCCAGCTGAAGTACGCCACCGGACTGCCCTACACCGAATACATCGGGTACATGAACGGGCATCTGCTCGACCAGAACCAGGGCAGGCAGGCGGGAGGACCCAATCCGGAATTCCAGGACAATATCAACCTGCTGCACGGCAACCGCAATGCCGCCTTCGTGCCCGCCTATTTCCGCTGGGATGTCAAGGCCATCGATTGGGGCCGGGAGAACAAATGGAACTTCTCCTGGACCATCCTCAACATCACCGATCACAAGAACATCTTTTTCTATACCTATAATCGCGGAGCGAATCCGCCCGAGCGCATCGAGATCACGCAGTTCCCCTTCTTCCCCTTCCTGGTGAACTATGAATATTATTTCTGAAACCCGCCGACGCCGCCATGGCCGCGGACGCTTCGCCGCCATCGGCCTGGCCGCATCCGTGCTCCTGATCCTGGGCGCCTGCATCCAGGGCCCGTGGGATTATTATCCCGAGAATCCCCCGCCGTTCCGGGGCGTATTCCTGACCGGCTATGTCCTGGCCAAGAATCCCGTGCGGCATGTCTGCTTCGAACGCGTGCTGGATCTTTCCGAAGAGGCCACCCAGGCCTTCGCCTTTTACGACAGCGCGGACGTGCGCATCGCGGGACGCTTTTCCGGCGCGGTGGATACCTTGGTGCTGGAGGCGGTGCAGGACACCCCCAATTGCTTCCAGGGCGATATCCGGGACACGGTGGAAAATGGCCAGGCTTATGATTTGACCGCGCGCTTCCGCTGGGACAGCGCGGGAACGGAGATAACCTCCGTGCTGACGGCGCAGGCGAAGGTGCCCACGCTTTTCAAGCTGCATGATACCGCGGCCGCGCCCTCCGTGGCCTTTACCCCCGGCATTCCCGAGAACATCTTCACGCCCCAATTCGTGGCTTTACTCCCCGACGGCGTCCGAAACACCCTGAACGAGGAATTCCCCGAGGTCCTGCCTTTGATCGTGGACGCGCCCAAGGATTCGGCGGGCAACCCGGTGGTCGACTCCACTACCGCATTGGGGATCTATATCAAGGCCAATGGCGCGAAAATCCAGGCCCGTCTTCTCGAGCTCCTGGGTCGCGATCTGGCCCCTTATGCGAAAGGCGCCACGCTCTACTACATGAACGGCGCACTCAATACGCTTTCGCATTATTTCGCTTCCGAACGCTCACAGGATGTGGGCTGCGTGCTCATCTCCCAACGCTTCGACTCCAATAGCGGGAGGCCGGAAACGCGCTTCGATTCTCCGGTGGGCATCAAGCCGGATTCCGACCAGTATTACTTCCCGGGTTATATCCGGCGGCTGCTCATCTATCCGGACGCCAAAGGCAGCAAAGGCTGGAACCTGTTGGATACCATGGGCGTGGTCAACACCTGGTTCCATACCAAGAAGAACACCCTGTATTTTTACGGCTTCGAGCCGGCTTATTACAGCTACCTGAGCACCGTGCTGCAGGTGGACGGCGGCGGGGGCGGCGACGTGGATCCGCGCATCAAGGCCAAATACAACGTCCAGGGCGGGGCTGGGATTTTCGCGGGAGGCATCCCGGATTCCTTCGATGTCTATATCGATACGGTCCCGGGCACCCTGGTCTATCCCTTGCAGGTGACCCATGCCCTGTATTGCGAGAAAGAAGGTTGGAACGACAATAAGGATTGCCGGGAGTATTACCCGCGTTACTGCCGGGACAATGCCTATAAGCCGCCCGTATGCGCTTCGGCCGCCGTCACCGCTTGCCTGTTCGCCGACCAGAGCCCCCCGGATACCGCTTTGAAGGCCCTGTGCGCCCCCGTGGCGGATACCGCCAAGCTGAACGGCTTGAGCCGGGAAGAAGGGGAAGACGATTATTGCGTCCAGCGGGGTTTCCCTGCCGATGATCCCGTCTGCGCCGGCACGTCCGGGACATCGGGAACAAAAGGCGCCAATGCCCGCTGCCTGGAAACGCAAGGCATCGACGGATGCAAGGAAACCCTGTGGGACTATTGCCTGGACCATGCCTGGCAACCGGACTCCGTGTGCGGACCGGGCCTGGCCAGCTATTGCCATGACAAACCCAGATTGTCGGAAACCCTGTGCAAACACGCGGATGCCTGGTGCGCCGCGAATCCGGGATCGGTGCTATGCAAGTGAAGCGTGAAGCGAAGAGAGGAAACCCATGATGTACCCGAACCCAATCCGGACTACCGCCGCGGCGCGCCGGTTCCCGAACGGCCGCAGCCTGCTCGCGGCGCTGCTCATCACCGCCATAGTTCCCCTGGCCGGATTCGGACAGGACGGTGACGCCTCCGCCCGCCTGGATGCGGACATCCAGAAAGCCAAGGCGGAAATCGCCCAGGCCAAGAAAGACGCGCAGAAGGCGGAGGGGGAATTGCGCAAAACCGATTCCCTGTTGCGCCAGGAAATCGATCGCGCCGCCCAGGCCGAGGAGCGTCAGGTAAAGGATCGGGAACGGCGGGAAAAGGAGAATGCCGCTTTGCAGGCGCATTTGCAGGAGACCCAGGGCAAGATCAACGCGGAGCGTTCCGGATCCGGCCGCTGGCAGAACGCCGAGGACGAGATCAAAGCGCGCCAGAAGCGCCTGGCGCTGGTGCTGGCGGGCTATTGCGACTCCGTGGCCGCGCGCATAGAAGCGGGGCCGCCTTGGGAGCGGGAGCCGCGGGTGGACCGGGTCAAATCCCTGAAGAAGGATTTGGAAGCGGGAACGGCCACCAGCGAGGAAGGTTTCGGGCGCCTCAACGCCGTCCTCAAGGAAGAGATCAAGGGCGGGGATGAAATCGTCCTATTGAACAAGCCCGTGACGCGCAAGAACGGGGACGTTGTGAACGCGCAGGTTCTGAAGGTGGGGAACCAATGGCTGGTGTACATGGACGAAGAGGGCAAGCGTTTCGGCGTCCTGGAAAGGGACGCGAAGACGGGGATTTGGGATTGGCGCGAGGATCCAGGCTTCGCCGAGAAGAACAAAATAAAAGCGGCGGTGGAGGTGAAGTCGGCTAAACGGCCTCCGCAATTGGTGGTGCTGGATCTGGGGCTGGCCCTGAACGCGGCCCCGGCCGCTACCGGCGTGGTTCCCGCTGTTCCTGCGAAGGCGGCCACGGCCGCTCCCGACACGAAAGGAAGCAAATGATGAACCGCATAGCCCTGGCCGCATTGTCGGCCCTGCTCGCCGCCGGCATCGCGACGGCCAAGGAGGATCCGGACGCCGCCAAGCGCAAAGCGCTGGCCGACCTGCAGCAGGAACTGGCCTCCCTCGAGAACATCAAGGCCGAGAAGCTGGAAACCCTGGAAAAAAAGGAAGCGGAACGCTGGGACGCGCGCTATCGCAACGCCGCCCGCGCCAAGGAGAACGAGGAGAAATCCCGTTCCCTGGAAGAGAAATACGGACGGCTCGCCTCCGATCAATCCCGGTTGGAGGAAGAGCTGGTGAAGGCCCGCAACGAAAGCAAGGACAAGGCCGATGAGGCCGCTGCCGTGCAAGCGGGCTGGGACGCTTTCACCGCCGGCGCTAAGCGCGCCGTGGACGGCGCGGCGGAAAACCTTTCCCTGGACGTGCCCGTGGCCTTGGAAGAACGCACCTTGCGCCTTTCGCGCGCGGGGGAGTTGCTGGCCGCGAAGCCGGGCTCGCAGCCCAATACACAGGATGCGGTCGCCGCCTTCCTGGACGTTTCCCTGCTCCGCCTGGATCAGACGCTGCGCCAAAGCGTGGAATCCCGCCAGGCGGTATTCGGCGGCGGCCGGCCGGCGGAAGCCTGGCGTTTGCAGTTGGGGACCGTATTCGTAGGGGAATTGGAAAAGTCCGGGAAAGGGGAGTCGCAAATCCTGCTCCGCACCGGCAATCTGCAAGGCAAGACCTTCGTGTGGCGCGAAGATCTGGCCCAGGACTATAACCGCCTGCTGGCGGCCTCCATTTCGGAGGCGTCCCAGGGCAAGCCGCAAGTGGCCTTGCCGCTGGACGTGCTGCAATACAAGAGCCTTGGATCGGGATTCGTGAAAGGCGAAGAGGAAACCTTCGCCAAGAAATTCGCGGTGTGGTTCAAGGGCGGCGGCGTGACCCTCTACCCGCTCTTCGCGGTGGGCATACTTGCGTTATTCATGATCATCGAACGCCTTATCTACTTCTCCCGCAAGAACACCAACGCGGCCGCGTTCACGGCGCGGTTCCTGCAGATGGCTGAGGGCCGCCGCTGGCAGGAGGCCAGGGAGTTCTGCGCCAAATCCGGCAGCGCCCTGGCGCGCACCTTGGGCGCCATCGCGGCGCATGGGGAGCATACGCGCGAGGCGGCCGAGAAGGCGGTGCGCGAGGCCCTGTTGCGGGAAGTGCCCGCGCTGGAAAAGCGCCTGCCGCTGATAGCCGCCATGGGCGCCGCGGCGCCCTTGCTGGGATTGCTCGGCACGGTGAGCGGCCTGGTGACCCTGTTCCAGGTGCTGAACCAACTGGGCGCCAATGATCCCAAGGTTTTGGCGGGTGGCATTTCCGAGGCCCTGATCAACACGGAAACGGGCCTGGCCATCGCCATCCCCGTACTGCTGTTCCACGGCTTCCTGAACGAGAAGCTCGACACCATGAACGCGGCGTTGAGCAGCGCTGCTTTGGAAACCATGAATAAGATTTGGCCCAAAGGCTGAAAAATGTTCGCGATCATCTACGAAACCTGGCAGCAAGGCGGCATCGTCCTGGTCCCCATCCTCTTGGTCGGGTTCTGGGGGTTCTGCCTGGTGTTGGCCGCGTATGCGGAATTGGGCGCCGGGCTGTGGCGGACCAACCTCAATCCGCTTTTCGAAAACGTGCGCGGCCGCATATCCCAAGGCGACGTGGCCGGCGCCAAGCGCCTTGCGGACGGGGCGCCGCAACTGGTGGGATACGGCCTCTCGCTGGCCATCGACAACCGCGGCCTGCCCGAGGACGCGTTGAGACGCCTGCTCTCCGAGAAGCTGGCCCTTTCCCTGTATAGCTTGGAGCGCCATTTGCCCTTGGTGCGCGTGATGGCGGCCTCGGCGCCCCTGCTGGGCCTGTTGGGCACGGTCAGCGGCCTCATCCATACTTTCCAGGTCATGACCGAATACGGCAACGGCAACGCCGTGCTGTTGGCCCACGGCAT
>JBDSWM010000291.1:0-8452 GCA_039926685.1 Fibrobacteria bacterium | reverse complement strand
CGGCCGGGGTTCCCCGCCAGCACATGCAAGGCCCGGGCGAGATTGCGCGCCTTGGCCTCGGGTGTTTTCAGACGGGCCAGCTGCCGCACGATTTCCTTCTTGCCGCTGGGGGTGAGCGCCTCGAAAGCCCGGCGCGCCTTGCGATCGGCGTTGAGCGGCTTTTGGAACCATTTCGGCAAGGCCTGCGTCGGCCCGGAACGGTATCCCTCGTCGAAGGCGATTTCCACCGTCACCTTGTCCCCCACCCCGGTGTGCGAAGCTTTGCGCACGCTGGCATGCAAATAGAGGTAAAAGGCGCCATTGCCCATCGGCATCAAATTGATACGCCAGGGGGCTTCCGGTTTCCCGTTGATGCGGACTCGCACGGGCAGCGGCTTCTTCCATCCCGGCCGTAACCCGCGGGCGCGGGCGGCGCTCACCGTCACATAGGGGTTGATATCCTTGATTACAATGCGGGCGTTAAAGCTCAAAGCGGTCAAGGCGGCCATAAGGGGAAAAATAACACCGGTCCGGGAGAAAGGCATTGTAGTCAAGGACGGATAAACCTTACTATGGCATGGAAGCGAAAGCTTTATCGAGGCCATGGGCATCAATCCCGTCCGATCTTAATCTTCCCTAAAAGGACACTCCCATGAAAACCTCTCCTCTCCGTCCCGCGGCTTCAGCCGCGGCAATGGCTTCCCTGCTGCTCTTGAGCCTGAACCTATTCCTGGGCGAAAGCCACGGAGCCGGAATCGCCCGTATTTCCGTCGGCCCGGACAGCACCGCCCCCGGGGCGGGAACCGGTTTCGCGGGAGCGGGAAAAGGCCCCTCCCCGGTGGCATTGGGGAAGGCCGGCGACTTCGCCATCCTGGCCAAGACCGCCGTCACGGCCACGGGTACCTTCGCGGTTACCGGGGATGTGGGCATCAGCCCCGCCGCGGGGAGCTCCATCACCGGCTTTGACTTGCTGGCGCCGCCCACCACCTATGCCACCGCCAACCTGGTCACGGGGAAAGTCTACGCCGCGGACTACGACCCTCCTACGCCCCAGAACCTGACCACGGCCATCCTGGACATGATGACCGCATACACCGACGCGGCCGGCCGGGCGCCCGACTATACGGAGTTGGGAGCGGGCGATATCGGGGGGAAGACCCTGTCGCCGGCCGTTTACAAATGGGGTTCGGACCTGCTGATCCAGGCGGACCTGACCTTGTCGGGCGGACCCAATGACGTTTGGATTTTCCAAATCGCGGGCAATCTCGTGCAGGCTTCCGGTGTCGCCATCGTCCTGAAAGGCGGCGCGCTCTCCAAGCATATTTTCTGGCAGGTGGCCGGATCCGCCGATCACGCCACCACGTCGCATTTCGAAGGCGTCGAAGTATGCCAGACCGGCATTGTCTACAAGACCGGGGCCACCGCCAATGGACGGATGCTGGCGCAAACCGCCGTGGTCCTGGACGCGAATACCATCATGGCCCCCAACGACGAGAACACCGGCTTGCGTGAAACGGCGGCGGCGGCCGCGGTGGCGCAAGGCATGCGCGTCATGGAAAAGGGCGGCCACTTGATCCTGGAAATGAAGGCAGTACCCGTAGCCAGGTCGGTTTCCATCTATGACGTGGAGGGCGTCCTGCGGCATAGGCTTTCCCTGGCTGCGGGGCAAACCCGTGCCTCCCTTCCGATGAAGTGGGCTCCGAGGAACGGCTACCGCTTTCTCCTGAATTAATTCGTCCCGACACTCAAGGATCCCAAAGCGGATTCCCTCCCTGGGCGTATATTCGCCTAGGGATGGACAATGCAGGCAAAACCGGGGAAGGCCCTGTCGCGGCAGGGAGTGCACGCCTCATCGCCGTGCCGCTCTTGGCGTGCGCCATGGCCTGCGGAACCGCCGCGGCCGGCGCGGCGGGATGGAAGCTGGCCTGGAGCGAAGAGTTCAACGCCCAGGCCGTAGATGCCTCCGTTTGGGGCTTCGAGAACGGCTATCTGCGCAACAACGAAGCCCAATACTATTCCAACCGGAGCGAGAACTCGCGCAGCGATGGCGGCACCTTGCTGATCCGCGCCTTGCGCGACGATTGGAACGGCCACGCCTACACCTCGGCGAGCCGCACTACGCGGGGCCGCAAGTCCTGGCAATACGGCCGCTTTGAAATCCGCGCCAAGATAGACGTGCGCGCCGGCAGCTGGCCGGCCTGGTGGTGGCTTCCGGACGCGGGGGGCTGGCCGCGCGGCGGCGAGATCGACATGATGGAATTCTACCAGTCGAAATGCCTGTTCAACGTCATGGACGGAAACCAGAAATGGACCTCGCCCACGCGCAGCCTTTCCTCGCTGGGGGGCGCCCGCTGGGCGGAGGCGTTCCACGTATGGACAATGGAGTGGGACTCCACCCGCATCGATTTGTCCCTGGACGGGACCCTGATCAACCACTATCCCCTGGCGCAGGCGGACGGTACCGGGCCCAACGGCAGCAACCCGTTCCGCCATCCGGGTTATATGATCCTGAACCAGGCCATCGGCGGCGACAATGGAGGCAATCCGGCCGCCACGGAGTTCCCCGTGGACTTGCGCGTCGATTGGGTGCGTATCCATGCCTGGACGCAAGGTCCAAGCCACACCCTGACGGTGACCGAAGGCACGGGCGGCGGTGAGTATCTGGAAGGCACCGAGGCTTCCGTGACCGCGCACATGCCGCCCGCGGGACAAGTCTTCGACAAGTGGGTGCTGGTTTCCGGAAGCGTCGTACTCGACGATGCGAGCGCGGCCAGCGCGCGCCTCACCATGCCCGCAACGGACATCGGCGTGAAGGCGACTTACAAGGCAGGATCGGTGGCGATTCTACCGGGTCGCAGCCGGGTGCGGGGCGTTGATCGGGGCATGGAGTGGCGCGATGACCGGATGCGCGCCGGGATCATCCCCAAGGCCTGGTTCGGTCGCTCCGGCAATCCGGCGCTTACCGTGCAAGGCCGGCGCACGGAATCAGGCCCTAAAGCATCGAAAGCATCGCAATGGCTGCTCCCGATAGACTAAGGGAGCTTATCCATGCCGCGGCCGAGCACGCGATCCAAACCGAATGGCCCCGTTCCCTTGCAAGCCATGTACAGGAAGATCAAGCAATACATCAGCGCCGGTTCGCCCTGGTTGGCGGCCGGGAAGAATTGCGCTCCGAATTGGAATTTCCAATGGAATTGGACGTAAGCCACCAACATGGTGCCGCTGGCCACGAACGCCGCGCAGCGCGTGAACAATCCCCCCGCCACCAATAATCCGGCGACCAGTTCGATGACCGACCCGAACCATCCCTGGGTCCAGAGATGGGGCTTGAATTCCGGGGGCAGCATTATCCCGAATAGGCCCTGCATGCCGTGGAAGGCGAACAGGAGGCCGATGACGATCCGAAGCAGCGCATAAGCCGGCTCGGTTTTGGGTTGCAACCAACGTGCGAACATAGGCAATCTCCGTTTTTCGGAATGTTTCAATGGCCAGGCAGCTTCGCCACCAGCGCGGCCAGGTTTTCCAGGGTCGAGGTCCAGCCTTCCCGCGCGCCTTCGGGGGTATCGGAATCAATATAGGTTTGGTGCACCGTCACCAAGGTGTTTTCTTCCTGGTCCGCGAAAGTCACCGTGGTGGCGACCACCAGGGGCGGATTGACGTGCCGGAGCCGGGACGTCCACGTAATGCTTTCCATGGGTACGATCGCGTCATAGATCCCGTCCCCGGCGAACTTGGTGCCATCCGGCAGGATCATGGTCATGTCCACCTTGCCGCCCACGCGGAAGTCCATGAACTTGAGCGGCAGGGTAAGGCCCGCGGGCGCGAACCAGCGCTGGAAATGGCGCGGCTCGGACCAAGCGGCGTATACGGCGCGGCGCGGCGCGGCGAACACGCGCGTGATCCACAATTCCGCATTCGCCCCCGCGGGGCCTAGCCAGGTCAGCGCGCGCAAGGAATCGCCCAAACGGATGAGAGTCTGTTCCGCTCCTTCCACGGCGCCGAAGCCTTTTACAGCCTGCTCGTATTCCGCCGCGGAGGGGAAAACCATGCGCATGGTGACGCGCGTCTGGCCCCCATCCTCTTCGAAGATCGCCGTCGTGGTGAAGCGGGGTCCGGATACAGGGTCGAACACCATGCGTTCGGGTTCCTTGACCTCGACGAAGACGCTTCCGTTCTTGAAGCCGGCGCCCAACGGATCCCACCATGTTGCCATATGATCGGGAGAGGTCCAGGCCTTGAATACCAGCGCCCGGGGCGCGGCGAATACCCGCGTGGTCACGATCTCCCGATCCGTCGTCCCTGCGTCGCCTTCATTTTTTCCGGTCATGCTTTTTTTCCTTTTTCTGCATTTCTTTCAGGTACGCGTCCAGCCGATCGAAGCTTTCATCCCAGCAACGGCGATAGTCCTCGGCCCAAGCCGAAACCTCCTTGAGGGGCGCCGCCTCTAGGCGGCAAGGCCGCCATTGGGCTTCGCGGCCGCGCGTGATGAGGCCGGCGCGCTCCAGCACCTTGAGATGCTTGGATATGGCCGGAAGGCTCATCCTGAACGGCTCCGCCAATTGACTGACGGCAATGGGCCCGGCAATAAGCCTGGCCAGGATGGCGCGGCGGGTGGGGTCCGCGAGAGCGGAGAAAGTGGCGCTCAGCCGATCGGACGCCTTTCTGGAAGCGGATGCGGATGGGGTAGCGTATTGAACCATTTAGTTAATTAACCTTTTGGTAAATTAAACTCCCGCGGCCCCTCTGTCAATAAGATCAACCTTCAAAAGCCGTACCGTCCGGTACGGAAACCTTCCATCCATTCCCAGCCTTTCCATCCAGACCGGGGGAAGCACACCTCGCATGGAATACCGGGCCGGTTGTATTTTTTTCCCAATGGACAGGATAGAGGACGAATCGGATGCATTCCCGACGGAATTCCCCTCCGTTTTTTTGCACATTTCTCCCATAGGTTCTTGCGTTGCATCCGCCAGTGCTTCTGTCTTTGCTTCTGCCATTGTTTAAAGTGCTTACGATCAGGTTGCCTGCTTCCGAAACGGAAATCCGATGAAACCAGCCAGTGCCCTTGCGAAAATCCTCAGGCCCATTTTTTCCGGCGGGCCGGTAGCGTTTCTCCGACCCGCCTTTCTCCTCTGCCTGCTGCTTCCGGCCATGCTGGCTTTGACTCGCTGCGCCCCCCGGCCCAAAGCCTCCCACCCCGAAAAGAAAGCCACCGTGAAGGATCTGGATTCCCTCAACCAGGTGGCCGAACATAAGGATTCGGTGGAGTCCAACCATTTCTTCTACGAGGAGGCCTACGCGGAGTACCGCGCACGTTACCCCGGCGTCGACAAGGCCGCTTACCTGAAAATCGCCAAAGGCAAGGATCAGGAGTTCTGCCTCTTCAAGCCGAACCCGGTGCAAACCTGCCTGGACAACGGCGATAGGTTCAATGATTTGAACCTGAAGGAGCCGGCCCGGGACGCCTACCAGGCCGGATTGCTTTCCGAAGGCAGCAATGAGACGCGCCAAAACATCCGCTTATGGGCCAGCATGGGCCAACTCGCGTTCGATTTCAAGCAATATGAGGAAGCCAGGATCCATTTGCTGAAAGTGCTGGAAGTGGAGCCCAAGAACAAATGGGCCAAAAAGCTGCTGGGTTCCCTTCCCAAATAGGCGGATGGCCCTTCCGACGGGGACGGCGGGGGAAAGGGAATTATATTTCCCATCCCATCATCAAATCCCGAAAGCCGTCCCAGCATGAATACCCAGGCCTTGAATACCGCCGATACCGGCGCTCAAACCAGCGAATGGATCCAAGCCGTAGGCGGGTTCTTCCGGAATTTCGCCCTTATCGAATTGCTCACCGTGGAATTCGTCGCGCGCATGGCGGATCCCTTCAAGTACAAGTCCATGAAAAAGAAATTTCTGGCCCAGCGGCTTACCTGGATAGCGGAAAGCATCCATGAGCATAGCAACTCGGACCCGGATAAAATCGAGGCCCTGATCGGAATCCTGGATGCCATCCGGGAAGAATCCTATTTCCGCAACGTGCTGGCCCATGGCGCGGCCGGGTTCGCCTTCAATGGCGGCGCGGAGGCGGAGCCTTCCTTGACGGGCATCCTCAACTTCAAACCGGACGATGATACCCAGGATGCGGAGCTGATCTCGCTGGAGGAGATCCAAGGCCGCCGCGACGAATCCGCTTCCCTGGCCAAACAGCTGTTGGAGTCCTTGAACGGATTGGAACTGACCAAGCTTGCGCAGGACTGATCCCCTTCCGGCACCCATCGATAAGGCCGCCTATCTGGAGCTGAAGCGGAAGCGCCTGGCCGAACGCGTGTCCTTCAAGAAGGAAACGACCTGCTACAAGTGCTACCTGATCCGCGAGAATTGCCTGTGCCATCTCATCGAACCGTTCGACACGGCTATCCGTTTCGTGATCCTGATGCACCTGAAGGAAGCGAAGAAGGAGAAGGCCGGGACCGGGCGCATTTGCCACGCCACCCTGCGGAACTCGCGCATCATCACCGGCATCGACTTCACGCATAACGAAGAAGTGAACGCGCTGATCCGCGATCCGGGCAACCATTGCCTGGTCATGTATCCGGGCAGGAAATCCCTGAACGTTTCCACCGGGGACGTGGCGCCTTTGCTGGAAACCAAGCGATCGGGACGCAAGCTGGTGATCTTCCTCATCGACGGGACCTGGCAATGCGCCAAGAAGATGATGAAGCTGTCCCTGAACGTGCGGAGCCTGCCGCGCATCGGCTTCACGGCGAACCACGAATCCATCTTCTACATCAAGGAACAGCCCGCGGCCTATTGCCTGTCCACGCTGGAATCGATCCATTTCTTCCTCAGCGAAGCGGACCGGCGCGGCCTGGAATCCCTGCCGGGCCGGCCGCAGGACAATCTCATCAAGGTGTTCAAGACCATGATCGACTTCATGGTCCGTTGCGCCTTGGACCCTTCGCGCTCCAGTTACCGGGGCAGCAAGACCGGGTATACGGCCCGGGAAACGCGCAAGAAGCGCAAGCCTTCCACGCAACGCAGCATCGTGCTGCCCGACTGAAGAGCATCCAGGCGCACCCGGGCGCGCTCAGGTCCCGCTCAAGCCCCTTTAGCCCCCGTGAAAAACCCAGCCACCGCCGCATCGCAGCGCGCCGCCACCTCCTCGGCGCTTAAAGGCGAATCCTCCTCGCACCAAGCCACCAGCATGGCCATCACAGCCGCGGCTGCCGCATCGGAAAAATAAGCCAGCCATAGCTTGCCGGTTTTCGACTTGGAAAAACGGCCTTTGAACTCATCGCTTATCCCCTCGGCCACCTGGTGCCGCATGCGCCCCAGGAACAATTCCCCGCTCTTTTTGCCCAGCATGGCCTTGGCCAAAGGCCGGTTTTCGGCCGCATGCCGGAACAGGGGCAGGAATCCGAACGCGGGCGCCTTGGTTTTACGGTGGCGGGAGCCGGCCCCATCGCCGTCGGCGGGAAACAGGGGAATGCCCAGGTTCTTGGGCCCGGCCAACAGCAATTGCTCCTTGTTCTCGTAATGCGTGTAAAAGGTGGATCGACCCACGTCGGCCCTGTCGATGATATGCTGAACCGTCACCGCCTCGTAACCCTTTTCCAGGATCAAGGCGATGAGGGATTCGGATAAAAGCCGCTTGGTTTTCTGGATGCGCCTATCGATGCCCGCCATGTTCCTGGACTTTCCCCGCCCGAATGTCCGGTAACGGACGGTCGGCGGCCTGCCTGGGTGGACCCTTCCGGGATTCCGGATTAAGTTAACCTCAATCGAACACTCTGTCCAATATCGAACATAGTGTACACCAGGAGGATCCCTGTGACCGTCCCCTTGATCACCCCCGCGAATACCACGCAAAGCGAATTCCCCCCGCAATGGCTGAAGCGGTCCGTGCGCTATGGGCTATATCCCCTCCTACTGAGCGGAGTCATCGCCACGGTCTGGCTTTCCGTCCGCTATCAATGGGATCCCGGCAAGGTTTACGGCCGGGCCACCTTGATCCTGGTGGCCGTCCTCATCGCCGTGGAGCGGTTGGCGCCGCTAAGGAAGGAATGGTCCATGACCGGGAAAAGCTTCCTCCGCGACCTGGGCTATATCGCCTTTGTGGGGCCGACCATAGCCTTGACCAAAGCCGGATTCGGCTTCCTGGCCATACGTTACAGCCAGCACCATATCGGTCCGCTTTCCGCGCTGCCCATCCCGGTCGCCGCAGCGGGATTCCTGCTGACCTTCGAATTCCTCCAATACTGGTTCCACCGCTACAGCCACAGCGCCAGGGGACCCCTGGGCCGCTTCCTGTGGAGGGCCCATCTCGCCCATCATTTGCCCGATAAGGTCTACGTGGTCATGCATGCGGTGTTCCATCCCGTCAACGCGCTGATCACCACCGCCATCCTGCAAATCCCCTTGCTGGCCCTGGGGGTGCCCCCGGCGGCGGTATTGGCGGCCACCTTGCTCATCGACCTGC
>JBDSWM010000290.1:0-6739 GCA_039926685.1 Fibrobacteria bacterium | reverse complement strand
AGATGATGCCCCGGGCCTGGCACAGGGTCCCGATGCGGGCCATGTCGGCCACCTGGGTGGCGGGATTGGCGATGGTCTCGACCAGCACCATGCGCGTGGCCGGGGTGAGGGCCGCTTCCACGCGGTGCGCGTCGGTGGCGTCGACGAAGGTCACCTCGATGCCGATGCCGGCCAGGGTGTTCAGAAGGCTGTTGGTGTTGCCGAACAGGAAGGAGCTGGAGACTACATGGTCGCCCTTGCGGAGCAGGGCCGTCATCGCCGCCGCCAGCGCGGCCATGCCGGTGGCGAAGCATACGCTGGCCACGCCCTGTTCCATGGCGGTGACCTTGACCTCCAGGGCGGAAACGGTGGGATTGGCCTGGCGCGCATAGGCGTAGCCTTTGGCGGTCCCTTGGAAGACGGCGGCCAGGTCTTCGGCCTTCTCGTACCCGTAGGCGATAGAGGTATGGACGGGCTTGTGCAGTGATCCGTGTTCGGGCTTGCCCAAACGATCGGAATGGATACTGGTGGTGGTGAATCCTCGGTTCTTCATGCTTGAATCCTTATGCGGCGGACGCGACCTGTCCCCGCTGTCCTGAATGTCCGGTTAGAATGTACCCAGGTTGAACCCAACGAAAAAGCGGGGCTGCTGGATTTGGTCCATATACCGTTTGCGATCCGCGTTGTCGTTGGCGAGTTGTTGCGGGCTGGGTTCGCCGTCCCCCGCCGCTCCCGTATGGCCATAATCGAACCAGTACAGGTTTTCCGCCTTCAAGTCGTTCCAGGGCATGAATACTTGGGCGAACAGGCTGACCGGCAATTGATGGTAGAGATGGAAGTTCATGGAAACCCGCAGGCCGTAGTCAAGCAACAGGTAATGCTCCCCGTTGGCGAGGCTGCGGTAGATATGATCGGGACTGGTGCTGAGGGTAGTGCCCCATTCGCCCATGGCGGTCAGCATGATCTGCTTCCACGAGGTCGTGGGCAGTCCGGGAAGGAAGAACCCGGTCTTCAGCGGCACTTGCACGCCCATCTGGCCGAAGGCGAAGGAGGATCCTTCCATGATGTCGCGTCCGCGATAGTTGAAGCTGTAAGGATAGCCGGACATGCGGTAATAGCCCAGGCGATAATCCATGACCCACAGGTTGGATTCCGGCTCTTGGCTGGTGGTGGTGTCGTAGCCGCCGCCCGACCGGACGATATTGCCCCGCACCGTGTTGGTAGGGAATTTGTTCAGGAACGCGCCCGCTTCCATGTTCGCGAAAAGGGACGCATAACGGCCGATGGAGACCATGCCGCCCCCGCCGAAATCGATGCTCCAGGGATCGTATTCGTTCTGCGTCAGGGTGGCGACCGGCGTGGGCTTCCCTTCCAGGGATTCGCGGATCCGGGTCAGGCTGTCGACGGCGGCCTCCCCGCTGGCATAGGTGGCCCAATAATGGTGCAAGACGCCCCATACGCCTCCGCCTGTTGGGAGATAGGTCCCCAGCATGCCCTTGGACCAGCTCCATTGCAGATTGCTTTCGAAATGGCGATGCTGCTGGGCTTCCCGATAATAATTGGCCCGCGGGACCTGGAGATATTGGGTGTCCGCGAAGGCGGGGAAGACGAAACGGACGTTCGAAGCGAGGTCCAGGGTAAGGGATTGGGAGAAATAGCTGCCGCCGACCGCAAACGAGTAGGGAAGGGGCACCAGCGCGGAGGCGGCATTACGGTCATAGGTGGCGTAGGAGAATTGCGTTTCCACCACCTCGGCTTGTTCCCCGCCTAAGATCCCGGAAGAGAGGAAATCGTCCTGCGTGTTCGATTGTATCACGTCATGGTAGAGGCTGTAGTACAGGGCCACGGGCCAGGTATCGCTGGAATGCCTGATGGCCTCCGAGCTGATGGCGCCGGAATAGGAGAACTGGTAGCTCATGGGCGCATCCAGGCTGGAGCGCTTGGTGACCGCGCCGGAAAAGGATTGCATCCAGCCGCCGTAGGCTTCGCCCAAGGTCACGTTCAGGCCCAGGGCCAGGTCCGTATAGGTTTTGCCGCCGGAAATGAACACGGGTTGCACGGAAAGGAAAGGGGTGATGTCCATCGCCACCTTGGTGCCGTAATACTCCCCGGTCTCGAAGAGCTTGGTATACTCGATCTTCTTTTCCTTGGCGTTGGGTAACGAGTCCGTTACCGGGCCGAAAACCTCCCGGGTGCGCGTAAGCGCCAGCGGCTGCTTGAAGATCCGGAATTGCTGCTTGCGGTAGCCCTGGTAATAAAGGAGACCGTCATGCGTTACCGGTTCCATGGCCTGGCCGGCCACGTGGGTGGCGCGGTAGACGGAGGAATCCCCTGGCAGGCGCGCGTAGATATCGTAAACGCTGTAGCCGCTGTCGTCGAGGTTGGAGGACCAGAAAAGGGTGTCGTTCTGGAAGCGCAGCTGGCGATAGGCGCCCACCCGCAGGGGGGTGATGAAGTTGAATTTCTGGTTGGCGGCCAATTTCAAGGAGTCCGGGAACAGGGTGGAATCCTTGAGGGCGGGAAAGGGGGTATAGCCGGGGGCATCCACTGGCACGGACACGATGGCTTCCCGGTCCAGGATGCCCAAGGTGAAATAAATGGAATCGCCCTTGGGGGTGAAGCGGGGATTGTAAACCTGTTCGCCGTTGGAGAAATTGGTGATCAGCCAATTGCGGCCGGCGGAATCCAGGATGGCGACATTGCTGGAGCCGTTTTTCTTGCGGGCATAGACGATGAGGCCTTTGTCCGGATGGTAGCTGGGATAGGCCGCGCGTTCTTCCCAGGTGAGCCGATGCCATTTGTCGCTTTCGCTCTTATCGGCGCGGAATTCATATTCCCATAGATCCGTGTACTGGGCGGCCTCGCCCTGGCGCGTGGTCAAAAGGCGCGTGCCGGCGGGATTGAATTCAAGCCCATTGGATCCGTATTCCTCGCTGCGGCGCGAATCCGACGCATGCCCTTCGCGCACGGTCCCGGAAACGGAAGCGCCCGTGCCGGGTAGGGGATGGACGCCTTTTCCCAGGGCCAGGGCCGGATTTGCGAAGCGCGGCCGCGGCTGGATGCCTGGGATGCCGCTCACCGATCCCCGGCCCGGAAAGAAGGCGTCGTTTTCCGGTTTCGGGGTGGTGGGGCCGGGCGCGGGCACATCCGGTGCGGGCGCGGCCTTGTCCACGGGCTGGTCGGATTTCCCGGCCGATCCGCCGTCCACGCGTTTCCAATAAATCCAATTGAGGGGATAGCGGCGGTTTTCCGCATTGCCCAGCCAGGCCATATAGCGGCCGTCGCGCGAGAAGGCCAGGTTCGCCTGATAGCCCCCCACCATATCCTTGTCGGCCAAGGGATCGGGCTCGATGTCCTTGAAATCCGCGTACCGGTCCGAGAGCGAGCGTTTGAAGTCCTCGAAAAGCGAAGTGAGCGGATGGCCGAAGGCCTTTTCCACCGACCAGGAGAAATTGAACAGCGGCTTGGGGCGGGCCAGATCGCGCACCTTGTCCGCGCCGAAGCGGTCTTTCAGGTAGATCAGGAAGGCATAACCGGTGTTGTAGCAACGCTCCGCCTGGGTCCAGTCCTCGTCGGGTTCGAAGGTTTCGATGAAATCCAGGGTGGGCAAGGTGCCGGTCAGATAGGCGTCGCGCACCACCATGTCCCTTTGCGAGTCCCAGCTGTCGTTGCCGTTCATGTAAGCCTCGAACTGGGCCACGCCCTCCACGTACCAGGTGGGCGCCACCAGCGGTATCCAGGGGATTTGGAAGGAGTAGTTCACCTTGTCCGCGTAATTGTACGTGCTTCCGTATAACTCCACAGCATCCACGGGGGAAAGCCAGGCGGCGCGGCGCAGGGTGAAGATATGCGCCAATTCATGGGTGACCACGTTCTGGAGCCAAAGCTGGCGGTTGCGCATCACCCAATCCATATGGGGGGCGAAGATCATCACCCGGGAATAGTTGTAGATGGCGAACCCGTTGGCATCATCCCCATCATCCGTGATCAGGATATCGATTCTTTGATAATGATTGTAGCTGTCGTAGGCTTTGGCAAGTGTGGGCCAGACCGATTCCGCTATCTTGAGCACTTCGCCCGCCATCTGGGCATGCTTCTTATCGTACCCGATGCGGTAATGCTGGGTTTCCAGGGTGAGCAGCTTATCCGCGCGCGCGGAAGCCAATCCGCAAATCAGCGTGAACAGGGCCGACAATGCGAAAGCGTGCGCCTTGCCAAGGGAGGATTTTTGCATAGTACCAAAATGTACGAAAAGGCGGTTCAGGCGGCTTGCAGCGCGCCGCTTTCCAGCTTCTCGAGAAGCGCGGAACAGCAGCGGTGCAGCATCAGGTAAACGGAGTCGAATTCGTAGGGGCCGCCATAATACGGATCGGGCACATCCGCGCCCGCATGCTCGGGAACATCGAATTCCCGCATCAGGCGGATCTTACCGCGCAGCCCGGGAGGGCACAAGGCGGTGAGATCGCGGTGGTTGTTCCTGTCCATGGCCAGGATGAGATCGAAGACCTCGAAGTCGCTTTTCTCTACTTGCCGGCATAAACTGGGAAGCCGGACGCCCCGCTTGGCCGCCACGGAAATGGCGCGCGCATCGGGCGGCTGGCCGCGATGCCAATCCCCGGTACCGGCCGAATCCGCCCGGTATCGCCCGCTCCGGCCGCTCTCTTCAGCCAAATGCAGGAACAAGCCTTCCGCCAGAGGGGAACGGCAGATGTTGCCCAGGCATACGAACAGGATCCTGGCGGTCAAAAGGAAAGCATCTCCTTGAGCGCCGCGCTCACGTCCTTCTGCCGGATCAGGCTTTCGCCGATCAGGGCGCCTTGGATGCCGGCGTCGGCCAGGGCCTTCAGATCCTCACGCTTGAAAATGCCGGATTCGGAAATCACGGGCGTGCCGGCGGGGATGAGCGGCCGCAGCTTGTAGGAGGTTTCCAGGGAAGTGTGGAAGGTCTTGAGATCGCGGTTGTTGATGCCGATCAGGGGCGCTCCCGCGTCCAAGGCAATCTTGACCTCATTCTCCGTATGCGCCTCCACCAGGGCCGTAAGCTTCAGCTCCGCACCCAAGGCGATCATCTCGGCCAACTGCGCGGGCTTGAGGCAGGCCACGATGAGGAGATAGGCGCTGGCGCCCAATACCTTGGCCTCGAAAATCTGGTAGGGGTCGATGATGAAGTCCTTGCGCAAGGTGGGCAATTTCACGTTGCGGGAGATATCGCGCAGATAGCGATCATGGCCCTGGAAATGATCCTCCTCGGTCAGCACCGAAAGCGCCGAGGCGCCGCCGGCCAGGTACCCTTTGGCGATGGCCAAAGGATCGAAGTCCGCCCTTATCACCCCGCGCGAAGGCGAAGCCTTCTTCACTTCCGCTATCACGTGGATGCCCGGTCCCCCGTCGGCGGCCAGCTTGGGAGCGGTGAGCGCGGCCAGGAAATCGAGTTCCGGAGCGGGCAGGTTGCGGGCCTTGGCTTCGATATCCTCCAAGGATACCGTGCCCTTCAACTCCGCCAACCGGACGGCTTTGCTCTTGATGATGTTGTCGAGGATATTTGCCATTCTTCGTAACCGCTCAGGAATTATATCATGCCGGGGCGAAGGAACGCGAAAGGGAAACCCAGTTTTCCAGGGTTTGCCGCGCCGCTCCCGACTCCACCGATTTCCGCGCCAGGGCCACGCCGCCGGCCAAATCGCCCGCTAGGCCGCCCACGTACAGGGCCGCCGCCGCGTTCAGCAGCACGATGTCCAAGGCGGCCGATCGCTTGCCGGCCAAAACGCTGCGGATGATGGCCGCATTCTCGGGAGCATCCCCGCCTTTGAGATCCGAGGCCGAGCACAGGGAAAATCCCAAATCCTGGGGATTGAGGATATAATCCTGGATCTCCCCGTCCTTCAATTCGGAAACGCGCGTAGGCGCGGTCAGGCTGATCTCATCCATCCCGTCGGTACCGGCCACCACCATCACGTGCTCGGACCGCAGCTGGCCGAGCACCTCGGCCATGGTGCGGGTGAGGTTGAGGTCGTAGACGCCGATCAATTGCCGCTTGGCCCGGGCCGGATTGAGCATGGGACCCAGCAGGTTGAAAATGGTGCGCTGGCCGAGCTCCTGGCGCGGGCCCCCCACATACTTGAAGGAAGCGTGCAGCTTGGCGGCGAACAGGAAACCTATGCGGCAGGTATCCACGCAAACCCCGACCTGCTCCGGGGTCAGTTCGATGTTCACGCCCAGCTCTTGCAGAACGTTGGCGCTGCCGCAGCGGCTGCTCATGGCGCGGTTGCCGTGCTTGGCCACGGCCACGCCCCCGCCCGCGGCCACGATGGCGGCGGCGGTGGAGATGTTGAACGAACCGCTATGGTCCCCGCCCGTGCCGCACGTGTCCACCAAAGGCTTGGCCGAAGTCGGCACCAAGGTGGCTTTTTCGCGCAGGGTGGCAACGGCGGCGGCGATTTCGACCGCGGTTTCCCCCTTGATGCGCAAGCCGATCAGGAAGCCGCCGATTTGCGCCGGCGTCCATTTGCCTTCCATGATGCCGTCCATGGCGCCTTGCATTTCCGCGAATTCCAGGTTCTCGCCCTTGATCAATTTGCCGAGCAGGGGGGCTACCATCTTAAGCGCCTTTCATGGCGAGGAAGTTGCGGATCATGTGCTTGCCATGCTCGGTGAGGATGGATTCGGGATGGAATTGCACGCCGAATACGGGCCGCGCCTTGTGGCGCATGGCCATGATCAGGGACCCGTCGCCGCCCTTCCCGTCTTTTCCCGCCAAGCT
>JBDSWM010000289.1:0-26537 GCA_039926685.1 Fibrobacteria bacterium | reverse complement strand
CCGACATCATCGTCGCCCTCGTCTATGTCGGCCTCGTCGGCTATGTGCTCGACCGGCTGGTGGCGGCGGTCGGCTCCTGGGTCTCCCGCGGCACGGCCCAGGACTAATCCATAGCGGATCAGGATGATCCGGATCTCTCAACCCTTGTTTTCGAGTGTCATGCCATGAACAGACCCGCCCTTTCCCTGGAAAACGTCTATGTCGATTTCGAGCGCAATAACGTCATTTCCAGCGTGCTCGATAATGTTTCGCTCACAGTGGCGACCGGCGAATATATCTCCATCATCGGTCACTCGGGCTGCGGTAAATCCACCCTGCTCAATGTCGTGGCCGGACTGGTGCCGGTCACGCTCGGCGTCGCCCTGCTCGACAACAAGGAGATCACCGAACCCGGCCCGGAGCGGGCGGTGGTCTTCCAGAACCACTCGCTGCTGCCGTGGATGACCGTCTATGAGAATGTCCGGCTGGCGGTCACCAAGGTATTCGGCCGGCAGGAGAATATGTCGCAGATGCACGCCCGCACCATGAAGATGCTTGAACTGGTCAAGATGGATCACGCGGCCGACAAACGCCCCGGTGAAATCTCCGGCGGCATGAAGCAACGCGTCGGCATCGCCCGCGCCTTCGCGGCCGATCCGCAGGTGCTGCTCCTGGACGAACCTTTCGGGGCCCTGGACGCGCTCACCCGCGGCAGCATGCAGGATGAACTGACATCGATTTGGGAAAAGAACAGGAAAACCGTGATGATGATCACGCATGATGTGGACGAGGCGGTATTCCTTTCCGATCGCATCGTTCTCATGTCCAACGGGCCCGCGGCCGTGATCGCCAAGGTCGTGGATGTGCCCATCCCCCGGCCGCGCACGCGCGAAGCGCTGCTGGAGGATTCTCATTACCTGGAAATCCGAAAAGAGCTATTGCACTATCTGATCGGCGCCTCCCATGCCCCTGAGAAAGCAGCGGCTTAAAGGATAGGTCCGGATGAACCGGGGCGGGAGGGTTTTCCTCCCCGTGGCCCCATTTCGAACATATTCCGCCCAAGCGGCTTTAATGCTGCCACGGCAACGACTTTTGCCATAAACCTGAAACTCCAAAGGAGAAATATGAAAGCCCTGAAATCCGCCCTGTACCTGTTACCCTGCCTTACTCTGGGGCTGGCCCGGGCAGCCGTGCCCCCGGAATCGCCCTATGCCACGCCGCAGCCGCCTTTCTACGGCCAGGTGCGCACCCGCACCGAATACGATGTCAAGGCCGTGGCCGACACCACCACCAAAAAAGCTTTGCTGAACACGCAATTGCGTACGCGCCTCGGTTTCGTGGCCGTGCCTTCGCCCGCGGTGGAGATCAAGGTGGAAATCCAGGACGTGCGCTTTATGGGCAGCGAGCCCGCCGGCACTCCCGCCAATCCCTCCTCTTCCACGGTGGGCAACCGCCAGGGCGTGGACTTGACGCAAGGCTACGTGGCCGTGGAACAAGGGATTTTCAAGACCGCCCTAGGCCGGCAGAAAATGTCGCTGGGAGCAGGCCGCTTCCTCAGCACCCTGGAATGGAGCCCCACTTCGCGCGTGTTCGACGGCTGGTCCGGCAACCTGAACCTGGATCCGGGCAACCTCACCGCCTTGGCTTATCTGATCCGCGACTCCAGCAACACTTTGGTCAAGGAACATGATATCCTCTCTGGCCTGTACTACAGCCATCAAATCACCCCTGATATCGTGGCCGAAGGCTACGGCTTCTACGACCAGGCGCGGCTGCCGACGATTTACGCCGGCGACACCGCACAGAACGCCGATCTGCTCTATTTCGGCGAACGCGTGGCGGGTAAGATTTCCATGTTCACCTTCGAGGAAGAATTCATCTACCAAGGCGGGGAATTGACTTCGAAGGGAAACGACCTTTCCAGCATGGCTTTCCAATTGGGCACGCGTCTCGGCGTTGTCATGGGCAACAACAAGGCCAATATCGGCCTGGACATCATGAGCGGCGACGACAAGGCTACGGATGACGAGATCCATACCTATCGCCCCAACTATTATTTCGCGCATAACCTGTACGGTTGGATGGATTATTTCGCCGCCAATCCCAAATTCGGCGTGATGGATTACCGGGTCGATGGGGACTTCGGCATCCTGCCCGGCGCGAACGGCAATCCCCGCATCTCCTTCAAGCCCCAATACCATTATTTCATGCCCCAATCGGCGCCCGACGGCCTGGACGACGCCTATGGCCAGGAATTCGATTTGGAAGCGCATGTGGCCTGGTTCCCCAAGTCCAACATCGTGATCGGCGCGGGCCTGTTCCTGCCCGAGGACGGCGCTTTCCGCTTGCCCGCCGCGTCCCAGAACTTCGCCGGCGCGCCTGCGGCCCGGGTGACCAGCAAGGACTCAAAGGACGAGCCGGGGTATTTCCTTTACTTCATGCCGACGTTCAATTTCTAAAAGACCGGGAGGCCGCACGATGGACAGGATGGAAGTCACCGAAAAAATCGTTGCGGCCAAAATCAGGCTGGGCCTGAAATGGGCCGATGCCGCCAGCGCGCTGGGGAAAAGCAAGGAGTGGGTCACCGCCGGGCTGTTGGGCCAGATGACCTTCTCCCGGGAGCAGGCTGAAATCATAGGCAAGCTGTTCGGACTTTCCGATGAAGACATGCTCCTATTGCAAGCGGTCCCCTACAAGGGATCGCTGCCCACGGCGGTTCCTACCGATCCGCTGATTTACCGTTTCTACGAGTTGATCAGCGTTTACGGGACCACATTCAAGGCCCTGATTCACGAAGAATTCGGGGACGGGATCATGAGCGCCATCGATTTCAACATGGACTTGACGCGCGAGCCCGATCCCAAAGGTGATCGCGTGCGCATTGTGATGAGCGGGAAGTTCCTGCCTTATAAGAGTTATTAACAACTAAGAGTTATCAGCGAACCGGAGACGTTAGCAAGACCCGTGGAAGCGACCGCCGCGACCCGGATCTCCTAGGCTAAGGATTTGCGCATGAAAAGGTCGCCGAGGCTTTCCTTGTAGGGCGGGCATTCCGAGAAACCGTTCTTGCGGAACAGGGCCACGGCGGCTTCGCAGCGATGCGAGGTGTCCAGGAAAACCTCGCCGTACCCCAGCGCTTGGGCCGTGCGCATCAGCCGATCGAAAATGATCCGCCCTAGACCCCTACCCCGGAATTCCTTTCTCATCCAAAGCCGCGCCAGTTCGCCCTTGGAACCATCGAGGCGCGACAAGCCTCCGCATCCGATCAGTCCAGCCGTGTTCTTCAGGATCAGGAATGCGCCGTTCTCCTTCGCATACACCGTCGCGAAACGCGTAAGGTCATCGAGGTAGCCCGTTTTTTCATAATGGAGCAGCAAGGCGGCCTTGGTCTTGGGGAGGAATTCCGAATCGGAATAGAACTCCAACACCACCTCGGCGATCAGTTCCTTGGCCGCTTGCACTTGGTCCCCGGTCAAAGGGACCGGAATGGGCAAGGTATTCAGCTTTGCACGTCGCTTTTCCGGCCGGGAGTGAAAATTCTGGCGCTGATCAGCAGCCCGTCCGCCAAGGCAAGAACGCATCCGGGCAAAACCCAGCCCCTGTCGTTGCCGATTCCGAACAGGATTCTGTCGCTGCGTTTCATGCGAAGGTCCCGTGCATGGACGAAAAAGTAATAATCGCGCCGGGCTCGGCATCAACACCAGGCATGGTACTTCGTCCGTTCCCGCGAGCGGGCAAAAGTATATTGGATCGATGCAAACATCCCCGTCCGGGCCCGGCCCTCAGCAGACCACCCCCGTATCCCATCCATCCACTTTGGCCTATCCCGTCACCCGCCGATCCGATCAAATCGATGACCTGCACGGCGTCCGGATAGCGGATCCATATCGTTGGCTGGAGGATTTGGATTCGGCCGAGACTGCCGCCTGGGTGGAGGCGCAGAACCGAGTCACATTCGGTTTCCTGGAGGCGATTCCCCAACGCGCCCGGTTCAAGGACAGGCTGACGGCCTTGTGGAATTACGAACGCTATGGGACCCCTTTCCGCAAAGGCGGTCGCTACTTCTATTTCAAGAACGACGGCCTGCAGAACCACAGCGTGCTGTACACCCTGGATCATCTGGACGCCGAGCCCCGCGCTCTGATCGATCCCAACGGCCTCTCGCCGGACGGTACCGTGGCCCTGACCACGCTGGGCCTAAGCGAGGACGGCGAACATCTGGTATACGGCACATCCGCTTCCGGTTCGGATTGGGAGACCTGGCGGATCCGCAGGGTGGCCGACGGACAGGATTCGCCCGAAAGGCTAGACCGCATCAAGTTCTCTTCCCCCGCCTGGACCAAGGACGGGAAGGGTTTCTATTACGGCCGCTTCGACGGCGACGCGGCCCAATCCGGCGGCCGGCCCGATGCCAAGCTGGAGGAGGTGAATCGCTTCCAGAAATTGTATTTCCACCGGCTGGGGGATCCCCAGGAAAAGGATACGCTCATCTATCATCGGCCCGATCAAAGCGAATGGGGGTTCACGCCCGAAGTGAGCGAAGATGGGGACACCTTGATCCTATCGGTCTGGAAAGGCACCGATCCCATGAACCTGGTGTATTGGAAGGATCTGCGCGAGGCGGATGCGGAGGTCAAGCCCTTGGTGCCGGAGTTCCGGGCCAAGTTCGCCCATATCGGCGACGCGGGCCGGACCGTCTGGTTCCTGACCGATCTCGACGCGCCGCGCGGGCGGGTGGTAGCCATCGATTTGGAGCGGCCCGCTCAGGAGCAGTGGCGCGAGCTCATCGCACAGAGCGCGGAAACGCTGGAGAGCGTGGCCGCGGTCGGGAACCGCATGGTGGCATGCTATCTCCGCGACGCGCATTCGGTGGCGCGCATGTTCAGCTTGCAAGGCGATCCCATGGGCGAAATCGCGTTGCCCGGCTTGGGCACGGTCAGCGGTTTCACGGGCGAACGCGGGGATATGGAAACCTTTTTCGCCTTCACCGGTTTCACCTTCCCCGCCACCGTATACCGTCACGATTTCCTCAGCGGGACCACCGCCCTGTTCCGGAAGCCCGCGTTGGATTTCGATGCTTCCCGCTTCGAGACCAGCCAGGCCTTTTATGCGGGCAAGGATGGCGCGCGCATCCCCCTTTTCCTGGTCCACAAGCGCGGTTTGGTGCGGGACGGCAATGCGCCGGTTTACCTGTACGGATACGGCGGCTTCAATATTTCCCTGACGCCCTCCTTCTCCGTGGGCAGCCTGCCCTGGTTGGAACTGGGCGGCGTGCTGGCGGTGGCCAATATCCGCGGCGGCGGGGAATACGGGGAGGAATGGCATCAGGCCGGCAGCCGGGAAAAAAAGCAAAACTGCTTCGACGACTTCATCGCGGCGGCGGAGTGGTTGATCGCGGAGAAATACACCCGTCCCGCCCGCCTGGCCATCGGAGGCGGCAGCAACGGCGGTCTTTTGGTGGCCGCGTGCATGGCGCAAAGGCCGGATCTGTTCGGCGCGGCGCTGCCTTCGGTGGGCGTACTGGACATGCTGCGTTTCCACAAGTTCACCATAGGCTGGGCCTGGGAATCCGATTATGGCAACCCGGACAAGCCCGAGGATTTCCGGGTTTTGCTGGCCTATTCGCCCCTGCACAACCTGAGGCCGGGGGTGGCATATCCCGCCACTATGATCACCACCGCCGATCATGATGATCGCGTGGTCCCCTCGCATAGCTTCAAATTCGCCGCGGCCTTGCAAGCCTCTTCCGCTTCCGCAGAAGGCGGCGGCCCCTGGCTGATCCGCATCGAAACCAAAGCCGGCCATGGCGGGGGTAAGCCCATCGCCAAGGTGATCGAGGAGACGGCGGACCGTTGGGCCTTCCTGGTCAAAGTGCTGGGAGTGGAGGTTCCGGCCTAAAAACGCCAGGGACCGCGTCTTTTCAGGGCATGCCGGCCTTGGAATCCCATAAACTTCTACCGACTAGGGGGGGTCAAAACTTTTAGTTTGGACCGATACTCCGGGTGCTATTCCCGGATGCGATGGGTTATAAAGGGATGGAATGGCCTCTGAGCGCAAAACAGCTTTGAAGGAATGGGCCCTCACCGGCGGCGGCGAAATGGGCGATTTGATGCGGTCGATCGACTGGTCGCGCAATCCCCTGGGACCGATTGAGAATTGGCCGCAATCCTTGCGCACCACGCTCTCCATACTCCTTACCTCCAAGCATCCCATCTTTCTCTGGTGGGGCAAGGATCTCATCCAATTCTACAACGAGGGCTATCGTCCCATCCTGGGGGAGACCAAGCATCCCCTGGCCATGGGGCAGCGGGGGCGGGAATGCTGGTCTGAGATCTGGGACGTGATCGCGCCCATGATCGAAGCCGTGATGGAACGGGGCGAAAGCACCTTCATCGAAGACGGCCTGCTGGTCCTCAACCGCAACGGATTCCTGGAGGAATGCTATTTCACCTATGCCTATTCCCCCATACGCGATGAGAGCGGCGGAGTGGGCGGCGTGTTCGTGGCCTGCACGGAAAACACCAAGCGCGTACTGAACGATCGCCGCCTGCGCGTCTTGAGCGAATTGAGCGCCCGTGACGGGGAACGCCATGGCCTCGCGGAGGCTTGCGAAAAGGCCATGGGCATCCTGGCCAGCGATCCGAACGATGTCCCTTTCGCCCTCATATATCTCTTCGACTCCGGCAACGATTCTCCGCGCCTGCAATGCGCCTTCGGATTGGAAGCCCCCACGCTCCCTTCGCATTGGCCTTTGAGCGAACTCGCCGCCACGGGTAAGCAAATCCTCATGGACTTGGCCGGACTGCCCGGACCGATTCCAGCCGGTCCTTGGGAAGATCCGCCGCGATCGGCCTTGCTCCTGCCCATCACACGTCCCGGTTCAGGCGCGGCCATCGGTGCGCTGATTGTGGGATTGAGCCCGAGGCTGGATCCGAAAGGCGATTACCGCCGCTTCCTCACCTTGGCCTGCGGCCAGATCGCCGCCACCTTCGCCGATGTGGCGGCCTATGACGAGGAGCGCAAACGCGCCGAAGCGCTGGCGGCCCTCGACAAGGCGAAAACGGATTTCTTCAGCAATGTCAGCCATGAGCTGCGCACGCCTTTGACATTGATGCTTGGCCCGTTGGAGGACAGCTTGCGGGACGCGGCGCATCCGCTGGACGACATCCAGAGCGAACGCATCCGCCTCATCCAGCGCAATGGCGCTCGCCTGCTCTCCCTGGTGAACAACCTCCTGGAATTCTCCCGCCTAGAATCCGGCCGCGCCCGCGCTGTCTTTTCCCCGGTCGACCTTGACGCCCTGACCTCTGATTTGGCCGGCCTGTTCCGATCGGCCATGGAAATGACGGGCCTCGCTTTCTCCATCGACTGCGCCCCCTTGCCCGAACAAGCCTATGTGGACGCGGAGATGTGGGAGAAGATCATCGTCAACCTTCTTTCCAACGCCTACAAGTTCACTCCCAGCGGGAAAATCAGCTTATCCCTGCGGTTGAACGGGGACTGCTTCGAAGCCATAGTCGCCGATACCGGGATAGGAATCTCCAAAGAAGACCTCCCGCGCATTTTCGATCGGTTCCACCGCGTCCGGAATGCCGGTTCCATAGCCCAGCAGGGATCTGGCATCGGCCTGGCGATGGTGCAGGATCTGGCTCAGATTCACGGCGGTTCCGTCACCGTGGAAAGCGAAATCGGGAAGGGTTCGCGCTTTATCGTCTCCATCCCCCGCGGCCGGGCCCATCTCGCCGGCGAAAAAATCCTCCCGGCGGACGATGCTAAAACCTTACACTCACAGCGGTGGCAGACCGCTCCGCTATTCGCCACGGCCATAGCCAAGGAAGGTTTCACGGGCCGAGCCGGGTCGCAGGCTTTCGCGGATGTTGCGGCGGCCCTACCTCCCATAGGGATGGGCAGTGGTTCCGGAAAGCCTTTCCGCATCCTGCTCGCGGAAGACAATGCGGACATGCGCGAATACCTTGTCCATCTGCTCAAACCCCATTGGAGCGTGGAAACCGCCGGGGACGGCCAGGCCGCCTTGACAGCGATCCGTGCGAATCCTCCCGACCTGGTTCTCACCGATGTAATGATGCCGCGATTGGACGGGTTCGGCATGCTCAAGGAAATCCGCTCCCATGCCGATACGGCGTCCTTGCCGGTGATAATGCTCTCAGCCCGTGCGGGCGAGGAGGCCACCTTGGAAGGCATCGAAGCCGGGGCCGATGATTACCTGGTCAAGCCGTTCTCGAGCAGGGAATTGCTGGTCCGCATCGCTGCGCGCCTGGAAATATCGGAAGTGCGCGCGCGCGAACGCAGGGCGCGGCAAGAGGCGCAGGACGCCGAGAAGCAGGCCCATAAGTTCCTGGCCCTGGTCGAGCAAAGCTCCGACTTCGTGGGATTGGGCAGTCCCAACGGGCGCCTGACCTTCATCAATGAAGCCGGAAAGCGCATGATAGGCATAGCGGGACTGGATCCGGCCATGGGCACATCGCTGCTGGGCCTGATCGATCCTGAGGATGTTCCCGAAGCGGGCCGCATCCTGACCAGGGTGCAGCAGCGCGGGCGTTGGGAGGGCGAAATCCGCTTGCGCCATTCCGGCACCGGCAAAACCATCCCCGTTTGGTGCAATATCTTCACGTTCAATGAGCATGACGACCCGGAGAGCACCGCTTTAGCCATCGTCACCCGCAATCTTTCCCAATTGCGCGAGACGGAGGAACATCTCCGCCAAGCGCAGAAGATGGAGGCCATCGGCAAGCTGGCCGGCGGCATCGCCCATGACTTCAACAACCTGCTCACGGCCATCAACGGCTACAGCGATTTGGCCCTGGAGATGGTCCCGCAGGGGACCTTGCATGATTACCTGCGGGAAATCCGCAATGGAGGCGAACGCGCCGCGACGCTCACCCGGCAATTGCTGGCTTACAGCCGCAAGCAAGTGATGCAGCCGAAGCTGGTGAACCTGAACGACATCGTCCAGGAGTTCCAGAAAATCCTGCTGCGCCTCATCGGCGAGCATATCGAATTGAAAATCGAATTGGCGTCCGATGGTACCATGGTCAAGGCCGATCCCGGACAGGTGGAGCAGATCCTCCTCAATCTGGCCGTGAACGCGCGGGACGCGATGCCACATGGCGGCATTCTCACCCTGGCCACCAGTAACCTTTCCGTGGATGCGGAATACGCGGCCAAGCATCTGGATTCCCCGCCCGGGCAATACGCCGTGCTCACGGTGAGCGACAACGGAGTAGGCATGAGCAAGGAAGTCCTGGCCCGGGCTTTCGAGCCGTTCTTCACCACCAAGGAGGTGGGCAAAGGCACCGGGTTGGGATTGTCCAGCGTGTACGGGATCGCCAAGCAAAGCGGAGGCAGCGTCATGGTCGTCAGCGAGGAAGGCCGCGGATCCTCCTTCCGCGTATTCCTGCCCGCTTTCCGGATGGTTCCGGCCGAAACGGCCCGGGTGGATCCCGTCCTGGAGAAGGCCGCCGCCGGGAAAGGCGAGGTCATCCTGCTGGTGGAGGATGAAAGCGCCGTGCTGGAGTACGTGAAGCGCATTCTGGAGCAGGAAGGATATGCGGTACTGGCTGCGGCCTCAGGGGATGAAGCGCTTGAAATTGCGGAGCGTTCCTTGCGCCCCATCGATCTGTTGCTGACGGACATCGTGATGCCGGGGATGAACGGTCGACGCCTGGCGCAACGGTTCGGGGAAATGAATCCGGATACGCGCATCCTGTATATGTCCGGATACACTGAAGATCACGCCCTTACCGGGGCCGGCGCGGAAATGGGTGAAGGCTTTCTCCAGAAACCCTTCACGGCCGAGGATCTGCACGCGAGAATCCGCGCCAAACTGGGCGGAACCCGCGGCCCCTCCTCGAATAAAGACGCTTTGCACAAGTAATCAAGAAGAACGCCGATAAGCCTTGAACGCCTGGGTGGCCACTCCTACCGCGGCCGCCACGAATCCCAGCAGCATCGCCGCCGAAACGGCCACGTTACCCCAGGCCTGCCCCAGCATGGCGTCCCGGGATGCGATCACGGCCCAATTGACGGGGTTGGCGCGCGACAACGCCCGGATCCAGCCAGGCATCAGATCCGCCGCCATGAAAGCTGTGGACAGGAAGGTGAGCGGCAGGCCGAAGAAGTTCACCACGGCGATCAAGGTTTCCTCTCGGCGCGTGATCAGCGCCAGGCCGTTGGATAGCGCCGACATGCCCGCTCCCAGCAGGGAGCTCAATACCAGGATGGCCAGGAAGCCGGGAATGCCGCCGGCCACGCGCGCGCCCAGGAGCATGCCGAACAGGAGGATGATGACGGATTGCACAGCCACGGTAAGGGCGGCGTGCAGCACGCGCGCGGATATCAGGGCGGCGCGGCTCACGGGGGTGGCCAGGAGGCGATCCATGACCCCTTCCGAGAGATCCTCGATGATGCCCATGCCAGACCAGGCAGATCCGAACAGGGCCGTCATGATGACCACGCCCGGCGTCAGGAACTGGATGTACGAGCCCGCGCCGAAGCCCGGAATCTCCACCACGCGGCGGAAAAGCTGGCCGTAAACGGTGAGCCAGATGACGGGCTGGGTCAAGGTGACGGCGATCCAGATGGGAAGGCGCATGGTGGTGCGCAGATGGCGCACGAGCAGGTGGCCGGTATCGGACAGAAAGGCGTTCATGCCGCGCCTCCGCCTTGTTTCTCCCCGCCCTTGCCTTCTCCCTGGAAGCGGCGCCCGGTATGGTGGAGGTAGACATCGTCCAGAGACGGGCGGCTCAGGGTGGCGGATCGCACCGTGATCCCGGCGCGTTCCCCAGCGGTGATGAGAGCGGGCAGGGCGGTGGCGCCTTGCCGAACGCGCGCCAGCACGCGGGTCCCTTCCGCCGAGGCTTGCAATACATCGGGCAAGGCCGAAAGCAGGGCCGCCATGCGTCCGCAATCCCCCGATTCGCCCACCTCCAGGGCCACCGTATCGCCGCTGATACGGGCCTTCAATTCGGCCGGGGTGCCTTCCACCACCACCTTGCCGTGGTCGACGATGGCCAGGCGGTCGCAGAGATGATCCGCTTCCTCCAGATAATGGGTGGTGAGCAGGACTGTGAGGTTGCGCTCCTGCCGCAGGCGCTTCAGGTCCCGCCACAGGGCCGCGCGGGTTTCCGGATCCAGGCCCGTGGTGGGTTCGTCCAGGAAGAGCACGGCGGGATCGTTGACCATTCCCATGGCGAGATCCAAGCGCCTTTTCATGCCCCCGGAATAGGTCTTGACCACGCGGTCGGCGGCTTCGGTCAGGGCCACCCAGTCCAGCAAGGTCTTGACGCGGGAGCCCACTTCCGTTTTGGGCACGCGCATGAGATGCGCCTGCAGGGTAAGGTTCTCGCGTCCGGTGGCCCACTTATCCACGCCGGAAGCCTGCGCCACGAAGCCCAGGCGCAAGCGCACGCCCAGCGGATCGGCCAGCACGTCGCAGCCGGCCACCGAGGCCTTGCCTCCATCGGGGCGGGTCAAGGTGGCAAGTATGCGCACGGTGGTGCTTTTGCCCGCGCCATTGGGGCCCAACAGGCCGAAGATCTCCCCCGGCCGCACATGGAAGGATACACCGGCCAGGGCCTTGACCCCGTTCCGGTAGGTTTTTTCCAGGTTCTCGCAGACGATGGCGGATTGCATGGGGGAAAACTAAAATAAGTTCTGGGGGCCGCGCTCCATCGCCGCGCCCGGCGGGACGGATTTTGTTTAGTTTTCCGGATATGGAAAATCTGAGCAATCTTTTCGCGAGCAACCGGCAATGGGCCAAGAACATCCTCAAGACGGACGCCCAATTCTTCCAGAAGCTGACCAAGCAGCAATCCCCCAAGTACCTGTGGATAGGCTGTTCCGACAGCCGCGTTCCGGCCAATGAAATCGTGGGCCTTTTGCCGGGCGAGCTTTTCGTCCACCGCAACGTGGCCAACCTGGTGGTGCATACCGATATGAACTGCCTGTCGGTGATGCAATACGCCATCTCCGTCCTACAGATCAAGCATATCATCGTGTGCGGCCATTACGGTTGCGGCGGAGTCGCCGCTTCCATGGAAGACCGCCCGCACGGCCTTATCGATAATTGGCTCCGCAACGTGCGCGAAATCTATTTCCACTATGAAAAGGAGATCCACGCCATCAAGGATCCCGGCGAGCGCGTCAACCGCCTGTGCGAAATGAACGTGGCCAGCCAGGTGTTCAACGTCTGCAATACCACCATCGTGCAGGACGCATGGGGCCAGGGGCAGGAAATCACCGTGCATGGCTGGATCTACGGCATCCACGACGGCCTCCTGCGCGATTTGAACGTTTCCGTATCCTCGGTGGCGGAAATGCGCCAGCTCGGAGTCCGCTGACCCGATCCGCTTTGCTTCCCGGCGCGGGAAAATTACCTTACTCCCGCGGGCCGGATTCCTTCCGCGCCCCAACCACTTCAGAAGGAGTAAGCACATGCCTGCACGCAAAGCCAAAGCCACCTGGCTCGGAGATCTCAAGAGCGGAAACGGACAAATGTCGTTCGGAGGGCGCTTTGAGCAACCCTTCTCCTTCGCCAGCCGCTTCGAAAACGGGAACGGCAGCAACCCGGAAGAGCTGATAGGGGGCGCCTTGGCCGGATGCTTTTCCATGGCCCTGTCCGGCGGCTTGACCAAGGCCGGATTCACCCCCAAGCGCATCCAGAGCGAAGCCGACGTTTATATCGAGAAGGTGGGCGAGGGGTTCAAGATCACCAAAATCGATTTGCGCACCGAGGCGGAGATCCCCGGCATCGACGCCGCAAAGTTCCAGGAGCTGGCCGAGGCCACCAAAAAGGGATGCCCCGTGTCCCAGGCGCTGGCGGCCACGCCCATCAACCTTATCGCCAAGCTGAACTAGGCTGGGCCCGTCCGGGAATCAATGCTTCCGGCGGGCGATTTCCTCCATCAAATCCACTTGGATCTGCTGGATTTCCATCAGGTATTGCCATTGATGGTCCAGCAAATGGTCCATCTTTTCCTTTAATCCGCGGATTTCCAGTTCCGCCTTGAGGTTGACCTTGTAGTCATTCTCGGCGCGTTTCCGGTCGCGCGCCTCCTTGCGGTTCTGGCTCATCATGATGATGGGAGCCTGCACCGAGGCCAGGCAGGATAGGATGAGGTTGAGCAGGATGAAGGGATAGGGATCGAAGGCGCGGCCGCGGAAAAACAGGGCCAGGGCCGCATTGAGCAAGATCCAGACGGAAAGGAAGCCGGCGAAGGCCATCAGGAAGGACCAGCTGCCGCCGAAACTGGCCACCTTGTCCGCCATGTGTTGGCCGAAGGTTATAGGCGCATCCTCCTCCTCGTCCATCAGCTTGCGCGTCAGCAATTCCTCCCGGCGGATGCTTTCCACCACCTCCGCCTCCACCCGCGTCATCTCTCCCGTGCCCGAGGCCAGCAACGCCTCCACGACTCCGGTGCGCACCTTGTTCAGGTCTTCCATGCAAATCCATCCCTCCGCATCGCATCCGGGATGGGCCTTGGCCAAGCGCGCCTTAAGGGACGGGCGCAAGGCGGGAATGGACGCGCAGGCGCGGCGCGGAAAAAGGCGATTGCAAACGGCGCAGGTGAGTGGGTCTTTGGGCTGCATGGGGGCTCCTCGATGGCGGCGCTTCGGGGCGCTCGCTAAAGATTAGCTAAATTGGCTGCATGAACCCGCGCATCGCCAATGCCTTGGCCCTGATACTCCTCTTCGCCTCCTTCGTCTGCTTGGTTCCGGGATTATACCGGCCGGCCCTGACCTTGGACATTTCCCCGACCCTGCCGTTCCTGGGCAAGATGCAAATCTTCCACCAGACGCGCGGCATCCTCGGGACCATCCGTAACTTGTATGATACGGGAAACACCCTGGTGGCGGGGCTCATCCTGCTGTTCAGCGTGGCCATACCCGTCGCCAAAGGATTGGTCCTGCTCTACGTGCTGGCCCTGAAGCGCGCGCCGTTCCGCTCCCTATTGCATCGGTTCGTAAGCGCGATCGGGAAATGGTCCATGGCGGACGTGTTCGTGATGGGGATTTTCCTGGCCTATCTGGCCGCGGGGGCGGCCGAAGGCGTCACGGCCAAACTGGAGCCCGGGTTCTGGTGGTTCCTGAGCTATTGCCTGCTGTCCGTGGCCTCGGCGCAATGCATGCGGGTGCTGGACATCCGCAGCGATACCAAGCCGAAGCCGAATGCGGCCTAGATAACCGTCACGCGATAACGGGTCGTTTTTCCACCGGATCTGGCCATCACGGTATACATGCCGCTGTGGGCGGGAAGCGGCAAGGAATAAGCGATAGGGCCTACGCCATTGCGCGAATGGATGGCCCGCCCGGACACGTCCAGCATGCTCACCGAATGCGCGCCGACCGACCGGATGGACACGGTCACGAGCTGACCGCCCGCCTCCCTGGAAACCAAGGGCCGCATATCCGCGCCATCAGGGCGGAGTATGGACGATGCACCGGGAATCCTGCAGGCAGCGGGATCGCTTTTGGTCGCATCCGGGTTGTACTCGCTGAACGTGTTGTCCGTGCAACCCACGAAATCGCCCGCGACATAGCGCAGGGTTCCATACAGGTATTTCTTCAAGTAGGAGGACTGGGCGGTGAATACATTGTTGGTGGACCAGCTATGGCCCATCGACATGTGGACCACGCGGCCCTTGCCATCGGTCTTGGACCATACCACCGGATGGTCAATGCCCATGGCTCCATTAACGGTCGCGGAATAGGTCTTTTCGTCGACCGTCAGTAAAACGGTCACCCCGGCCGTGCCCCTGGGCGTGGTCGAGAAGGAATAAAATTCATCCAGGAAAGCCGTCGGAGCCGTCAGGCCTTTATAGATGCCTTTGGTTTCCGTTCCTTCTTTCATGCCTTCCGCATCATGCCCGACATTGGCTTTGGGCATATTGTCGCCATGGGGACCGTAAAAGCTGCGCACGAGCACGCCGGTAAGCCAAGGCCAATTCGAAATGTAGGCCGAGGCCGCATGGATGGGAATGAATCCGCCGCCGGCTTTGACATAGGCTTCCAGATTGGCCTTGCTGGTCGCATCCAACTGGGCGCTCGCGCCGTCATTGTTGCTGAACAGCACCGCCTGATAGGTGGCCAGGTTGGTCGCGGAGAATTCCGAGGCAATCTTGGACGCGGCGTCGTTCTGGCCGATGGTCGTGACGGTGAAGCCTTTTTCGGCGCCCAGCTCCTTGAGCGCTGCATTCAGATCGCGCCGGCTCTCGAGATGGGCGTTTGCGCCGTTCTGGCTTTTATCCAGAACCAGGATCTTTTTGAGTTTGGTGACCAATACCGGGGCTTGCGCCTGGGAGTTGGTTGTATCGCATGCCAACACCGTCATGCCCAGCACAAACGCCTTGAAGCCGCCGATTCGCGCATTCATGATCCACATATATCCTCCCATGGAAAAGTTCACCATCGTCAACGGAAACCAAAAACGGAAAATCGAATTAAACACCGGGCTGCAAGCGCAAGCCGGGAAAAAAAAGGACGCATGGCTTATCGCCTTAGGGTCCTTGGAAAGTCATGTCGGTCTGAGTCGGGTAGACTACGGAACTGTGAAAATACAATCGAACGAGTGGCGTCAAGAGCGGTGACTCTTGACGCCGGAAAAAAGCTTGGCTTAGAGAACGGTCACGCGCGAATGGGTCATCTTGCCGCCGGATTTGGCCACGACGGTGTAGATGCCGCTCTTGGCCGGAATCGGCAGGGAGTAAGAGACGGGGCCTACGCCGGACCGCGACTGAACGACCTTGCCGGAAACGTCCAATATGGTCACTGAATTCGCGCCGGCGGTCCGGATGGACACGTTGACGAGCTGCCTGCCGGCTTCCCGGGAAACCAGCGGTTGCATATCCGAACCGTCGGGACGGACAATCGAGGTCGTGCCAAGAGTCTTGCAAGCGGCGACGTCGCTTTTGGTCGCATCCGCATTGTACTCGGTATACTTGTTGTCGGTGCATCCCACGAAGTCACCGGCCACATAACGCAGGGTTCCATACAGGTATTTCTCCAAGTAGGAGGTTTGCGCCGTGAACACATTGTTGGTGGACCAGCTATGGCCCATGGACAAGTGGACTACGCGGCCCTTGCCATCGGTCTTGGACCAGACCACCGGATGATCGGCACCCATGGCTCCGTTGACGGTGGCGGAAAAGGTTTTCTCGTCGACCGTCAGCAGGACGGTCACTCCGGCCGTGCCTCTCGGGGTGGAGGTGAAGGAATAGTATTCGTCCAGGAAAGCCGTTGGTGCCGTGAGGCCTTTGAAGATGCCCTTGGTTTCCGTCCCGTCTTTATTGCCTTCCGCATCATGCAGTACATTGGCTTTGGGCTGGTTGTTGCCATGGGGACCGTAAAAGCTGCGCACGAGTACGCCGGTCAGCCAAGGCCAATTCGAAATGAAAGCCGAAGCGGCATGGATGGGAATGAAACCGCCGCCGGCTTTGACAAAAGCCTCGAGATTGGCCTTGCTGGTCGCATCCAACTGGGCGTCCACGCCGTCGTTGTTGCTGAACAGCACCGCCTGATAGGTGGCCAGGCTGGTCGCGGAGAATTCCGAGGCAATCTTGGAGGCGGCGTCATTCTGGCCGATGGTCGTGACGGTGAAGCCCTTCTCGGTGCCCAGTTTCTTGAGCGCGGCGTTCAGATCGCGCCGGCTCTCAAGATGGCCGTTGGCGCCGCCCTGGCTTTTATCCAGAACCAGGATCTTCTTAAGATTGGTCACCAAAGGCGCTTGGGCCTTTGCCCCGGTGGCGCCAAAGACGAGCGCCGCCATACATAGGAATGCTGCCTTGGCCCCCCCATGTTGAGTATTCTTGATCCCCATACATCCCCCAAAAGAAAAGTTTGATATTGTCAAAGTATACCGAGAACGGTTTTTTCGCTGGTTAAAACCCCATCTGAAGACGGGCCAGATAATACCATTGGCCGGGCTTCCGGGTGACTTCGAGCTCTGAAGGCTCGGCTTGGAAAGACATGACGCGCATATGGTCGCTGGCTACTTGCAAATACAGGTCCAGGCCTTCATAAAGGGACTTTTTCGCGTAAACGGACCAATGGATATCGTCTTCCTTGACAAGATTGGAAGAATCGGCAAAGGCAGGATAGGTAGCCGCGGTTTGGCTAGGCGGCAATTCCCAGATAGGATAGCTGTTATAGAAAGCCTGCCGGATATTGTTTTGGAAATTCGACTTGTAATACTCGACTTCCACCGAAAAAATGTCAAAAAGCTTAAAGGTGGGCACATTGAAGCCCACCATGACGGGAATCCGCTCGCTGATTTTGTCATAGTAGAAGGGGTAATCCTTGATGCCCAGAACGGCCAATTCCCCGTATAGCTTCAAATCCTCCGGTCCGAGCATTTCGGATTGCAGCCAAGCCTGGGGATTGATAGCCGCGCGACCCATAACCTTCAAACCCTGAAACGTGTAATAGGAAAGCGATGAGGTGGGGGTGCCGTTTTGAGCCACCGTAACATAGGCTTGGCCGTCCGGCGCCGTCGTGCCTAATTTCGCATCCCCGTCGGGAACCACATGCGGGTCGGTCAGGTCGAAGCCGGGCTTTTGCCAATCAGAAGGGGCCAGAGGAGTGTCTCCGGCATAGGCATTCGCCCGATCATGCGGGGTGGTAACGCTGGGCTTGATGGGAATGCCGTGGGCCCAGGTGACTCCCAGTCCCATGCTGAAGCCTTCCGAGGGCTTAAAGCCGATCTGATAGCTGGGCGAAAGATCATAGGTGGGCTCGAAATCGCGCTCCATGAAGAGCATCAGGTTATGGGTGAGCGTTCCGCCGAAAGTGGGCAAGGTCAGTTTGGCGCCTTGCGCCATATAGGCGGCGCTGTTCACGATCGACCAGCCGCCCGTCCACAAATAGCCGGGATAGGTGCCCGAACGGAATTGGTATTCTCCCAGGTTTTTCGCGTCCGGATTGTACTTTTCCGGGAAATAGCCGAATTCAAGATAGGCGGCAGGGCTTTCCACATCCCCGAACTTGTACAGGCCCGAAGCCTGGCCTACACCGGGCCCGAATTTGACAAGCCGGGTATAAGGCGCGCCCGTGCTTGCGGGGAGGGAATACCAGAACAGGCCCCCTACGCTTACCGTGATATCAAGTTTCTTGTTGATGGTTCCCACCTGGCTTAGCAGCACGCCGGTGCGGGATAGGAATTGACCGCTTTGCTCCGTTCCCGGGGAAAGCTCCCCTTTAACCAACTGGCCCAGATCCATATTGGTTTCCACGCGGATAGGCGCCCGTTCCACTTCCGCTCGGACCGGAACCCAGGCCGCGATAGCGGCGCAAACCATGCTCAATGAGTACTTGCCAAACCCAATTTTCATCTTAGCTCTACCTCTCGCTGATTTTGAAGCAATCCCATGACCAACGCTTAATCCATTCACCACGTGTAGGTCCACTCCGGCAACCGCATCGGCTGGCCGCCGCGCAGGGCGGATTCATGCGCCAGGATGCCCGTGCATGTCCAATTGGCGGCCTGGATCTGGTTGGGATAGGGATCCCGGCCCTGCATCAGAGCGGATATGAACTCATGCACCAGATGCGGATGGGATCCGCCATGGCCGGCGCCTTGGATGAAGGAAAGATGCGCATGATCGTCCGCGTCGTAAACGCCCTTGGTGGTGAAGTTCTGGATTTCCTTAGGGAGCAGCTTGGCGAAGTCCGGCACCTTGACCCGCGCGGGGATTTCATGTTCCGCCTTCTTGGCGGTGTGGATGATAGGGTCCTCGCCTTCGATCAAAGGCCATTCGAAGGACTTCTTGTCGCCGTACACGTCGAAGCTTTCCCGGTATTGGCGGGCGGTGTCGAACAAGGAGCGGATGACGCGCGCAGTGATGTCCGAGTTGCGGAATTTGACATGCGCGGTCTCGACCGCGAAAGGGGAATTGTATTGGCCGATGAGCTCTTTGCGGATGGTCCCGGATCCGAAACAGGAAACCGTTTCCGCGTCGGCGCGGGTGAGGGCCAGGCACGGTCCCACGCAATGGGTGGCATAGTGCATGGGGGGAAGGCCCGGCCAGTAATTCGGCCACCCGTCCATATCCTGCTGATGGCTGGCTTGCAGGTATTGGATCTTGCCCAGCTCTCCGTTGGTATACAGTTCCTTCACGAACAGGAACTCGCGCGAATAGACCACCGTCTCCGCCATCATGTATTTGAGGCCGGTTTGCTTGACCAGGTCCACGATTTTCTTGCAGTCCTCCACGCTGGTGGCCATGGGCACGGTGCAAGACACGTGTTTGCCGGCCTTGAGGGCGGCCAAGGTCATGGGCGCATGATCGGGGATGGGCGAATTGATATGGACGGCGTCCAATTCGGGATCTTTGAGCATGTCCTCGAATTTGGCGAAGCGCTTTTCGATCTTGAAGGCGTCCCCGACTTGCTTCAGCTTTTCGGGGTTGCGTTGGCAAATGGAATGCATGATGGCATCGGGATGCCGTTGATAAATAGGGATGAATTCCGAACCGAAACCCAATCCGACGATGCCAACTCTGATTTTTTTCGCCATAAATGCCTTTCCAATCCAAATCGAAATCCGATCCTCAGCCGTCCTTTTCCCATAGAAGGCCAGGTACCGATGTGTGGGTGCAAAAACCTATTAAAGTGAAGGAAATATAGGCGCACTGCCTCTAAAAGACCTGAAGTGATTCAAGAATCGCATATGGAAGCAATCGTTATGCCAAGCCTCCATTGGGAATAGCATGCGCCCAAATAGCGGCGTATTGACCGAATTAACCGTCCTTTCGGATCTATCAGCCTTCCTGGCTGGTCAGGTTTTACCCGCAGACGGTAAACAATATTCACCATCAGATATACAGTGGAACCCCAAGGCGGCATTAAGGCATTGCTCGGTGAAGTTAACGGCCAAAAGAGTGGTGAAAAGTACCAGCTAGAGGGCATATAAAAGCCAGCATAAAACCGCATGCAGGTGATGTATACATGTATACGGATCAGGTGGGGCGCCTTGGAAAAGGTACTGGGACCGCAAACCAAAATCGCGTTTCCGTCCGTTTTTCGGGAGTCCATTTGGGGAGGGAATGCCGGCATGGTATTTGCTTTTTGTCCAACTATAGACGAGAAAGCTCGGCATGGGCTATCAAACTATGTTCGCTTGAGCCCCACCCTCGACGAACCAGGTTCATGCCGAGCCCCGTCTTTTTCCCCGACCCTTCCAAACTGGCCTACCTTTATGTTGTTCATGGGTGCATAAGTTTATGTCCAATCCTGACTTATGGTTTTTTTATTCCGCTTCCCTTATTCCCTGATAAAAATCCTCTGCAGGCCATGATTCCCGGGCATAGAACCAGGTGCTCCGGCGAATTAACAACAATGAAGTAGACCAGTTCGCAATCGATGCGGCCACCCCTCCCACAGCGGCTTCGGATTCCCCTGCGCGAAAAAAGGGATAGGTTTATCTTAGGTATACAGATATGGATACAGCCTATACACCCCTGGACGGCTCGGGTCGAAAGCCGGTTTTGGCCGTAGTGGCAGGTTCCGGCCAGGTGGCGCGCAGCGCGGCCGAAGCGGGTGCGGACTTCCTGTTCGCCTTGAATGCGGGCGTCTATCGGAACATGGGACAAGGTTCGCTGCCGTCCTTTCTTCCCTTCGGCAATGCCAACGCCCAGACGTTGCGGCTTCTCGGCGAGCATATCCTTCCCGTATCCATGGGCCTGCCGGTGGTGGCCGGGGCCCAAGGCGGGGATCCCCATCATCCCCTCCCCGGGCTGTTGGAACGATACCGTTCCCTGGGTGTTACGGGGGTGTGCAATTGGCCCGCGGCGGGATTCCTGGACGGCTCGCTGAGGATGGCTTGGGAGCGCCGGGGCCGGGGGGTGGAAAGCGAGATCGTTTTGCTGAAGGCGGCCCGCGCCGCGGGGTTCGGGACCTACGGATTCGTGTTCACGCCTGCGGATGCGCGCGCCTTCGCGGAGGCGGGAGTCGGCGCCTTGATCCTGCACCTGGGGCTGACGCGCCAACCCGAGGACGTGCACGCCACGCGCGACATGCTGCAATTGAACCAGAGCGCCTTGCGCGCCATGCTGGACGCGGCCAAGTCAGGGGGCCGCAACCCCATCTGCCTGGCTTTCGGCGGCGCGGTCACGGAACCGGACGATCTGGAAGAGCTGCTGCGCTATTGCCCCTTGGACGGATTCGCGGGCGGATCGGTGTTCGAACGCCTGCCCGTGGGCGGCATCCTGGACAGCACGGTGCGCCGTTTCAAGAGCGTAATCCTGCAAACCTGGAAGCCTTCGGCGGGGCCGCCGCCCAAGGACGGCAAGCGCCGGCTCCCGGGCCTGGGCCCACTCCTGGGCCAGAGCGAGCCCATGGAAAAGCTGTTCCAGACCATCCGCCGGGTGGCGCCCTTCGACGTGAACGTCTACGTGGAAGGCGAATCGGGGGTAGGCAAAGAGCTGGTGGCCATTCAATTGCACCAGTATAACCGGCGCGCGGCCCATCCTTTCGTGACCGTGAATTGCGGGGCCATACCGGACAGCCTGTTGGAAAGCGAATTGTTCGGACATGAGAAGGGATCCTTCACGGGCGCGGATCGCCGACGCCTGGGCAAGTTCGAATTGGCCCAGCATGGCACCTTGTTCCTGGACGAAATCGCCGATCTTTCCCCGCACGGTCAGGTGGCGCTCTTGCGCGCCTTGCAGCAGCGGGAGATCATGCGGGTAGGCGGGGAGCGGCCCATTCCCGTGGACGTGCGTATCGTGGCCGCATCCAACCAGAGCCTTGCGCGCCTTGTGGAGCTGGGCCGCTTCCGTGCCGATCTATACCATCGCCTCAACAACGTAACCTTGGCGGTACCGGCCTTGCGCGATCGCCTGGACGATCTCCCCCTCCTCATCGAAGACATCCTGGCGCGCTTGCAGGTTCAGCTGGGCCGCCGCATTTCCGGGGTGTCGGCGCGCTTCCTGGCCCGCATGCGCCGCCACCATTGGCCCGGCAATGTGCGGGAACTGCAGCATGCGCTCACCCAGGCCTCCTTGCTGGAAGACGGTCTGCTCTTGGAGGGAAAGGAGTTCGCTCCCCTGATGCAACCTTCTCGGCCGGAGGACCCGCCCGCGCATTCGCAACAGCGCGGGATTGTCCCCGGGGCCGCCGCGGCGCCTTTTACAGCTCTAACGGCCCTCGCGCCCTTAGCCCCTCAGGCGAATCTAGCGCCTCTCGCGTCTCTGGCCCAGTATACGCCCTCTGCGCAAAACCTCTCCGCCGGTCCGGTCTGGGGGGGCCGCGCGGAACGCTTGCGCGCGGCGCGCCATGCCTTATCCGCCCATGGCGGCAACAAAAGCAAAGCCGCGGCGGCTTTGGGCGTGACGCGGAAAACCTTCTACGCCTGGCTGGAGCCGGAATGAAGGCTTGCGTCTACGCCATCGCATCCTTGGACAGCAAGGGCCGCGAACTGGTGTTTCTGGGCGACGCTGCGCGCGAGGCCGGCGCGGAGGTGGTGCTGGTGGACGTGAGCCTGAAGGGTCCTCCCCAAATCGTGCCGGACGTGGGGCGCGAGCAGGTGGCGGAAAGCCATCCCGGCGGCCGCGGGGCCGTATTCACCGAACAGGAGCGCGAAACGGCCATTCACGCCATGAGCGAAGCGCTCACGCGATTCCTGCTGGCCGAACTGGCGGCCGGCCGCCTGCAAGGAGCGGTCGGACTCGGGGGCAGCGAAGGCACGGCCCTGATCGCCCCGGCCTTGCGGGCCTTGCCCCTGGGAGTCCCCAAGCTGATGGTTTCCACCCTGGCCAGCGGGGATACCCGCCCTTACGTGGGCACCTCCGATTTGACCATGGTGTTTCCCGTCTCCGATATCGCCGGTCTGAATTTCCTGTCCCGCCAGGTCTTGCGCAACGCGGCCTTCGCCATCGCCGGCATGGCCGGCGTGGGCGCGGCGGCGAAGGGCACGGCCCCGGCCGTCGGCCTCACCATGTTCGGCGTCACCACCCCCTGCGTGGACATGGTGCGCGCGGGCTTGGAAGCCAAGGGTTGGGAAGGCGTGGTCTTCCACGCGGTGGGAACGGGCGGGGCGGCCATGGAGGAGATGGCGGCGCGGGGCGGCTTCCGCGCCCTGATGGATTTGACAACCACCGAGGTAGCGGACGCGTTACTGGGGGGCATTTTTCCCGCCGTGCCGGGCCGTTTCGACGCGGTGGCCCTGCACAACGTGCCGGCCGTGATGAGCTTGGGCGCCCTGGACATGGTGAATTTCGGGCCGCGCCCGAGCCTGCATGCGCGCTTCCGCCACCGCCTGCTCTATTCGCATACTCCCTTGGTGACCCTGATGCGCACCAGCCCCGAGGAGAATACGGCTATCGGCCGTTTCATCGCGCAGCGGCTCAACATGGGCCGCGGGCCTTGCGTGGTGCTCCTGCCCGAGCACGGGATTTCCGCCCTGGATGCTCCCGGACAGCCGTTCCACGACCCGGCGGCCGATGAAGCCCTGTTCCGCGCCCTGGAAACGGGCATCCGGCCTACGCGGATCCGGCGCGTGCAACGGGTCCCCTTCCATATCAACGATATGGCCTTCGCCAGCGCGGCCTTGGAGGCCTTGGAGGAAGTCCTGCGGGATGGGGAAGGGGGGACATGAATCCGTCCCCGCGCGTGGAATATTGGCGCAGCCGGCGTCGTAAGGGTCACCGCATCTTCGCGGCCGCCTGCGCTTCCCCGGACGAGGCGCGCGCCCTATTGCCCTTGGCGCCCGATCTGCTGGTGTACCATCCCGATTTTCCGGAACGGTCCGCGCAGGGCGAAACGGGACTGCTTTCCGCGCTTGTGTCGCTCGGCAACGCCAATCAGGATGCGGAGCGGGGCGTCCCCGCTTTGCTTCCGTTATGCGCGCCCTGCCCCGTGGCCATGGGCGTATGCTGGGCCGATCCCTTTATGTTGCGGGGCCCTTCCTTCACGGCCTGGCGATCCTCCGGGCTGGAAGGGGTCGTTAATTTCCCCACCATCGGCCTGGTGGACGGATTCTTCCGCGCCGATTTGGATGCTTCCGGACTGGGCTTGGCGCAGGAGATCGAAGGCTTGCGCCAAGCCCATGCCGAAGGCTTTTTCACCATGGCCCTGGCCTGCCGGCCCGAGGATGCGGCGGCCTTTTCGGAAGCCGGTTGCGACATCCTGGTAATCCATCTGGGGCTGACGGCCGATGCGCTTCCGCGCCCATTCGCTTCCGCGCGCAAGGAAAGCCTGTCCGCTTATCTGGCAGCGATGAAAACCGCGTCGGTCGGACCTTTATTGCTTCTGCACGGCGATCACTTGACGGGTGGGAACGATGAGTCGGCCTGGAAGGCCATGGGCCCCGAAGAAGGCCTGGATGGTTTGTTCGCGGCCGGGGGCACGCTAAGGGTGAAGGCGTTGCGCGCGTTGGCTCCGGCTTGAGCTTAGCATGACAGTAAGCTTGACCGCAGCTTCGATGGTAAAGGGTTAGGCGCCCAGTTCGGCTTTGATGCCATCCACGATCGCTTTCAAGGCTGCGTATTCGCTCCGCAAGAAGGCTACCTCTTCCCGCAAGGCTTCGATATCCTGGGATGGCCTTGGATGTTCCGCAGCCGTTCCTTCCGAGGAGTCGGATGACGCCGGCTCCTCGCCATGCACGCGCACCGTATCCCGCCAGCGCGGTTCCTTCCATCCCGGCCGTTTGGACAGGAGTTCCGCCAAGGGCTCGGCGCGTTCCGCCAGGCCCCGGAGCACTTTTTCCGCCGTTTCCAAGGAATCGATGGGCTCGAGGCTGGAGGCGCGCAGCCGGATTTCATTCAAGGTCTGGCCGCCCCGCAGCAGCAGCACGGCCAGTACCGCCAGCTCCGGCCGGCCCAGGTTGAAGCGGATGTCTTCCAGGAAATGACGGTACTTGAATTGGGTCCCTTGCGATCCATAGGGGATGAAGGTGACCAGGCATTTGCGTTTGAGGCCCGCCAGCGCCGACGCCAAGGCGGCTTCATCGTACTCGCTCACCGGGTCCCGGCTGCTTTTCTGGTTGCAGGCGTTCCGCAACGCGTTCAGCGTCATGGGGTAATAGTCAGGGGTGGCCAGGCTTTTTTCCAGCAAGGTCCCGAGCACGCGTGCTTCGGCTTCGGTGAGGGTTTCGATCAGCATTCCGATTCCATGGGTTCCGGGTTAAGCAGCTTGCAAGTTACGTAGGCGTGGCGATGCGTCCGGAGGCTGGCGGGATATGCTTGAACACCGACTGGCCGAATCCGCCCTTGGAATTGCTCCCCGTCAGCTCCCTGGCCACGGACAGGATCTTCTCCTCCGCGTTGGCCACGGCGATGGAAATGGGGAAATCCTTCAGCAGGGCATAATCGTTGTCCGAGTCGCCCACGGCTATCGCCTGATGGCTCGAAAGGCCCAGATGCGCCAGCAATTCATTGGCCCCCAGCAGCTTGGAAATGCCCCTGGGCGTGATCTCCAGCATGTATTCCTTGTAGAAGGTATTGCGCAGGATGACGATCTCCACATCCAGCCCGGCCAGCGCATCCGCTGCCGTTTGCAAATCCTCCCGGCGGCCGATGAGGACTAGCTCGACCAGGTGCGCGTCCCGCAGTTCGCCCCAATCGCCGAGATGGCGGGCATGGGGGATGTTCTTGGCGATGAAATCCCCGTTCATCAGGGCATCGTTACGATGGAATACGTCCGGCGTACGCCCGTCGGCGTTGTGGCCGAGCACGACGGGGTCCAGGTTCAAGGCGTTGAGACGTTCCGCCGCTTGCAGCAGCAAGGCGAAAGGAAAGTCGCGGCGTGAAAGCATCCGGTCTCCGGCCAGATCGCGCACGATCATGCCGTTGTTCAGAATGCAGAAATCGATCAGGCCGTTGAGATCCAGGCGATCGAGAAGGCGCAGGCAGGTGGTCCAGCGGCGCCCCGTGGCCAGGCAGGTGCGCACGCCCATGGCGCGGCAATGCTCCAAGGCCAGGCGATTCAAGGCGGGGAGATTGCCGTCATCGTCGAGTAAGGTGCCGTCGATATCGGTGATGACCAGGCGGATGCCGGCGGGAGGCGGGGAAGGGGGCATGACCGTTAGAACTTATCATAATCGCCCGGGCCCGTCCATGGAAGAGCCGGGGTTATCTTTGCTGTGGGATAATCTGTCCAACCCTTAGAAAGGCGTACCATGAGCAGCAAGCTTTCCATACTCAAAAATGGTCCTTTGAAAATTGAAGGCGATTTCCAATTGTGCGATTCCGCCGGCAAGGGGTTCATAACGGAAGCGGGCAAGCCCGTCTTCCTGTGCCGTTGCGGCCAAAGCAAGAACAAGCCGTTTTGCGATGGCGGGCATCGGGCCGCTGAATTCGCATCCGAAGTGGTGGCGCCTTAGCGCCGCAACGCCTGGAAGGCGGGGGCTTAGATGTGGATGGCCCGGCCGTCCACCGCCAGGGCCGCTTCTTTGATGGCTTCCGCCCGGGTGGGATGGGCATGCGAGCTGCGGGCGATGTCTTCGGCGCTGGCGCCGAATTCGATGGCCGCCACCGCCTCCGCGATCAAATCCCCGGCCCTGGGTCCGATGATGTGCACGCCCAGGATGCGATCGGTTTTCTCGTCCG
>JBDSWM010000288.1:0-8586 GCA_039926685.1 Fibrobacteria bacterium | reverse complement strand
GAACAGCAAAGTTATGCGCGCGCATCCCGTGAAAGCGGCGAGCATCTGCTGGCCCTGATCAACCAGGTTCTGGATTTTTCCAAGATCGGGAGCGGGCATCTGGAATTGGACGTCAGCGAGTTCGCCCTCGAGTCCATCGTGGAAAGCGCCTATACATCCGTGCTGGAGACGGCGCAGAAAAAAGGCATGGAGATCGTGAGCAGACCGGATCCGGATTTGCCGGGCAGGGTGCTGGGGGATCCCGTTCGGCTCCAGCAAGTGCTCATGAACCTGATCGGCAATGCCGTCAAGTTCTCGGATCGGGGCGAAGTATGCATCAACAGCAAGCTGCTTTCGCGCGGCTCGGGGCAATGCGAGATTCTATTCGAGATCACCGATCAAGGCCCGGGTCTTTCCGTGGCCAGCCGGGAAAGGTTGTTCCAGCCGTTCCGGCAAGGGGACGCCTCGCTGTCGCGCAAGGTGGGCGGCACGGGCCTGGGGCTCGCCATCAGCAAGGAATTGGTGGAGAGGATGGGCGGACGGATTTGGGCCGAGAACCGGATACCGCGGGGGTCCTCGTTCCGATTCACGGTCAGGTTGGGGGAATCTTCCGGATTTCCGCTCCCCGCCTATGCCGACGGCGCGGAGCGGAAAAGGGTGGTCGCTTGGATGCTGGAGTCCCAACGGGGATACCTTGCGCCCTTGACCGCAAGCCTGCACCGCTTCGGTTTCGAAACCCAGGCTTGGACGGACGGGGAGGAAATGCGGCGGAAACTGTCGGCGGGTGCCGCTCCCGGGACGCGCACATTGGCCGTCCTCTCGATCCTTCCGGATGGGGCCGGGCTTGAAGGGGATTTGCGCATTCTCGCCTCCGCCGCGGAATCGGGCATCCCCGTACTCTGCACGTTACCCTTCATCGCGCAATCCCAAGGCGCCAGGCTCTTGGCCGCGGGCGCGGCGGGCATCCTTACCAAACCCTTCCGGAACGCGGACATCCAGGCCGCCATCCGGAAGGCCCTTCCGGACTGGGAAGGCGGGGACGCGGCCGACAGGGATAAGGAAAAGTCGGGTCCATCGGGCCTGGGCGAGTGGATGGAGCCGCCCCTGGTGCTGGTGGTGGACGATCATCCCGTCAATCTCACCGTCGCCTCCGCTATGCTGAAACGCATGGGCTGCACGGTGGAAACCGTGCTGGACGGTTCTTCCGCGCTGTTGGCTACGTCGGAGCGGCCGTATGATCTGGTCTTCATGGACTGCCAGATGCCGGTAATGGACGGTTATGAAACGACCCGAAAATTCCGGGCGCGGGAAAGCGAAGGACAGCACACCCCCATCATCGCCTTGACCGCCCATGCCACCGCCGGGGTCAAGGAGCACTGCCTGGCCGAAGGTATGGATGATTACGTTTCCAAACCATTCACCTATGGGGAAATCGGCCTGATGGTGCGCAAATGGGTCAAGCCGGGTTTGGATTGGAATCCGCCGTCAAATCCGGGGGAGGATCCCCAAACCCTTTCCGTAGGGGTCGAACCCCAGGAAGGCCTGTCAGACTGGGACCGCAGTCCCGCCACGGGTTTTGAAGACAGTGAAGCCACTGTCGATTGGGTACGCCTGGACAATCTCTCGGATGGAAGCGCGGAAGCATCCGTGATGGTGGAAAAGCTGATCAGGCTTTTCATCGATACAACCCGGCTTTCCCTGGATTCCGTCGAGCAAGACCTCCGGGAACAGCGTATGGAGGCTTTCATAAAGGGCTTGCATAGAATGAAGGGGGGCTGCGGGACCATCGGCGCCCGCGCCATGTTCAATCATCTGAAGGCGATGGAATCGGAATCCGAATCGGGCGATGGGGAAAGCCTGCGCATCATGCTTGTTCGGCTGGAAGCCATATTCGCGGAGACCTGTGGATTGTTGGAGAGGTTGACCTGAATGCAGGTCAACCTAAGCAGCCTGGGATCCGTCAGGATCAGGAACCGGTGGGATCTCTGGCGTTTCCCAAGTGGAAGGCGGTTTGGGCCTCGAATCGGCCAGCCAGGAAAAGGCGCGCAATTGGAGATCCTTGCCCGATTCTGTCCCTAATTTCCGTTTGATATGGGCGATATGCGCTTCGATGGTTTTGATGCTCAAGGAAAGCTGGTCCGCCATTTTCCGGGTGTATAAGCCTGCCCCTACCAGCCTGAAGATTTCCAACTCCCTATCCGTGAGGCGATCGATAGAGAATACGGTTTTCGATTCCTTCCCGCCTGCCAGGTTTCCCAGGATCTTCGTTTTCATTCTGTCGCTGATGGCGATCTCACCCTTTAGCACGGTGCGAATACCTTCCACGATCCGTTCGGGAGGTTCGTTTTTCATCAAGTATCCCCGGGCGCCGGCGCGCAGCACCCTTTCGCCATAGATCTCTTCTTCGTGCATGGATAAGATCAAGACGGGGAGGGCCGGATGCCTGGTCCGGACTTCCTTCACCAGATCGAGACCGCTGGCCCCTTCCAGAACCAGATCCGAAAGCACCAGGTCCGGGCGGTCGGCGTCGATGGCCAGCAGCGCCTCGCGCAGATTGGCGGCTTCTCCGCACACGGTAAGGCCGGGATGCCGTCCTAAGGTCATGGCCAGGCCTTGCCTTACGACGGGATGATCGTCCACGACCAGAATCCGCACGGGAGGCAGGGGAGGGGCTGCCAGATCAGATTTCAAAAATCCACTCCTTTAACGGTGAAGGCGGCACGGAATAATGATAGGATATCCCCGAGCGATGGCAACCGCGTGAACCGCTAATATTCCAATGAATATACTTTTGGTCGAAGATGATCCCGTCAACCTGGCCCTTTGCGAAGCCTTTCTGAACGGACTCGGCCATTCCGTCCTCGCCGTCGATGATGCGGAAAAGGCCTGGCTATCCTTGTCGGCGCAAAAATTCCAGATCATCATCAGCGACTGGATTCTCCCGGGTCAATCCGGAATCGACCTATGTAAACGCGTGCGCCAGCGCAAGAGCGGCGAATATTCCTTTTTCATGACGGTTACGTCCTATCAGGGCCGTGACAAGCTGAACGAAGCCATGGACGCGGGCGTGGATGATTTCCTGACCAAGCCCATCGATCTGGATACCCTTGCGGTGCGCTTGCGGGTGGCCTCCCGGATCCTGGACTTCCATCGCCAAATCGGTATCCTCCAGGACTTGCTGCCCATTTGCATGTACTGCAAGAAAATCCGCAACGATCAAGCTTATTGGGAAACCGTGGAAAACTATTTCTCGGCCCATGTGGGCGCTGACTTCACGCATTCGCTTTGCCCCGACTGCTATACCCGGCATATCCTGCCCGAGTTGGGGGCCTTGCGGAAAGAGAATGAGGCCACCCGTCAGGGAATTGCTGGAACGGCCGGAGAAACCGGGGAGCCGGCTTAGCGGCTTGCGGAGCGGGAGCTGAGCGGCTTACTGCCGATCCCTCGCGGGTTGTTCATGAATACTTGATGGAGACATCCGCGTTGGGGATACGCCGCCGGAAATCCGGTTGGCCGGGTTTGTCCGCCGCAGCGACGGGGTGGTATACCAGTAGCTGAGGCCGGCAAGATGCGTCTTTCGCGAGCTTGGGAGCCTCGGCCTGGGGCATGCCGAGGATATGGCCCAGCGTATTTTTCTTTCCCGCCGGTTTCACCGATTTAAGCCTTAAAATCTCTTTGGGCTTATGCGGTTGATAGACGAGTTCCTTCAGGCCCGCTTGCAGGGAATGCACCCGATCCTGGATTCTGCAAGCGAAGCATATCTCCATGGCTTCCGCCGGCAATGGCCGGTTCCGGTACTGGAAAACCAGTCGTTCCTGGAAGCGGTAACGGGCCGAGAGGATGCAATCCTTTTTCGCTTGTTGCAACAGCTTCCGCGATTCGCGCCATAGCCAATTGCGGAAGGACTTGCCTTTGAAGGAGATTTCCCCCGAGGCCTCATCGAATGTTTGCCCTTTCCCTCCCCGGGCGGAGGCATATACGGAAAGGACCCAGGACTGGACGGAAATATGCCGGACTACGGCGGTATTGCCCAGGTGCACCCGTACCGGGGCTCCGCCGGGACCGCATTCAACGGGTATCAGGCCGAGCCGCAGGCATAGGAGCAGGCGCTCTCCCTGGATGCCTTTATCCACGCACACGAAAGCGGCGTCCGCATTGATGGATTTCCGGTAGGCGGCGATCCGGGCAAAGCGTTCCGGCGAGGAGCCGGACATTTTCCGGAAACTGGCTATGATCACCTTATGAGGTCTTTTTTTCGCGAGGCCTTCGATAACCAGGCAATCATTCCGCCGTGGTCCCTTCTGGCCCGGGATGACTATGAGCCGTGTTTCCGAGCCTGCGTTCAAGGCCGCGAGAATCATATTCCCCAATTTTCCGCCCGGCTGAAAGGCAATCGTTCGTTTTCGGCTTTTCCCAGGATCGTTCCGATTCATTCCTACCCCCGTAATTCGATCCCATGCCTGGCTTCGGAAATACCGATTGGATAGAGATTAACATTGATTACGCCGATAAGAATCGGGGGGCAACCCCTAATATCGCTAGGGGATCCCCTTATCCGGGCCGGAATTTCCCGATGCTTATTCCGACCCGCGCGACCTACCGGTGCGCTTATTCAGGCAGCGGAGATCCGGTTCTCGTCCCTGGAAATCATGTCCGGAATCGCACCAGCCGATGGTGCCTCCCCGGCTCAAAACCGTATCGGATTTTTAGCGGGGAAAGGGACTTAGGGCGGCGACCGATTCTTGAAAAGTCCCGGCGAATTTCGTTACTTATACCCTTACCCGTTTGCCCCCCAGTGCGCTTGGCCCGGGAAGTTCCGCATTCAAGGAGATTCATGAAAACGCTGTTCAGCAACGCCGGGTCCGTAGGGATGCTTTCATCGAGGTATCTTTACGCTTTACTGATTGGTGTCCTCACTTTGGCGGCTTGCGACTCCGGGACCGGTTCCGGTCCGGTAACCGATCCCGATGCCGAACTCCTGCTTTTGGCTCCCATAGGGGGCGAAAAACTGTTTATCGGGGATACCTTGCGGGTGAAATGGGCTCTCCAAGGCAAAGGCGTCGACGAGGTGAATGCCGTCAATGTCCTGCTCTCGCCGGATAGCGGCGTCACTTGGATCAATTTGACCCCTTCCCTCACGCCTGTGGATCCCAATTGGGCGAAGTTTCCCTGGCTGGTTCAAGAGTCGATCACCCACCTTGGCATTTCCCATTCCTTGAAAAGCAACGCCAAAATACTTTTCAAGATCATGCAGTACAGTACGGCGGATGCCAATAAAATCGCCGTGACCAAAAAAACGCTTACCATCGCCTCGAAGTAAATGCAGGTTCGAAGCAAGCCGCGCCTTGCAGCATACCTCCCGGGGTTGGCGCTTTTTCCGGCCTTGTTCCTCTCGCTATTGAACTGCTCATTCCGCGAAAACCCGGGGGACCCGGGCGAAATTGCGTCCGTTCCCGGAATGCTCTCCATCAAAGCCTCCGGCCAAACCTCTTTGCAAGGCGCTTCGGGGGGATGGGCTGCTCCTGATGAGTCCCCGGCCCTGCAAATCAAGTTCAGCTATGATTTTTTGATGGACTCGACCGAGGTTACCCAAGGGTCTTTCCACAGGCTCATGGGACGCGATCCGGTCCCCGATTCCAGCAAGTTCGGAAAAGGCGACGATTATCCGGTTTACGACGTAAGCTGGTACGATGCTGTCCTATTCTGTAATGCCCGGAGCCGGGAAGCCGGTCTGGACACCGTCTATGCGTACGGCCGATTGGAAAGAGCGCCGGGCGGTACCGTTATCAATCTGGCCGGTTTGACCGTGAATTTGGACAAGCGGGGATTTCGTCTGCCTACGGAAGCGGAATGGGAATACGCGGATAGAGCCGGCACCGAGACGGATTTCGCTTGGGGGCCTCTGGCCGATTCCGGGAAGGCCGGCGACTTTGCTTGGTTTTCCTCCAATGCCCGCGGAACCACCCATCAGGTAGCGAGCATGAAGGCCAATCGCTTCGGGCTTTACGATATGTCCGGAAACGTGATGGAGTGGGTCAATGATTGGAAAGGCCCCTATGGCACCCTAGCGGAAACCGATTTCTCGGGAGCCCGCGATCCGGGGGTGGGGTTCGATATCCCAGTAAAAGGCGGTGCCTTCAAATACGGTTTGCATGAGCTTCGGCCTGCCAATCGTTCCGCCACCTATACCACGATCCGCTCCGCGACAGCGGAGTACGTGGGATTCCGCTGCGCGCTCGGTGCCATTGCCCAGCCGCATTATTCCACTCCGGACGGCACCAGAGCGGCGACCGATCCGGTGGAGTTGGAGCTTACCCGCTTGGGAAGCCTGGTAGGCGGCCGGCCTGCGAAATTGGTTTTCGTGAACGCGACCCAAAGCGTCCGGCATCTGGCCTACGTGGACTTTCGGGTTAGCTCACCCCGGGTACGGGAATTCGGGGACGCGGATGATGTTTTCTATCCGGTAATCTCCCCGGACGGCAACTGGGTCGCCTATGGCTCCGCTGTGGAAGGCACTCCCACCGGTTCGATGCTTTCCATCCGCAGGCTGGGGGATTCCCTGACCGCGATCACCCGAATCGGATCCGGCTTCATTCCGCGTTGGTGGGTGGATCCCGTTAGCCTGGACACCTTTCTCATTTATAGCAATTCGGCCGTGGACAACTCCCAATCCCAATGGAAGTCGGACAAAACGCTGGCGCTGAAAATCCAAGGGGGCAAGCCGAGCGGGGAACCGATCGAGTTGGCGGAAGGAGGCTTTCACGACGGCCGATCGAGTAACGGGCGTTGGCTGGCGACGGGTTTCCATTATCTGAAGGTCCGCGATGGGGCAACGGGCTTGTCGCATACCCTATTCTCTGCCCCGGGGGATGGTAAAACCGGCACGGATACATCGCAAGTTTGCAACGTTTCCATTGCTCCCGATTCCACCGGCCGCACCCTGTTCCTAGATTTCGGATATGAAGGCAATAGCACCATCACCGGTTCGTTCTACGACATCCATCAAATAGCTTTCATCGCCGACGCGGAAGGCAGGGTGGAGCGATGGTTAACGGCCCCTCCCGGAGAGCGGGGATGGGAGGATCTGGAATGGACCAATCATCCGGACTTCGCCGTTTCGGGCGCCACGGATAATGTCGATGGCCACCATCATCTGTATCTTTTGAACTTGAAGGATTCGGTGATCACGCGCCTAGCCACCGGCACTCAGCTATCCACTCCGGGACTTTGGTTGGGGGAGGTGCCTGCGGAAATCCCTACCGACGGACTCAGTCTGGACAGTCTGGGTCAGTATGCCAATCCGGCCGGATCCGTTGCGCGCGAGGTATTCGCCAATAAAATGCATGTGTTCTGGCGCACCCACGCAGTCATGGAAGGGGCTTTTCTGGGCAGTTCCCAGATGGCGGACGGGTTGGACCCCGCCGAGATCAAATCCCTCAGGGCCTACAACCTTGCTTATGGAGAGGGCGATATGAAGAGCGTCGATTTCATCGCCCGGAACTATGTGCTGCCGCATTGCCCCAAACTCAAGCTGGTGGCTTTCAGCGTGCCCCTAGGATGGTTCGACCTCGTGAATTTCGAGTTATCCTGGAGCGCCAGGATCGCGAACTGCAAGGGTGTCCAATATGATCAAAACCATGACTTCTGGAGGACCGGGGTCCCGTTTGGATTCGAGGAATTGGCGGCTCGGGTCCCTTACAACGATTATAGCATCGATTCCCTGGGATTGTTCCAATTCCCGTCAAGCGGGTGGGGCGGCAATTCACTGGACGATCTTCCCGCTCCCTGGGACCTGACGAGTCCGAATTACCAGAATAATATGCGGGTGTTCGAGCAACTGGTGGCGGATATTTCCGCCCGCAAAATACATTGCGTATTCCTCAACTTTCCGGTAAGCCCCGTTTACAAGACCATGATAAGCACTAGCGCGGGCGGCCCCAACTTGGCCACCACAAAAGCCATCAATGCCCAGATTTCGGCTCTGCAATCCAAATACCCGTATTTCCACTTCATCGATATGAACCAGGATGGAAACCATGATTTTGGCGAAAGCGATGCGTTCGATAGCATGCATTTGAGCCGCTCAGGCGCCGCGAAGTTGAGCGCAAGGCTGGACGCGGAGATTGCCAAGTTCCCGCAACCATAGAGCGGTATTGGAATTATCCGCAGGCCGGCGGTTAGACGGAACCGGCAAAAAGTAGGAACTTTGCAAAGCTATTCCGGAAAGGGGCGGGACCATTTGGTCCGCTGAATCGTATGCAACGCTATTCTGCAGCCAGGTGGCCATGGTTTGATTTGGCAAAGCTGGCCATGATCGTTATGCTGGCCTTATGGCCGGCCGACGCCGGTGGCAAGGGTATATTCTATTCGGAAGAAGGCTCCCGTAAAGAGTTGTATCCCGCCGCCACCGGCGTGGTCGCCGACACCTTGAAAATCGACTCCGCGACCGCCGCAGCCGTCAAAGATCTCACCCGCCAGCCTATCGGGGAGAAGCTGGCCGTGTTCGAACGCGTGCTCAGCCAACAGGCCACCATCGGCTATGTTTATCGCGCGCGCGAGAGGGGCAAGGTGGAGCTGATGGATTTCGCGGTAGCCTTGGACACCGAT
>JBDSWM010000287.1:0-17818 GCA_039926685.1 Fibrobacteria bacterium | reverse complement strand
GTGAAGATGGAAGTCAAGGGCGAGCGCATCATGAACACGGAGCAGGAGATAGGGTTCCTGCACACCGGATTCGAGAAGCTGGGCGAATACCGCAGCTATAACCAGTTCATCACCCTGACCGACCGGCTCAACTACTTTTCGCCACTATCCAACAATATCGGCTTTGCCCTGGCCTCGGAAGAGCTGCTCGGCATCACCGTTCCGCGCCGCTGCCAGGTGATCCGCACCATTTTGGCGGAGATGTCGCGCCTGGCCGATCACAGCCTGTGCGTCGGCGCCATGACCATGGATTTGGGCGCTTTCACCTCCATCCTGTGGACCTTCGTGGAGCGCGAGAAGCTGTACGATGTTTTCGAAGCCGTGACCGGAACGCGCCTGACCAGCAGCTACACGCGCGTGGGCGGCCTGGCCTTCGACCTGCCCGCGGATTTCGTAAAGCGCGTCACCGCCATCCTGGACAGCATGGACAAGACCTTGGACAACCTGCGCGGCAGCTTCTACAAGAACCGCATCTTCCTGGATCGCACCGAAGGCATCGGCGTGATTACCAAGGAGGACGCCATGTCCTACGGCATCACCGGCCCCATGGGCCGCGCCAGCGGCGTGCCTTACGACCTCCGCAAGTACCGCCCCTACATGATCTATAACGAGCTGAAGTTCGAGGTTCCCCTGTATAAAGAGGGCGATACCCTGGCCCGTTATAAGATCCGCATCGACGAAATGGCAGAGTCCATTTCCCTCGTGCGCCAGGCCATGAAGCTCCTGGAGCCGGGACCTATCAATTACGAGGATCAAAAGCGCACCTTGCCGGACAAGACCTCCACCTACCGGGACATGGAATCGCTCATCCACCATTTCAAACTGGTGATGCCGGGCGAGGATCACGGCATCCATGCCCCCGTGAGCGACATCTATTCGTCCACGGAAGCCCCCAACGGGGAACTGGGTTTCCATCTCGTGTCCGACGGAACTTCCAACCCGTACCGCGTGCGCATCCGCCCGCCCTCCTTCATCAACTACCCCGTGCTCAAGCAATTGCTCAAGGGGTCCATGCTGGCCGATTTGGTGGCCATCCTGGGTTCGTTCAACATCATCGCCGGAGAGTTGGATCGATGAGCGCTTCCCAACAGACGCCCACGCGGAGAACCGAGTTCTCGCCGGAGCGTATGGCCAAGTTCCACGAATACGCGGAAGAGTATCCCAACAAGCGCTCGGCGCTGATGATGGTGCTCCGCCTGGCCGAAGAGGAATTCGGGTCCATCACCGACGAGGCCATGGAAATAACGGCCAACCTGTGCAATGTGGCCGTGTCCCATGTGCAGGGCATGGTGACCTTCTACACGCATTTCAAGCGCCCGTTCCACGGCAAGCATCGCTTCATGGTATGCGCCACCCTGATGTGCGCGCTCGAGAACAACACCGACGCCGCGCTCGATCAAATCAAGGCCAAGCTCGGCATCAAGCCCGGACAGCGCACGCATGACGGCCTGTTCTCCTGCGAGAAGGTGGAATGCCTGGCCGATTGCGATCAGCCGCCCGTGGTGCAATGCGACAATGAGCACTTTTGCTCCATGAAGGGCCCGGCGCTCGATAAGTACCTGGATGCGCTGTTGCAGTCGGAAGGCAAGAGCGCCGCCGAATACGCGGCCAAGGCGCCCGTGACCATGGATACGCGCGTACCCACCTTGCCGGCGCATTACAATTTCGCGGGCGAGACCGACACGGGCGCGCGCAAGTCCGACGACAAGGATCCTTATTTCAAGGTCGGCGAAGGCCCTCTGAACACCAAGGTGCCCGGCCCCCTGGCCACGCCCCTCACGGTTCCCGTGGCGGACGGCGTGAACGGCAAAGGCACGGTGTCCAACGGCCGCACGGGCCATGACAGCGCCGGAGGCGCGTTCAACGGCAATAGCGGCAATGGCAGCCACGGCAAGAACGGAGCGAAACATGTCTGACGCGGCCAAGCCCAATCCGGCCGGTTCCGGCGACGTTCCTCCCGCTAAGAAAGCGGATGAATCCGCGGCCCAGAAGGCCGCCGGCTCTCCTCAACCGGCTCCCGCGGGTACCCCTGCCACAGCAGCGCCCGCTCCCGCTCCGGAGCCGAAACCCAAGGTCCCGTTCAGCCCCGTACTGTTGAAGCATATCAACGAACCGAACTCGCATACCTTGGCGCATTATGCCGCCCGCGGCGGCTACGAGACTGCCCGCGGTCACGTGGGGGTCACCCCGCCGGGCGATCTGATCAAGCTCATCGACGACTCCGGCCTGCGCGGCCGCGGCGGCGCGGGTTTCCCCACCGGCAAGAAATGGAGCTTCCTGGCCAAGGGCACGGGCAAGCCCATCTATCTGGCCGTCAACGGGGACGAGAGCGAGCCCGGCACCTTCAAGGATCGCTATATCCTGGAGCGGGATCCGCATCAGCTGGTGGAAGGCGTCATCCTGACCTGCTACGCCATCGGTTCCAAGCATGCCTTCATCTACCTGCGCGGCGAGTTCATCCTCGGGTTCCAGCGCCTGGAAGCGGCCGTGCAGGAGGCCAAGGCCAAGGGCTATGTCGGGAAGAAGATATTCGGTCAGGAAGTGGACCTCACCATCACGGTCGTGCGCGGCGCGGGCGCCTATATTTGCGGCGAAGAGACGGGCATGCTTTCCTCCATCGAGGGCGGGCGCGGCTATCCCAAGATCAAGCCGCCCTTCCCGGCCGTATCCGGCCTGTTCGGCAGCCCCACCATCGTCAACAACGTGGAGACGATTTCCGCGGTGACGCATATCGTCAAGAACGGCGTGGCTTGGCATAAGCAATGGGGCACGGAGAAGAGCCCGGGCTTCAAGATTTTCTGCCTGTCGGGCGCGGTCAAGAAACCCGGCGTGTACGAGGTGCCGCTCGGCATCACCATGCGCGAGATGATCGACACCTACGGCGGCGGCATGAAGGACGGCCGCACGCTCAAGGCGGTGATTCCCGGCGGCCTGAGCGCGCCCGTGCTGACCCCGGAGATGGTGGACAAATGCACCCTCGACTACGAAAGCCTGGCCGCGCTCGGTTCCATGCTCGGCTCCGGCGGCATCACCGTGCTGGACCAGCAGGTGGACATGATTTCCGCCATTTACAATACCATGCGCTTCTACCATCACGATTCCTGCGGGCAATGCACGCCTTGCCGCGAAGGCACGGGCTGGCTGGAGAAGGTGGCCCATCGCTTCCACCATAACGAAGGGCATCAGGGCGACGTGGAGCTGCTGGGCGATATCGCCAAGAACATGCGCGGCCGCACCATCTGCGTGCTGGCGGATGCGGCGGCCATGCCCATGCAGAGCTATCTGCAGCATTTCAAACAAGACTTCGTGGCCAAGGTCAAGGAAACGGCTTTCGTGGAAAAGCAGCGCACCTACAGGGATGAGATCACGCCTACCGCCAAGACCATCACCGCGACCGGCGCGGGCCCCAGCGCCCTCGACGTAGGTTCCAACGGCTCTAAGCAGCGCTAAATCAGGGCCCGGCGGCATGCCGGGAACGGGGACGAGATGACCATCAAAGAAGTGAAGATCAAGATCGACGACAAGGAAGTCACCGTACCCTCCAATTGGACGGTGATCAAGGCCTGTCATGAGAACGGCATCGAGGTGCCGCATTATTGCTATCACCCCGACTTGTCCATCGCCGGCAATTGCCGCATCTGCATGGTGGGCGTGAAAGGCGCGCCCCGTCCCGTGGTCGCCTGCGCGCAGCCCATCACCGAGAACATGGAAGTCACCACCAAGGGCAAGGATATCGAGGAAGCCCGCAAGTCGGTGATGGAGTTCATGCTCATCAACCACCCCCTCGATTGCCCCGAATGCGATCAGGCGGGCGAGTGCCGCCTGCAGGATTACAGCTACGACTATGGCCGCGATCACGGCCGCTTCCACGAAGAGAAGGTGGTCAAGTCCAAGGCCACCATGGGCCCGCATGTCAAATACTGGGGCTCGCGCTGCATCGTATGCACGCGCTGCGTGCGCTTCACGGACGAGGTGAGCGGCACCGGCGATCTGGGAGTCATCTATCGCGGCGATCGCAGCGAAATCGCCTTGTTCCCGGGCAAGACCATGGACAACCCCCTTTCCATGAACACCGTGGATATCTGCCCCGTGGGCGCGCTGGTCTCTTCGGATTTCCTGTACCAGACGCGCGTGTGGAACCTGAAATCGGCCGATTCCATGTGCTCGGATTGCGCCGTGGGCTGCAACACGCGGGTGGACTTCGACGCGAAAGGCACCATCAAGCGCATCGTACCGCGCCGCAACGACAAGGTGAATAAGGAGTGGATGTGCGACTACGGCCGCCTGTCCTTCCCTTACGCGCAGGAGAACCGGCTGATGAAGCCGCTGGTGGACGGACGGGATGCGCCTTACAAGGACGCCCGCAAGGCCGCGCTGGAGCTGCTGGCGAAAAAAAGCGTGGTCATCCTGGTGAGCGCGTGGAATACCAATGAGGCCTTCGCAGCCGTGAAGGAATTCGCGGAGATGCATTTGCCCGGGGCCGGCATCGCCGGATACGCCAATCCCGGCCGCGCGGACGAGAAATTCCCCGGTTTCACCATCAGCGGCGACAAGAATCCCAACCGCAAGGGCATGCAGGAGATCCTGGGCATCGATGCGGAGGTTTCCCTGAAGGAGCTGGCCGCCGACACGGCGCGCATCGGCACCTTGGTGATGGTGCACAATATCCCCGGCTACGCCATGACGCCAGAGCTGAAGGCTGTGCTGGACCGCACCGAAAGCGTGATCCTGCTGGACCATGCCAAGTCGGATCTGCTCAAGTACGGCAATGTGGCCGTGGCCTTGCCCACCTTGACCACCTTCGAGAAGGCGGGCACCTTCGTGAACAAGGACGGCATCGCGCAGGTATTCCAACCGGCCATGGAGCCGGCGAATTTCGGGCGCAGCGAGGCGGAGATGTTCCAGGATTTCGCGCGCGAGCTGAGCGCGGCCGCGGCCGTTACTGGCGCCGTCGCCAAGGTGAAGGGCTGATATGGAATCGCTGATGACGGTATTGACCAACCCCTGGGTCATCATGGCCATCAAGATAGGCGTGGGGCTGGGCCTGGTGATGGGCATGGTGCCGATGATGGTGTGGATGGAGCGCAAGGTGAGCGCGCGTTTCCAGCTGCGCCGCGGCCCCAATCGCGTGGGGCCTTTCGGCTTGTTCCAGCTCGTGGCCGATTCCCTGAAGCTCTTGATGAAGGAGGATTTCCTCCCGCGCAACACCGATCGCATCATCTTCCTGGCCGCGCCCATCATGGCCTTCATACCGGGCGTGCTGTCTTTCGCGCTCATACCCATCGGCATCGCCGGCGGCAACGACCTGCTGGGCCCGGGCGGCGTGATGGCGGTGTCCTATATCAGCATGGGCCTCTTGGTCGCCATGGCGGTCTCCTCCGTGGCCGCCTACGGTCTCGCCTTTGCGGGCTGGGCCTCGAACAACCAGTATTCCCTGCTCGGCGGCATCCGCTCGTCCGCCCAGCTCATCAGCTATGAAGTGGTGATGGGTATGGCGGTGGTTTCCCTGCTGATGATGACCGGCACCCTGAACCTGGGGGAAATCGTCCAGCAACAGCAGGAATTGCTGTTCGGGTTCCTGCCGTCCTGGAACATCATCAGGCAGCCCTTGACCTTTATCCTGTTCCTGGTGGCCGCCTTCGCGGAAACCAATCGCGCGCCATTCGACCTTCCGGAAGCGGAGCAGGAACTGGTGGGCGGTTATCACACGGAATACACGGGCATGCGCTATGCCTGGTTCATGAACGGCGAATACGCCGCCATGTTCACCATGTGCGCCATCCTCACCACCTTGTTCCTGGGCGGCTGGGGTTTCCCCGGTTTCGGCTGGATCGCCGCGCATATGCCCTGGTTCGTGACCGCCCTCGTCAGCTTCGGCGCGTTCATCACCAAGGTCGCCTTGCTGGTTTTCTTCTTCATGTGGGTGCGCTGGACCTTGCCGCGCTTCCGCTGGGATCAGCTGATGAAGCTGGGATGGAACGTGCTCATCCCCATCGGTCTCGTGAACATTGTCGGCACCGCCCTGTTCCTGGAATATGTGGCGTCCCGTTTCGGATTTGGAGGTTGATGTGATCGTCGAAAAAACGGGCATGCGTAACAAAGATGACCGCGAAGACCTGCCCGGCAGCCGTCTGGCCTGGTTCACCCGCCTGTACCTGCCCACCATCGCCAAGGGCATGATGATTTCCATGCGGCATTTCTTCAAGAAGCCCGTGACCATCCAGTACCCGGAGCAGAAGCCCAAGATCAGCGAACGTTTCCGCGGGGAGCATCGCCTGACCAAGGACGCGGCCGGGAACATGAAATGCGTGGCCTGCTACATGTGCGCCACCGCCTGCCCGGCCCATTGCATCACCATCGAAGCCCAGGCCGCGCCTCCGGAATGGGAGAACCGCGACAAGATCCCGAAGGTTTTCGAAATCGACATGCTGAAATGCATCTATTGCGGCTATTGCGTGGAGGCCTGCCCCAAGGAGGCCATAGAGATGACCAACAAGGTGCCGCAGGTGTACGACAACCGCCAGGCCTTCATCTACGGGTTGAACAAGCTCCTCAACAACTAACGCGAGTTCCGGGTCACGGCATTCCGCCCGTGTTTGGGGTTTTGCGGTTTGTATGCGGCTGGGGCCCAGTGTCGGAAATGTTTGCAGGGTCGCATGGGGTATTCGGGTTGCGGCCAGGCAAACGGGCTCAATCCAGCTTCCAACCGGCACCTAACTGGCGGCATGCTAATTGCATCAGGAATACGCATGCGAAAAGCCAAATTTGTAAAAATCGCCTTGATCGTGATCGGGTATACCGCCCTGGCGATTCGCGCCGAGGACGGCGGAACCCGGGGCCCAAGACGCAGCGGCGCTGAAAATATCGCCGGCTTCGCCTCCGCAGCGGAACAAAATTTCGCCGGCACCCCGGAACCGGGCACTTTGGGTATGATGGGGCTGGGCTTGATAGCCATGGCCGTCGGCATGCGCCGCAAGAGTTAGCCGCAGGAAAGCGGTATCAATCGCACATCGTCGGGCCGGGGCATTTTTCCAGAATCGCGATGCCGTTTCTGGCCGTGGTATCCTTGGCGGCGGAAATATCCGTGATCCGGAACGAGGCATTCACATTGTTCCCTTGCGCGCTCTCCACTTCCAATCGATAGAGAGTCTCCTCGCCGGGTTTCATCCGCGTGTTCACGGCGCCGCTAGGCTATCGGTTTCCAGCACGTAGGTTTCTTCCACCATCTTGCTTTCGCCCAATCCCGGCAGCAGCACCAAGGCCTTAACAGTGGTGGTGGCCTTGAGCACCAAGGGCCGCGAGTACTTCAGCCCTGCGGCGGAAGGCGCGCTGCCGTCCAGGGTATAATGGATGGCCGCGCTTTTGGACTTGGCCGTGAGGGAAACCACGATGGAATCGCGGAAGGTTTTCCCGGCGGGCACGGCGACGGGGGGAAGGGGGACCAGATCGTAATTGTTGATCGCGACGGAACTATGGTTGAATCCCTTGAGATAGGCGACAGCCTTGAGGGTGGCGTTGCCGCGCAAAACGATGGGATGCGCGTAACGCGTCGATGACGGAATGGGTTCGGAGCCGTCCAGGGTGTAATAGATGATGGCGCCGGGCTCGGCCGTCAGCGTGACGGCCACGGAATCGGAGAAGGCGTAGCGGCCCCGCGGATCGGCTTCCGGAAGGGCCAGCGTGGGGACCGAGGGGGGAATCCGGATGGAATCGATGCGCTCGCCGGGCTGCAATGGCTGCGTCCATTCCATCCCTAGCGAGTCCGGCATGGCGTAGACGCGGCCGTCGGTGGACACCCAGCGCAGCGGGAACCGCCCTTCCGGGATGTCGGCGAAGGTGAAGCTATCCCCGTGCACGGCCGCGAAAAACGCGGTGCCGGGAACGAAAAGGCCCAAGGCGGGACCGGCGTCGGTGGCGGTGTCTACGGCGCCCGCATAGGTTTGCCCCCGGGAAATCGAGACGGTAAGCGTGTCCGGGTTTCCCTCCCGATCCCGGAAATAACCACTGGCGGTATCCACGTGAATGCCCGTCAACAATCCCGTGGTGCTGTCCATTCCGGTGAGCACGATGTTGAAGTCCGGCACCTGGGCCCCGCGGGCGGCGGCGGCCGAGGATTTGGGCAAGGGCAGGTAAGGATGCTCATTCATCAGGCGTTCCACGCATCGGGCGGAAATGGAAATCGAGTTTTCGCCTTTGCGCTTGAAGGTCGCGCAGTCGTCGTACTGGATGGTGATGTCCGTACCCGCGCCGTCTTCCGGGGGCAAGGCGAAGAATTCCGGGTTGGAATTTTCTGCGAAGAATTGGACGTATCCGGTGAATGCGATGGGCTTGCCGTCCTGGCGCACTTGCAGGACAAGCTCGGGATTGTCCGCGCCGGTGCTGGTGCCGCCCACGCAACCTAACAGCGCCAGCCATGCGGCCGAGGCCATCGCTATGCAAATGGCGGTTGCAATCCCGGCTCCCATCTTGGAGGCGCTTTTCCGATTCATGGACGGTCTTTCATGGAAGGGCCTTCATGGAATACGGGCTCCCGGGAATAATTGGATATTGAGCACATTGACCTGGTTCATATCCTCATCCCGATCGATGATCTCGCGCACTTCCTGCAGGAATGCGTCAATCCTCTGCTTCACGGTTGCGAATCCCTTGTCCGATATCGAGAAGGCCAGCACGTTGAATTGCCGCCGCTCGGGACCGTACTTGTCCAAGGCGGCGGAAGCCAATCGCATGAATTCGCGATGGTAATCCTTGGCCACCTGCCCCTTGAAAACCCTTTGCGAGGCCAGATGGCGATCGGTCACGTTGTATCCGTTAGCGGTCTTTTTTACCAGGCCCATGGAAAGCAGCAAAGCGAGGGACTCCTGTATTTCCGAGGCGGAAATCTCCTCGGCCAAATGCTTGGAGATGCGGGCAGGCGAGGCTTCCGCTTTTCCCAGGCTCAGGTAATTATAGATGACGCTGTGATGCCATTTCGAGAAAAAGACATGCTGTTTTTCCAACAGGATTTTCGCCTGGGAGCCGCGGTATTTGGCCAGATGGGAAAAGAAATAGTTTTTCTCTTCGATGGTCTTGGCCTGATTGAACTGGACCAGAAAATCGAAATATTCGGCGGCCGTATCCGTCAGTTTCAGGGCGCTGATGAATTGGAGGCGTTGCCGCTGGGTGAGATTGCGGGTCCCCTTCAGCAGGTTGGTCATGTAGCTGGTGCTGGAAATCGCCAAAGCGGGATTGGCTGCGAAGGTCCGCATCGAGTATCCGGGCTGGATCTCCTTCCGATACCGGAACCATTCCTTGAGATAACTCCGGAAATCCAGGTAGTCGGTGACGGCGGGAGGGGAGGCGTTCATTGGAATACCCTAAATTAGCCTCGGGCGCCTCCGCGTGTCCGCGGTTTCGCGCCCGTTTTGCTCTCAATTAGAGAGCAGTAATTGTTGGACTGGCGGATCAGGCGGCCGGATTCGGGGTTAAGTTGAAAGCACACCCGCGCAACGGAATCGTCCGCCGTAGCGTCCGGATCCCCGTGCGAGCCCTTCGCGCGGGGATCCACTCTTCCCTTGGTTCTTTTCAGGAAGCCGGAAAATCGCGGTAGTCCGGATCATCGGGCGGAATCAATAAATCGTCCAAATCCTGGAACAGGGACCAGATGCCGGGCTCATCGGAGTAGCACTTTCCGGTGCGCTCAGGTAGGCTGCGGTAGAATTTCCCCTCCGGGGTTTCCACCATGTAGAAGCGCATATCCTTGCCGTAGCAGGAGCCGAACGGGGGGTAACGCGGAAATCCCCCCATCACCCCCTTCAGCGCTTTGCGCCGGGCCCCGTTAAGGCGCACGGCTTTCCGGAATTCCAGCGGGGTGGTTTCGGGCCAGTAAATGGTCTCGCTGTAATAAAGGGAATCCCCCGCCACGCGCAGGCGGATATGGGATCCGTTCCGCGTATCCCCTTTTTTAATGGACATTTCCACCGGAAAGGAGGGATCGATGCCTGTTCCAACGGATGCGGCCGTGCTTACCCGGGAAGAGGCGGCGGTCATGCTCCCGGAATCGGCGGCATGCGGCTTCCCGGGCATGGCGAAGCCCAACAGGAAAAGTAATCCGATGGGTATGATGCGTATCATGCGTAAGTCCATGCGATTGTGGGCGAAGCGCCGGTTCCCACTCATGTCCAAAGAATAGTTAATTGCGCCGCTTTCCAAGGGGAGGCGCTTCGCTCTCCGCCCGGGAGCGCTTCGCTCCCCTGCGGGAGCGCGTTTTCCCTTGATTGCGCCCTTTTTCCCCGGGGTCAGGATATACTTAGCTTGGGGATCGTTCCCGTCTGGATCATCAATATGCCTGATTTATACGCTTATATCGACTACCGCAAGTTCCTCAAGGATTATTACGAGGAGCAAAAGGGGAAGGACACCAAGTTCTCCCACCGCTATTTCACCATGAAGGTGGGGTTCAGCTCTTCCGGCTATTTCTCCGATGTTCTCTCGGGAAAGAAGAACCTCTCCGGCGCATTCATGCTCAAGTTCTCCAAGGCATTGAAGATGTCCAAGGAGGAGGAAGAGTATTTCCTGAATCTCGTCAGCTTCAACCAAGCCAAGACCTTGGAGGAGAAGAACCGGTTCTACGAAAAGATGATGAGCAGCGGCAAGGTCAAGGTGGACGTGCTAGAGGCGGACAAATACGAGTATTTCAGCAAATGGCATTATGCCGCCATCCGCGAGATCCTCCATTATGTCGCGTTCACGGATGACTACAAAACGCTGGCGAAGCTCCTCGAGCCGCCCATCTCCGCCAAGGAGGCGCGCAAATCCATCGAACTGCTGGCGGGACTCGGGTTCATCATCAAGGATCCAGCCGGCTCTTGGCGTCCCGCTTCGGCCAATATCAGCACCGGGGGGAGTTTCAACGGATTGAACGTGGCCAATTTCCACCACAACACATTGGAGCTGGCCGTGCGCGCGCTGGATGCCGTTCCACCGGAGCTGCGGGGATTCTCCACCCTCACCCTCCCCCTTTCCGGCGATAAAATCCGCAAGGCGAAGCTCGCGATCAAGAATTTGCGAATGTACCTTTTGGCGCTTTCGGAAAATGGCGCCAATGCCGATCGCGTATACCAGTTCAACTTCCAATTGTTTCCCGTGACCCGAATCGAGAGGGCGGAGGGGGATGGCGTTTAAAGAAAAGGATCCCAGGTCGGCCGCCTTTTTCGCGTTGGCGGCGCTCCTCGCATGGGGATGCGGCTCGCGCGTTGCCGGTACCGAGGTCCAGGACCCCCATGAGTTGGCGGGCACGGTGGAACAGGAAAGCGGGGAGCCGGCCGTAAGGGCCACCGTCATCGCCACGGCGACACTATTGGAAGACGGGGAGGGCTTGGCCAAAGCCGGCAGCTCGGGAAATACCTCCTCGGCCATCACGTGCACAACCACCACCGATGCCAAAGGGGCATTCCATTTCGATTCCCTGCAACACAGGCGATACGATTTGAGCATCGAATATTCCCCCCCCGCCGATACCGTGCAAAGGCTCGGGTATATCCCGAATGTCCGTCTCATTCCCCAAGGGATCATTCTTCCCGTCTTCCGGCTCAAGGCGCCGGGGCAGTTGCTGGGTACCGTGGTCGACTTGGTGGATGGCACCAGCATGGACGACGTCGCCTGCAAGGTAGTCGGCACCCCTTATACGAGCATTACCAATCTGGGGATATTCCATTTCAACCTGGCCCCGGGAATCTATACCATCACCTGCCAGAAGCCCCCATATCCCATCACCAGCAAGGAAGCGATCGTGTATACGGGGGAAACCAACGAAATCCGGGTGGGCCTGGCGCAACCGGCGGTTTCGCCCCCGCAGCCGGTGCCCACCAACGTCACCGCCGAATATGATCCCGCCATTGGCGTGGTGACCTTGACCTGGTCGAAACCGGATTTCCCCCAGCTCGTCATGTATGGCATCACCCGCAGGGATTCGGCCCAGCCCGAGTCGGGAATGAACCTTCTGGATACGGGCACTACCCTGCGCGATGTCGTATACGACGGTCAAGCGGATACCGTGTCGAGAAAAGTCATGTACTACTCCATATACAGCCTCAAGAGCGATCATGTGTTCGCGAACGGGACCGACCCCATCAAGGTAGTGGCCACGCGGCCCACGGCCTACGGGGCGGACTTGCGAATGGAGGTCCTGAACGGCGATCATGCTTGCAAGGTAGGGGACACGGCGCGCATAGCGGGGGAAGCGTCCAACGCGTTCCGGGAAAACCGGCTGCTGCAATGGGTGCTTAGGAATTCCCAGAACAGCGTGCGCGATGTCCCTGTTTCCGGGCGCATGATCCAGGACACCCTGCTGTTCCCTTGCGTATCCGAAGGTAGGGTGGAAATCGGATTCCGCGTCACCGATGTCGCGGGAATAGCCACCAGTCTCTACAGGTCGGTGGAAATCGTTCCTTGAAAATCGCCCAAGAGTTGCGCGCTCTGGTCCGGGACCTTCGTCCAAAGTCTGACCGCAGCCGGGCTCATTTCGAGTGTTCGTAAAGGCACGGTTCCCGATCAACCGTTTCGATTAGGCTGCATGGGGCCTGAAAAGGCTTGAAAAGTGCAGGAAATGCGTAAAAGAGAACGAGAAGCATCCAATCTCCCGGCTTTTCCAAAAGTTGGTCTCCTTTTTGCGTAGATGTATCGGCATGGCAAAACTCGCGGACCCTTTCTCTCTGCCCCCGAACTTTTCCAAAAAAAAGTGGGAGTATTCCGGGGAGGATTCGTCTAAGTGGCATGGCGCATGGGTAGGCCCCGTCAACAAGCGCACCGCTCTGGAAAAAAGAGCGGGAAGTCACGGGCAGGGACAATTAAAGGCATTGCAAGCGAATAGATTTCCAGTATGGCATAACTTGGCATAAGTTGCCCGGCTTCGCCTAGACGAAGCACGGCTCCGCCCTGACGGCGGCTCTCGTTCCGATGGAAAGTACCCGATTCCGTCCAACGCAGGGCCGCCGTCCCAATCGGCCTGCGCCTTTATATTCCCCGGCATTCTTTCTAAATTCGAGCCTGAAATGGGGGCTTTGCGGCCCCCTGCAGGTTTTTCGTCCGGTTGCCAAGGCGTAATCCGGCGGCGAGCTTCGATTCCATCAGCTCCTTCATCTCGATAAGGTCAGGGAATAGTGCCAGTTTCACCCGTTGTAGAGATCGCCTTCGCCCTTTCCGCCCTCGTGATTCTGGTGAGTTCCGTAGCGGTGGTGCTGGTCAAGAACCCGGTCCGCGCCACCTTGCTGCTCATCGTTTCCTTTCTCCCCACCTCCCTGGTGTATATCCTGTTGCAGGCGGCCTTCGTGGGCATTCTGCAAATCCTGGTCTATGCCGGCGCCATCATGATGCTATTCACCTTCGTGATTATGATGATCAACCCCTCCCCGAAGGACGGCGAGTCGCCAGTGGGCGGCTCGGAAGGCGGCGAAGGCGGATTTTCCGGCTTGCGCGGCGCCCTGATCGGGCTATTGATAGTTGGCGGCCTGGGCGCATTGCTGCTCCCCATGGTCTTCCAGGCCGCGTCCCAAGTCTCCGTGGCGCCGGTGACCAAGCCGGGTTTCGGCGAGCTGTCCTCGATATCCGCTTTGCTGTTCGAGGATCCCGCCAACAACCCCCTCACCGTTTCTTTCGAGCTGATTTCCTTCCTCATCCTGGTCGGCATCATCGCGGCCCTGAACTTCTCCCGCCGCAAGGGCGCCTCGGCCGACAAAGAGCACGCTATCACCACCCGCCCCACGGAAGCCCTGCCCATCGTGGCGCGCGAGAAGGCGATGGACACTAAATGAACATCTCATTATTTAATCTCCCGAATTGCCTGATGCTTTCTATGCTGCTGGTATTGATCGGCAGCTATGGCGTGTTCCGCCGCCGCAGCCTGATCCTCGTCCTGCTGTCCATCGAGGTGATGCTGAACGGCGTGAACCTGTCGCTGGTCTCCTTCAACTTTTTCCGCTGGGGCACGGTGGAGAACAGCCATTACCTCTATATGCTCTCCATCGGCGTGGCCGCGGTTGAGGCGGCCGTGGGTCTTTCCATGATCATCGTGCTGTTCAAGAATTACAACGACATCACCCGCAACCGGATCTCGCAGCTGGGGGAACACGCCCGATGAATCCCTGGCTGTTGCTGCTCATCCCCATGTTGCCCGGCGTTTCCGCGGCTTTGCTGGCCTTGTTCGGCACCCGCCTGCCCTATAACGTCATCGGCGGCTTGGCCGCGGCTTCCGTGGCCGCCTCCTTCGCCATCGTGGTTTCCTTCTGCGGGGCCGGGGTTTTCGGCGCGGGACAGCCCATCGATTTCGATACGGGACCGTGGATAGCGACGCAAGGGTTCCAGGCGGGATTGCATTTGCGCCTGGATTCCATTTCGCTGTGCATGTGCCTGCTCGTCACCTTCTTCGGCGCGCTCATCACGCTCTACTCCATCGGTTATATGCGGCATGATTCCGAGCAGGGCCGATTCTTCGCGAGCCTGAACCTGTTCGTCGCCTCCATGCTCACCTTGGTCCTGGCGGACAACCTGGTGCTTATCTTCCTGGGCTGGGAAGGCGTGGGCTTGTGCTCCTACCTGCTCATCGGCCATTATTGGCAGCAAAAGGACGTGCCCCTGGCGGCGTTCCGGGCCTTTTTCGTGAACCGCATCGGGGATGTGTTCTTCCTCCTGGGCGTGTTTTCCATGTTCAACCTGTTCGGCACCATCTCCCTGTCCGAATTGGCCGCGCATGGTCCCGCTCTGGCGGGCGTGCACTCCGGGCAAGCCGCCCTGGCCGCGTTCTTCCTGCTCGGCGGCGCCTTCGCCAAATCGGCCCAGGCTCCCTTGCATGTCTGGCTGGCCGACGCCATGGCCGGCCCCACGCCGGTTTCCGCGCTCATCCATGCCGCCACCATGGTCACGGCGGGCATCTATCTCCTGGCCCGCCTGGATTGGCTGTACGCGGTTTCGCCGGAAGCGCGCCTGATCGTGGCCGTATGCGCCCTGGTCACCTTGGTGCTGGGAGCCGTGCTGGCCCTGGTGCAAACCGATATCAAGAAAATCCTCGCCTACTCTACGCTTTCCAACCTGGCCCTGATGTTCCTGGCCCTGGCCGCCGGTTCCACGGGAGCGGGCATGCTGCATCTCTTCGGCCATGCCTTTTTCAAGGCTTTGCTGTTTCTCGCCGCCGGCAGCGTGATCATCGCGGCGCATCATGAGCAGGATGTGCGCCATCTGCGCGGCGTATTGAAAAAGCTTCCCGTGACCAATATCGCTTTCCTGGTGGGCTGCATCGGCGGGGCGGGTCTGATTCCTTATCTGGCCGCGGGTTTCTTCAGCAAGGAAGCGGTGCTCGGCGCCATCGAAGAAGCGGAATTCAGCGGCTTCGGCATCTCGCTTTCCGGCCGCTGGGTGCATGCAGTGGTAATTGCGGTGGAGTTGCTTTCCGTGGTTTACCTGTTCCGCCTGTACGGATATCTGCGCAGCGACGCCACCGGGCCGGCCGTTCCCAATCCGGTCCATGGGGCGCCTGCGCATGTTTCGGGCGCGCATGATCATGCCCATGGCCATCACGGGGAGATCAAGGAAACCAGCCCCAGCATCCGCACCGTGCTCGGCATCCTGATCCTGGCCGCGCCCGTTTTCGGCGTGCTCAGCGCCTCGCATGCATTCGGGGGCAAGGGCCTCATCTGGTCCATCATCACCGGCGGCGGGGCGGAACCGGAAGGCGTCACCCTGGCGCATGCGCTGCCCTTCCTTATCGTGAACCTGTTGCTGGCGGGTTTGGTATTCGCGGTGTTCTCCAACGGCAAGCGGCGGGAAGCGGTGCTGGGCAGGCTCAAGGTTCTGCGCTTGGGCGAATATGGCCCGCTGACGCGCAAATTCTATTTTGATGACGTGTACGCGGCCATCGTCGTCGCGCCCTTGAAAGCCGCGGCGTACCTCAGCCGCCTTGTCCTGGAAAGCATCTTCAGCGGCCTCATTACGGTGACCGGATGGCTGGGCCTGGGATTATCGCTGGGATTGCGCCGCCTGCAAACCGGCAAAGCGCATCAATACGCCGTAGCCGTGCTGCTGGCCATCTTCGTCCTCGCCTTCTACCTGGGAGGGCATTGACCCATGCACTCGTTCGCGGGCCTTTTGCCTTTCACCATCCTGCTCCCCTTGGCCGCCATGCTGCTGCACGGGGCGGCGCCCGCCCTGCGCGGCTCTTCCAAGTCGGGGAACCTGAAGCAAGCCAAGGCCGCCCTGGTGTTCCAATGGGTATACGGCGCCTTTCTGGTCTGGCTTTCCATCCTCGCCATGTGCGCGCCGTCCGGGTTGGTGTTGCGCGGACCCGGCTTCCCCTTCGGCGTGACCAGCATCATCGAGCAGCCCACCTTGTACCTCGACGGCCGCAATGCGCCCTTCCTGATGCTGCTCGGCCTATGTCTGCCGCTCATCTTCACCTGGCTGCGAGATAAGGAAGGCCGTTTTGGCCCTTCCTATTATGTCTCTGCCAATCTCCTCACCCTGAGCCTGGCCGGCGTCTTCATCTCCGATAGCCTGCTGCTCTTCTACCTGTTCTGGGAAACGGCCTTGCTGGGAGCCTATTTCTGGATTGGCATGCACGGGCGCGCCAACATCCATTCCGGCTCGGTCTACTCCGCCCTGGTCCGGTTCTTCCTCTTCACCTTGGTGGGCAGCATGCCCATGCTGCTTTCCATCATCGCCATCTGCGCCGCCGCCGGCAAGGACCCGGGCGTCAACGGCATCGCCGCCATCGTGAACGAGATGCCGGCCGGTCATCGTACTTGGATTTTCGCCGGGTTCCTGCTGGCCTTCGCGGTCAAGCTGCCCTTGCTCGGCTTCCATGGCTGGCTCCGCGACACCTATAACGTGGCCGCGCCCGCCACCCGCGCGGTGCTCTCCGCGCTCATGTCCAAGATGGGGGCCTATGGTCTCATCCTGGTGCTGGCCCCGGGCTTTCCGCAGGAAATCGCTCGCTTGGCGCCTTATTTGGAAGCCTTGTGCGTGGCCGGCGCCGTGTACGGCGCCTTCCTGTGCCTGGCGCAGGATCGCCTCATCGACATCCTGGTCTACTCCTCCCTTTCGCATCTGAGCCTGGTCGCCTTGGCCGTGTTCGCGGCGATAGGGGCCGCGGGCGGAGAAGTGGCCACCACCGGCCTTACCGCCGCCATCTTCCAGGTGTTCAACCACGGGCTCATCATGGCCGCCCTGTTCTGCTTCGACGCGCGCATCTCGACCACGGGTGAGAGCCCGGTCCTGTCCGCCAGCGGCGGCCTCCGTTCCGGTCAGCGCCGCCTTGCCGCGGTGCTACTCACGGCCATTTTCGCCTCCGCCAGTTTGCCCGGCCTCAGCAATTTCGCCGGCGAGATCCTGGTCCTCTTCACCGCCTTCCGCGCTTCGCCCTGGCTCACCTTCTTCGCCTCCGTGGGCGCCCTGATAGGCGCGGCCGCCTTGGTGCGGGCCTTCCACAAAATCTTCCTGGGAACGCCCAAGGGCGACGGGGCGGGATTCACGCAAGCGGCCGACTTCTCGCTGGGGGAAACCGGCCTGGCCTTGGGCGTCATCGCCTTATGGCTGGTGCTGGGGCTGTACCCCATGCTCTTCATCCAGCCCATTGAAAAGACCCTTCTCACCATCGGGGCCGCCGGCGGCCTGGCGGTATTGCCATGAATGCCTACCTGATCACGCAATTGCCCCTGGTCGGCGGATTCATCTTCCTGCTGTTCCTGGCTTCCATCCGGCCTTTCCAGAAGGAAAGCGCCTCCACCTTCATATCCGTCATCGCCCTATGCGC
>JBDSWM010000286.1:0-6314 GCA_039926685.1 Fibrobacteria bacterium | reverse complement strand
GCACAGCCTGGTCTCCCATTTCAACGCGGACATCCGCGCCGGATTCTTCAATTACATTTTCATCGGCACCGAACTGCACCGGCATCACCATAGCGCGGATGCGCCGAAAACGGGTAACTTCGGAAATACCCTGGCCGTCTGGGACCTGGTATTCAGGACGCACCGGTACCTTCCCGGCCGGGATCCGGAGCGCCTGGGCCTGGCGTCCGGGGCGGGACTGCCCCGTTCCGAAAACGTGCTGCGGGTGCTGGCGTTGCCGTTCGCGGGATGATCCGCCGGCAGATTCCCAAGCGAAGAGGAGAAGACCATCCAAACGATAGCCCGCATCGAAATCTTCAAACTGGCTCTTCCCATGGAGCCGTTCATAATCGCTACCCAGGTGTCCACCGTGGCCCAGAACACCTTCATCCGCGTGCATGCGGAGAGCGGGTTGGTCGGGATGGGAGAATGCTCCGCCTTCCCCATGCTGGTCGGGGAAACGCAGAATACCTGCTTCGAAATCGCCCAGGATTTCGCCCGCGCCTGGCTGGGCAAGGATGCCCTGGACATCCCGGCCCGCATGGCGGAATTGCACGCGCGCATCGCCTTCAACGCCACCATCAAAAGCGCTTTCGACATGGCCTTGCACGACTTGGCGGCCAAGGACAAGGGCCTGCCCCTGTACCGCTTCCTGGGCGGAAAGCGCAAACCCATAGAAACCGATCTCACCCTCGGCATCGGAACGCCCGAAGCGACGGTGGAAAAAGCGCTGGCGGCGGCGGCCAAAGGCGCGCGCACCCTCAAACTGAAGGTGGGCAAGGACGGAAAGCAGGACGTGGAACTGGTGCGGCGCGTGCGCGAGGCGGTGGGACCGGCCATGGGCCTGCGCCTCGATGCCAATCAAGGCTGGGATTTCGATACCGCCGTGGCCGCCCTCAAGGCCATGGAGCCCTTGATGATCCAATTCTGCGAACAGCCCCTGCACCATCATTACGACGCCTTGCTGCCGGAGCTGCGGGAGCAGGTGCCCATCCGCATCATGGCCGACGAAAGCGTTTTCCACCGGCACGACGCCGTGCGCCTGATCGAATCCGGATCGGTGGATTATCTCAATGTGAAATTGGCGAAGTCGGGAGGCATACTGGAGGCCCTCGCCATCGCGGATACGGCGCAGCGCTACGGGGTGCCGTGCATGCTGGGCGGCATGCTGGAAAGCCGCCTGGGCGTGACCGCCAAAGTCCATCTGGCGATGGCCCACGGCAACTTCGCCTTCTACGACCTGGATATTTGCCTGCTGGGCCAATTAATCGATCCGGTCATAGGAGGCGCGGTTTACCGGGGATTCCACCTGGAGGTGGGCGAAGAGCCGGGCCTGGCCGCGGATATCGATCTCGCTTTCCTGGCGCGTTGCGAGTCGCTTGTGATCTGATCCGCAAATGTTATCTTCCCTTAACAGGGTGTTCAAACTGAGGGTTCTATGCTGCAACATGCGAAGAAGATTTTCCTGGCCGCCGGCATCGCCGCGAGCGCCCTCCTGACTTCCTCCTGCACGGTGGATGATTTCCTGGCTACGGCCACGGCCGGGTCCGGCGATACCACACTTTCCGACAAGGTGGTATTGGGCCTCAAGACCGCGTTGAAGGTGGGCATCGATTCCAGCTCCCTCTCCGCCTCCAGGATAAACGGATACCTGGCCAATAAGGCCATCAAGATCCTGCTCCCCCAGGAAGCCTCGCAAGCCCTTGCGGCGGCGGCCCAAGTGGGAGCCTATGTGAAACCCTTCGCGGCCGAACTCGCCTTGATGCAGAGCGTGGTGAACGTCACCCCCGGCCTTGATCAAAGCGCTTTCAAAAGCAACCTCAACGGATCCGCCACCTTGCTCACCGATATCGTGAACCTGGAAACCATCAGCGATTCCCTGATCTTCTACATGAACCGCGCCGCCGAATACGCCGCGCCCCTATCGGTGCCCATCTTCAAGAATGCCATCACCGGCATGTCCATCACCGACGGCCTTGCGCTGCTGAACAGCCGGGACAGCACAGCGGCCACGGGGTACCTGAACGGGAAAACATTCACGCCGCTGGTCGATGCCTATTCGCCCATCGTGGATTCCACCTTGACTAAGGTCCCGCTCACCCAATACTGGACGCAATTCAGGAGCACCTACAACACCCTGCTGCTCCAATACAACAACCTCCTATCCTTCCAGACGGGTTGGAACAGCAATGTCGTGGTCAGTTCCGTGCCGGATTTGCAGGTGAATACGCTCAAGCTGGTATCCTATCAGCCCATCACCACTTCCAGCCTGGGCCAATGGACCACCACCAAGGCCCTGGGCGGCCTGTTCTATCTGGTCGGCGAGCAGGAGAAGGAAATCCGCCGCGACCCCTTCGCATACGTCAAGAGCCTGGCCCAGGACATTTCCGGCATTCTGGGGGAAGTGTTCGGCGAAATCATGAAGATGGAAAAATAAAGCGCCCGGCCTGGATCCACCCTGTGCCTTCAGGTTAACGGAGGCAAGGACCAGGCCCCGTCCCGGAACACTTCTTCCCCGTCCAAGCGCACCGATTCCGTCACCGCGAAAACATCCACGTGATGGCGGCCGTCCCGTTTCCGGAAGTCCGGTTTCCGGTACACGGCATGCTTGGCCCCCAGCGACAGATGGATTCCGCACATGCGCTCCACCGTGCCGATATCGCTGACCATGCGATCAGGGGAAAAGGCCCGGTTCATGCCGAAGCCCAGTTCCCGCACCCATACCTCGCGCTCATCGGCGCGGATATTCGCCAGCACCCTTTCGAATTCCGGAATCGAATCCTCCGCCTCCACCACCCGGCCCGCATCCACGATGAGGGTGATGGGCCGCTCCGGCCGGTTCACCATGAAGGTGGTGTCCGCGAAAGCGAAAATGCGGATGCGCCCATGCACGTCTTCCAAATCGCGCGCTTCCGTAAACACCTCGCCGATAGGGAATTGCCCCCCGATATTCTTCATGCCGCGATAATCGCCCACATTGAGCTTGGCCGGTTCCAAGTGCGAAGAAAAAACCAAAGCTTCGCCGGGATCCCCGCCATTCCGCGCCCCGCTGAATACCGTCGCAGAAGCGGCGCTATCAATGCGCGCTTTCAAGGCCGCCCCCACCCCACGGTAGTAGGCGGGATCATAGGCGAGCGCGTCCACGTACCAGCCTATCTCCCGTCCGCGCATGCGTTCGAGATGGGGATGCTCGATCACCTTCAGTCCGCGCTTGAACAGTTCCACCCTCAGCCGGAAGGCTTCCAGGCGGAAGTTGACGGATTGGATGAGAACGACCAGATCGGAACTCCGCAAGGGCGCCAACGCGCCCAGCACGGCCTCGGCGGGATGGGCGTCGAAGTCGAGGAAGCGCGCTGCGGGCAGGCAGCGGCGATAGGCTTCGGTCAAAAGGCCGGCGAGCTCGCTGCGGCCATCGTAAACCACCACGGCGGCGGGCGCCGAGGCTTCGGTATGGCCGGGGTAATCAAGGCCCAGGGGATGCTCGAAGGCGATTGTGAGGATGTCTTGCAAATGCCGCGCAGCCGTATCGATCATGCCGTAAGGTGCCTTCGAGGAGGAAACCTCCAATCTAAAACAATTATCTTATTCACATGACAAAACCCGCAGTCGAAGTGGGCCGATGGGAAGAGAACCGCCGCGGCAATCGCAGCGATCCCCGCACGGCCTTGCAACATCTCGAATCCCTGGCCTGGCTGCTCGACAGCAGCATCCCCGTGCCGGGAACCCGGTTCCGCATCGGCCTGGATTCCCTTATCGGCCTTGTCCCCGTGATCGGCGATTTGCTGGGAGCCGCTCTCTCCACCTATATCCTTGCCATGTCCGCCAAACTGGGGGTGCCGCGCGTGACCCTGCTGCGGATGGGGTTCAACACCACCCTGGACGCGCTGTTCGGCATGATCCCTTTCGCGGGCGACCTTTTCGATGCGGGCTGGAAGGCAAACCGCCGCAATGTGGCCTTGCTGCGCGGCCATCTGGAGAACCCCGCCGCCGCCCGGAGAGGCGATTTGCTGTTCGCGTCCCTGTTCGTGATCTTGATGCTGGCCGTGCTGGCCGGGTTGGGATGGACCGGGTATTCGCTGGGGCGTTGGCTTCTAAGCGGATTGGGGGGCTGATCCTTGGAATACATCCTTTTGGACTTCGAGAATGTCGCCTTTCAAGCAATTCCCGAACACGCGGAAATCCAAAAGGTATTCCTGTTCGTCGGCGAAAAGCAAACCAAGGTTTCCCTGGAAATCGCGGAATCGATGCAACGGTTGGGCCCGAAAGCCGAATTGATCCGCATCAAGGGAAGCGGGAACAATGCCCTGGATTTCCATATCGCCTTCTATATCGGAAAGTATTCCGAAATTGAACCCGGGGGGGAATTCAAAATAGTATCGAAGGATAAAGGCTTCGATCCGCTCGTAGCGCATCTGGTAGCGAGGAAAATCGATTGCGCACGGGTTGAAACGCTGGCCACCAAAGCGATTAGCAAGACGAGCTTGAAGGAAATGATTTCCGATCTTGGCGCCCATTTCAACGGGTTAAGCGAAAAGGCCAGGCCCAAAAAAGAAAACAAAATGAAGGCGTATATAAAAAACAGGACCAAGCAAGAGGACGCAATCGTCAACGAGGCCTTCGCGAAACTGGTTTCGGACGGGCATATCGAAGTGGTGGGCGGGTAGATAAAGTATTTTGGGAACTAGTATAGGTTTCTCGGCTTGAGTAGAAATTGAAAGCCCTCGATTATTTCATCAAATCTTTTCCGCGTTAATTGCCCAATCTTTGTTCCTAGATCATCCTTGTTTACGGTCATTACCTGTGAAATATTCACCACGCTTGCTTTAGGGATATTCCCTTCTCCCTTCCTCACTAAATCATTGCCAGTCCCGGCCAAGCCCGGAGTGTCTCAGGCTAAATGTCGGGTAGGCGATCACAACTTAATTCTTTTTCAACGCCCAGCGGAGCTTCGCTGGACCCGGGATCTTGAATGATTTTCGCCTACTCCCAAACCGATTTGCATGGCGTATATGCGCCTGAGCCAACACCCGGTTCCGATGAGATTGAATACACTCCGCTTGTCCTGTGAAGACCTCATCTGGAGTCAAGGAGTCCAAGCTGCTATGCCGATGGCTGGTGTTATACCAGGATACGAACTGCGCGCAAAAGTGCCGTGCCTCATCCAGAGATCCAAAGCTTTCCGGATACGCCATGCGACTCTTGAACGTCGCAAACAGGCTTTCAATGAAGGCATTGTCATCGCTGACATGCGGACGGCTTCGAGTCACGGATACATTGAGCTGCTTCAGCATTTCCATCAGGTCCGCATGCTTCATGGGGCTCCCATTGTCCGAGTGTACGGTCAGCAGCGAGGGATCGGAGATCCACGTTCCAATGGCATCGGCCAAAACATCACGGGCCAGAAGGCCATCTTCGCGTATTTCGACCGTCCAGGCCACCAACTTGCGACTGTAGAGATCCATGAACGCATAGAAATAGCAGAACCGCCCGCCGATGCGAAGTCGCATCGGGGTGATATCCCAGCACCAAATACTGTTCACCACTTCGGCCTTCAATTCCCGGCGTCGCGAGCGCTTCATCATCAGAGGCGGACGAGAGGCTACCGGGATAAGTCGGTTGCGGATCCGGTAAAGACTGGCAGGAGAACACGTGTACCTACCTACATCGAGTTCCTCCGCATACGCGCAGCGCAGGGGCTTCTGGGCCACCTGGGCCTTCTGGATGAGTGCTACGGCCGCCTCCTGTTCCGCCGGACTCAGGCGCTGGTCCCGGGCCCGATACCCGCCCGTCCTTTTGTCGTGGGGCTCGAGACGCCAACGTTGCAGGCGTCTTTCGCAAAGCGACAGCAAGGCACAGCAGGATTCCTGACTCGCGCCCTTTTGAATGGCAATTTCAACAGCTTCAACCACTTTCCGTCTATTCGAGGCTGTCATTTTTCCTCTTCGAAGAGACGGGAGACTTTTTTTGAGAGGACCAAAAGCGCCGAAATTTCGGCTAAGGCTTTATCCTTACGGGCCAGTTCCTTTTCCAGATCCTGCACCTGCTCGCGGGGCACAAGCCCATGGGGCGAATCCGCTGTCTCCAATCCGGAAAGTGCTTGGTCCCGCCAAGCCATGGCCTCGCTTAATAGAAACTGGTTGTCCCGGCAAAACTGCGTCAGCGCCTCGCCTTCCAGCTCAAGTGATTTTGCGAGAAGCTTTAGCTTTTGGGTGGGGGAGCGTTTTCTCCCTTTGGATTTGCCCATGTGGATTTCCTCAGCGGCCCCTCCCACGGAACGCCCGCCGGAGAGGCGGAGC
>JBDSWM010000285.1:0-7363 GCA_039926685.1 Fibrobacteria bacterium | reverse complement strand
TCCGGCAGCAGGAGGCTTCCGCCGCGGGTCCGCGCGGCCCCGGAGCCAAGGCCCGCGTCCATGCGCATCACCACCATCATATCGTGTGCCAGGATTGCGGCCAGGTCTCCCATCTGGACATTTGCGTGCCCGCGGGTCTGATGGGCAAGGTGGAGGATTCATCCGGATTCCGTATCACGGAGCATCATCTCGAATTCAAGGGCGTGTGCGGCAAATGCAGGTGAGCAAGCTGTCGCGCGTCGGCATGACCAATGAAGGGCGGAATAAAAAGGCTGCAATAGTCCAGGCCTGCCTGGAGAAGCTGTACCCGGATCCACCCATTCCCCTGCACCATACCAATGCGTTCACCATGTGCATCGCCGTACTGTTATCGGCCCAGACCACCGATAAGGCCGTCAATCAAGCCACACCGGCCTTGTTCGCCCTGGCGGACAATCCCGCCGACATGGTCAAATTGTCCCCGGAAAAAATCCAGTCCCTGATCAGCCGGATAGGGCTTTCCAAAACCAAAAGCCGTAATGTCTGGAATCTCTCCAAGCAATTGCTGGAAAAGCATGGTGGCCGCCTTCCTCGGACCATGGAGGAACTCCAGGAGTTGCCGGGAGTGGGGCGGAAGACGGCCTCGGTGGTGATGAGCCAGGTTTGGGGGGAACCGGCCTTCGCCGTGGACACGCATATCCATCGCCTGGCGGAACGATGGGGTCTTTCCAATGGCAAAAGCGTCGAGCAAACCGAACGGGACCTGAAAACGGTTTTCCCCCGGGACAAATGGTCGAAGCTCCATTTGCAGATGATCTACTATGGCCGTGAGCATTGCCCGGCGCGCAATCATGATCCGCTGGCCTGCCAACTTTGCAGCCAGGTCGGCAAGATATCGCTCCGGAAAGCGGCGAAAAAACGGGTGAGCGGGAAATAGGCCTAGGCGCTGTAATCCGGAAACCGTACATTCGTGGGCATCTTCCGTATGGTTATTCTCATCAGAATCTTGCGGTTGGATTGCAAAATTCACCGGATTTAGGCATTTTAGTGCTGGGTCCCCGGAAGGGGATGCAACATCGGAGACACTTCCTTTGCCGCTTAAACGATTCAAGTTCCTCGCGGCCGCGATTTCGCTCGTCGCAACCCAATGGGTATCCGCGGCCATGATTCCCTACGCGGTCACGGCCCAGAACAACCTGGACAATATTTCGGAAGACATCAAAGCCAACAAGAAACCCGGCGGCTATGTCATCTCTTTCGGCGCCTATGGGAGCGTCGGACAACTCAGGCTGGACGCCGCGGCCTTCAACGTCGATTCCCTGGTGCTGCGCCGGGTAAACTCGGATTCGGATCTGTCAATCATCGTGGACAGCACCTTGCTCGATCTCAAGAATGTGAAGGGAAAGGTAATCCTGAGGGGATTGGCCTTCCAGTTGAATCCCAAAGGCACCTTGCTTTCCAGCATCGCCATCGGGCAGGAAAACCACAATCTCCTTATCGACTCTTGCACCATCTACGCTGACTCGCTGGATGGCAATTTCCTGAACTGGCTCGGGGACGATACAAGCGACGTCAGGATCACCAACAGTTTCATCGTCGTCCGCAGCGCCAAGTCCGCGACCAAAGGCATCATTTTGTCCGGTGGAACCATGCTGTTCACCAACACGCTTTTCAATTTTCCCGGCCTCCTGAAAACCACGGTCAACTCGAAGCTCGAGATCTATTCGAATACCTTCAATCGGACGCAATTGCAGTTGACGGGCACTTTTTACGCGGGCGATTACCCGGTGTGCAACATCAGCCAGAATCTGTTCGCGCATCATGGCACCCAAGACGCATTTTCCTTGCCGCAATACTGGGTGGCCGTGATTTCAACTTTCAACACGCGCTCTAGCGTGACCGCGAACCGCAGGTATTCAACGTGGGCGGGATTCGATTATCAGCTTCCGGAACGATACAGCAACGTCAATGCCATCGACTCGGTCTTCGATGGGAAGGCGGTCACGGAACTTTGGGACTGGTATACCGAGGTCAAGGATCCCAATACGGGAATGCTGAGCGGTAGCGGCAAGCATGCCCGCTTTAACGTGCTCCCGACTCTGAAAAGTCTGAAATTCCCAATCGGGACCAAGGATACGCTGACCCTGAATTTCCGCACCGCGCTTTTCCCCCGTCAATCCGCCTATGCGGTGGATGGCAAGGTTTATGCCACCGATTCCACCTTGCGCCTTCGCTACCCATCGCTTGGGGCCCTGTATTTCGGGTCTTTCCGCGTCGATAGCATTACCATACCCGGTGCGCCCTTGAATGGGAAGCCTGTATTGCTGGCGCAGAATGATTCGGGTAAATTCTTGATCCAAAAAAGCTCGTCGCCCGATACTGGCTCTCCCAGCCGTTTCGTGAACAATCTGCCTTCGGCACGATTCTTCATCCTCGCGGATTCGACCAACACGCCGCGGGGCAGCAATATCACTCCAGGAGCGAAGTCCAAATTGGTGGCCAGCGAACGGCTGCGCTTCAAAACCGTGGATACCGCGGGCTTCACGTTCGTCGCAAGCGATCAAACCCCCACTATTCCCGTCAACTACCGCTTTCTGGAAAAGAGCTTGGTCGTGAATACCACAGCGGTCATGAATACCGAAGCCACCTTCGGCGGAGTAGAAGGGGTGACGCCTTTTTGGGGCAAGGAAGTCAAGGACTCCACGGTTTTCTGGATGATCTCCCCCAACGCATTCGTTTTGGCGGAAAAGTCCTTGATAGGCACGGACGCGGGCCTTTATATGGGGAAAACCCAATACAATTCGACGCAAGGGCCGTTAAAAGTCTATTTGGTGGAAAAGCTGAATGTGCCTCGGGGAGAGACCTTGATCCCCATACGGGAAGGTTCGGTTCAGGTCTTTTCAGCGAAGGGTTATCAACTCAAAATAGACACCATACCAGTTCCTTTTGACATCACTCGCTATGGACTGGGATCGCAGGGTTACAAGTTTTCGTGGAAAGGCCGGGTGGCGACGGATTCGTTATTCTTGACCCTGAAGGCGAGCCCGGAACAAGTCGCTTACGCCCAAAACGATGGTCATTACGATTCGCTCCCGCTGACGCGCGGAAATGATGGTTCATTCCGGATCCGTATTGCCTTGGCGGATAGCATCCGGACGTTTTTCCTGGCGGTCCAATTCAATGTCACCGCGAATGTCGAGGTCAGCAGTATCGACAACGTGGGTTTGCGGGGATTCAAATCCTCCACCGGCGGCAATCTTTCCATTTCCGGGATTACCCAGGACACGTTCGATTTGCAAATCGTTCCCAACAAGGATAGCGCGTTCAAGTACACCCGCTTCCTGGGCGGTATAACCTTCCATTCCAGTTACCTCAACCTCATCAATTCCTTTGGTGCCATACTCACAGTCGGGGAAATCAAGGATTCCGACAATATGGAAGCCTGGTATTACGATGGGGAAACCTGGAATAAAACCAGTCGCACGATGGTGGACACGAAAACGGTTTATGTAGTAGGCCTACCCACCAATACCAAGAAAATAGTGGTGATAGAAAAGGTGGGACGACCGGAAAATTATATTGAAACCAACTTTGTTCCTACTCCCACCGCCGCTCCCACGAGTATCACCGTTACGACAGGTTATAAGAATCCTTTGATTAATCAAATCACGGGTATTCGCTTGCAGTTGCAATACCTGACTGGTACGGGCGTGGAGGATACTACTACTGTTAAGAAGGCTATTGGGGACTCCATCCAACTGCCTTTGCCGCGCGACATACCCATCTTTTACCGCATCCAGTACTTCATGGGTGATTCACCCATCACCGGCTCCTATGAGCTTATTCCAGGAACAGGATGGAACGCGGATACGCTTTTGAAAGCGGATACGAAATTAGCCGTAAAAGAGAAATACCAATGGCATTTGATCGGGTTTCCTGTGAGCGGCATGTGGGATGCGATCATGCATATGGATCCGTCGAAACCGGATGAATCCATTTTGGATTCAACCAGCGTAAAAAAAGTGGTACGGGATACTTTGGGAAACCCCAAATTTGAAACGATTTCCAAACCCGATACCTTGACCATAGCAGGGGGTGAGGCTTTCCTATTCGCCTCCGCCCGTCCCTACAATTTGCACGTGGATTCCCCGGTGTCAGTACTGCCTCCGAAAGCCGTTACGCGTTCGGTGCAAAAGGGCTGGAACTTCATAGCCAATCCCTTTCCTACCAACTTCCTGGTTACCAGGGTGAAGGCCACCAAGTCAAGCAAGCAGATATTCCGGAGACTGGCTCGACATGGCAAAGACAATTATAGTTGGGAAGAAGATTCAATCCCCAGCCTGCAGGCTTTCGTAGGCTACGCTTACTATGCGGAAGAGAACGAAGAATTGGTATTCGATCCATTCGCCGTGCCGGCTGCCGCCAAAGTCGCTTCTCCGGACGCAATCCCGGATCGCTTGCAGGCCGGATTGACTTTCGAAGGTGCCCGCTCCCGGATGACCCTCACCACCGAGTCCGGGACGGTGGACGTGCCCGTCCTTCCCGCTCCTCAAGCCGGGGCCGAACTTCGGGTTGGCGGCAAATCCGGCTACATGATCAAGGCCGTGGCCAATGCGGCGAATATCGACGAACCTATGGAAATCCAAGCCAGCAAGGCGGGAACAGCCGCGTTCACCCTTTTACGTTTGCCTAAGCACGGGAATACAGAGGCGCAGCCGGAATTGCTTTTCCGCCTGGTCGAGCTCCGCACCGGCAGGATCTACGATGGCGCTAGCGCTGGCGCCCTGCCTCTGGAACAGGGCGTGCAGTCTTATCGGCTGCTGGCCGGAGACCAGGCGTTCATCACCGAACGGACCCAGGGCATTCTGGCCGGTGCGCCGGGGGAAATCGGCCTTTCCCAGAATTACCCCAATCCCGCGGTCGGCAAAACCCGCATCGCCCTGGATTGGCCCGCTTGGCAAAAAGGCGATCGCCATGCGGTGCTGGAAGTGTTGGACATGCAAGGGCGTTCTTTGGAACGCATCCGGCTGGAGAATATCCGGGTAGGCAGGCAAGTGATAACCGTGGATGCCACCGGGTGGAAATCCGGAGTTTACCTGTATCGGCTCACCGTGATAACCGATGGTCGCCAAGCCAGACTGCAGAAAAGGATGCTGGTATCTCCATGAGTTTATTAGCGCCCGGTTTAGGCCGGGTTTTTCACCTTGTCCTTGTTTTTACCGCTTTAATCGAAGCCGCGAATTGCCTGGATAACCGCGATTTCTACCAAAGCCTGCCTACGGTAATCGGCAAGGAAGATCAAATTGGAAGAATCCCCTTCGCCCTCAATTGCGATACGGTATTCGTGCGCAAAGGCGTGACCACGGTGGTGTATCCCGGCAGCATGCTGTATTTCGCGCAGCCTACCCTGAACAGCATCATCAAGGTGGAAGGCACCTTGATACTCAAAGGCACCAAGAACTCTTATGTCACCCTGAGCGGGTCCCTGGACAGCAACCGCGCCGGCATCGAGCCAGGCCGTCGCGCCTGGGGCGGCGTCGAGGTTTCCGAAGGCGGCAAATTGGAAATGGAATATGTGGGTGTCATGAAAGCCCCCACGCCTATCACGGCCTTCTCCTTCCAAGTTAAAATCGTGAATTGCTGGTTCAAGGGGAGCTCGGGGATCATCCTCCCCGACGGCAGCCTATATGCCATGGAATCCAACTGGCATGCCATCAATAACATGGACCTGACCAAGGGGAATGTCGATAGGAATGCGGCCGAGGAAGCGAGACCGGCCGGAGCCATCAGTTCCAAGGAAAAAGCGGCGCTATTGAGCGCGCGCAAACCTGGATTCTGGACCTGGAAAAAGGCGGCGGGGGGCGCAGCGGCGCTGGCCGTGCTGGGGGTGGGAGCCGTGGTGCTTTTGTCGGGAGAAAAGGATGATCCCGGGAAAAAACCGGAAGTTACCACGCCCACCACAAATATGATTGAAACAGGTATTCCCGATCTTAGTATACCCCAATGATTCACTAAGAAGTAACGGGCCTCCCTGATCGATTCCCGCGTGGGCCCGGCCCCACTAAGGTTCCACGGCCTTTCCGTCGGGTTTCAATATCCGAGGTCCCGCGGACCCGTTTGGCAGGAAAAGCAAGCCACCGTCCCAAAACGGGGAGGTCCGGCCGGATTCCCGGGTTCGTAAATTCCGGTCCAGGAGCAAAGTCGGAATCGTGCCATTGGCGCCCACAGGCTCTACGATCAAATCATCGAACATATTGGCGTCGTAGCTGGACGCGAACGCCGTCATACCCGCTCCCCGGAATGCGTCGGTCAGGGAAACCAGTTGCGCTCCGTCCAAGGAAACCGCGATGGTGGTTCCGGAGACGCTGATCTTCACCGCATGCCAGGCCGAACCGTTGAATCCAGAAGCCGTGCCGGCACGCAATTGGGATGTGTCCGCCATCAGCTGCCAGCCTCCGTTCTTTGAAAGTATGAAGCGGTATCCCCTTTTCTTGCTCACTTCTCCCAAGCGGGCGCACATCTCTACGTTGCCGGCGTCCACGAATACCCTGGCGCGAAAATCGTAGTTGGTCCAGGCCATGTCCCCGAAGGCGGTAACGGGTTTATCCAAGGTATGCCAAAGGATCCCCTCCGCCGGCAGGATCTGCATCAAATGCTTGCCGGAAGCATCCGCGAAAACCTCGAACGTCCCCTTTTGATCGGAATGGTATTTCGGGGTCTGTCCCGCTGAATAGCCCTCATAAGAGTCATAGTAAGGAAATGGGAAGGCTCCGGAAGGAGGGATAGTGCGGGATCCCTTAGACTGGCCCGTGGTGGTGGTCAGGGAGTAAATGGAATTGGCCGCGCACTCTATGGTAAAGGATGCTCCCGCGGGCGTGATATCCGGCCCGCGCACGAAGGCTTCAGATGCATTGGTGCTCCATACGTGAACGGAGCCTGTGGAGAGTCCGCCCGAGAGATTGAACGTATAGCTGGCGGCGGCTCCCGTCACAATGATGATGCTGTAATCCCCGGTGGTCGGGTGCTTCAAGGTCACATAGCTGCCGTCCCATAGCGAGGCGGATGGGCGACCGCATCCGCCGTTCACGTATTTCCAACCGGGTTCGGTGAACTGGGTGGTATGCGCCACGGCCCAGATGGCTGGCCAAACCGTATAATGACCGGACCAAGGCGTATCCGCTTGCATAGCCCCTACTTCGCCGTACATGATCGGTTCCGCCGTCGCCTGCTTTCCGGTCGCGGGGCCGTAGATGCCGTCAATGGGGCACCAGATGCTGTGCTTGGTGATGAGATCGCGGATATAAAGTTTATTGATATTCCTGGCGAGCAGGATGGTATTGGCCCAAGTGGCCCCGGTCTCGGACCATTCCTCATTGGCCCATAG
>JBDSWM010000284.1:0-20993 GCA_039926685.1 Fibrobacteria bacterium | reverse complement strand
GTACGGTGGATGTGACGCTGCGGCGCCTGCAGGCCTTCGTGGTGCAGCCGGGCAAGGGGTTCCGATACTGGCTGAACACCGCCACGGGAGCGGGGACGGCCGCCACCGCGGACGCCGGCGGCACGCTCACCTTCCCAAGGTGGCGGTCAGCGGGACCACCACCCTCATCGTCAAGCCCGATATGAATGCGCCCGTGAAGGCCAAGCCTTCCCAGGCTCCTAAAAGCCGAAGGCAGGGCAAGCCTCCCCATTCGGAAGGGCAGATGCTTTTCCCCACCCATAGCTCCTCTCAAAGCGGGATGGATGGGACCGCGGAGGCGAATGGCGTTTTCGTCAATGGACTGGGACGGACCATAGTCCCGATCCCGGCCGCGCTGCATTCCGCTGCCGCTAATTGAAGCCGGCCGCACTCCCTACCGGGTTTCCCCCCTCCAGCGTATCGCCGGCCCGCTTTTCCCGGCTCCCTCTCCGCAACATCGAGCCCACGTACAGGGCTCCCTGGGCCGCCAGTACATAGGCCAAGGGGAGGATGGACGCCCGGAAACGCGCCGTCGCATCCATGCCCCCCGCACCCATGGTGGCAAGGAAATAGGCGCATAGGAGAAGCGGCATCCCGGAGAACCGATGGCCGCGGAGGAACCGCCATCCCAGACCGGCGCACCCGATAAGGAACAACGGCCACAGCAGGCAAGCCTGCATCAGCTCGATTGCGAAGACGGCGACGGACCAGGCCGGGTTCAAGCGCAGCCGCTTCGCGAATTCTCCCCACTTCCCATGCGCCAAATTGCCCATACCCGGGGAAACCCAAGCCCGCCCGGCCATTTCCGAGAAGTTGTCGGCCGTATGCGCGAAGGCACTCCGGGATACCCCGATGAGGGTGGCCAAGGCCAGCCTAGGCACATCGCGGAGGAGCACCGGGCGCGTGACGGCGCGGATCTCCTCATCGAGCTGCCGGATGGTCTTGCCGGTATTCCAGGGATTATGGTATTCCCAATTGCTGGCCAAATGGTAGTCCTGGCTGATTCTCTTCTGGGCTTCCGGGAGGCTGAGGCCGTATTCCAACTGATACGGCCCCGCTCCGGCGTAGTAGACCATGTTGATGGCGTCCACGGTGCTGAGCCGGAAGATCCCGAATGTCTTTTGATTGCGCGCCATCCAGGGGATCATCACCAACAACGCCGCGGGCAGGAACAAAGCCATGGCCCGCGCCGTGTTGACCGCCTCTTTCCGCGTGCGCGGGGTCACGGCCGCGGCGGCGGCCAGAACGAGCGGGATGTAAAGACCGGCCGGCCTCACCAGTACGGCGAAGCCCAGCACCGCGCCCGCGCCGGCGAGGCGCATAGCGCCGCCCTTCCCGTTTCGGAAGCGGGGAAAGCCTTCCAGGAACAGCACCGCCCCCAGCACCCATAGGAGATTGAAAAACGGCTCCGTCATGGTCTCGAAGACCAGGGAAGCCAGCATCAGGTCCAGCGCGAAAAAAGCCGCCGCCGCCAGCGCGGCCTTATGCCCCAGGAACGCCGCAGCCATTCGATAGACCAGCACCGCCGTGATCAGGTGGCAGAGAGCGTTGAACAGGTAAAGGGGCCAGACCATGCGGGCGGAAAGCCAAAGCGGCCCGGCCACGGCGATGTATCCGGGCGTCCGGAGCGCATCAGGCTGATAGGGGGGCGCATCCATGCGGGAAAAGCCGCGGCCTTCCCAGAAGTTCTCCGCCAGAACCATGTAATGCTGGGCGTCCGGATGTATCTGGGCGTGGTAATGGCCGAAGTAAGCCGGATTTCCTTTTGCGATCACGAGTGCAAAAAGCAGTTGGATGACCATGGCGACCGCCAGGGCCGCCACGAGGAGGCGGTAGCGTGAGCCTCCGGGGAAGGCTGAAATCATGCCGGATTTCCTTTATCGCTCTGGTACTGGTTCGAGTCGCCTAAAGCCGGCGGTTCGGGGGTTGAGTCCGGTTCGGCAGGCTCGGATCGGGTCCTGCCTTTTTTCAAGGCGCGCGTTTGCAAAGCGGATCGGTTCGTTTTCCAGATCCCGACGAAGGCGTTTCCGACCGCCAGCCACGCCCATTGGAACTCCAAATCATAATTGGACAGGAACGTCAGGGAGATAATATAGCCAATCTGGCATGAGGCCAGAGCCAGGGCCAGCTTGCCGGTGCGGATCTGCCCCGCCTGGTAGGCCTGGTTCCGCACCCGCAGCAGCCGGATGATGGTCCCGAGGATCAGGCTGATGAAGATCAGCAGCCCCGGGTATCCGAGCTCCACCGAGCATTTCAGCCAGATGTTGTGGGGCTGCATGGATGTCTGCAATCCGGTATAGTAGTTGGACACGACGACCCAACTGTACGGTCCCACCCCGAAGACGGGATAATCGTTCACGGCCCGGAAGGTGGACTTGACCAGCAGGAGCCGCTCGCGCGCGGAGCTTTCCGCCTTATCGGTGCCGACGTCCTGCAAGGTATTCATGCGGTTCCAGAAGGACTGGGGCAGCACCATGAGCACGGCGCCCCCCACCAGCGCCACCAAGGCGATGTCCCGCAATTTCTTCTTGGAGATCAGGGCGAGGTATATGACGACGTTTCCGAGCACGCCAAGCGCGGCGCCGCGGGAGTTGGAGAATATCACCGTGGCCAGGCAGAGCAAGAGGCCGATTCCCCAGGCGAACCGGACCGCGAGCTTGTATCTCCCGGAATAATCGGTGGCGGCGTACAACAGGATAGGCAGGATGGAGACCACTCCCGCGGAGAGGAAATTGTTGTCCCCCATCTGGGTGCCCTCGATGTGCATGTAATTGTTCATGCCATGCAGCAGGCATCCCGCGCCTATTTTGGCGCCCCAGACGCCCAGGGAAACGGCGAGGAGATAGGCCAGGAAGCGGGCATCCTTGATGGTGCGGGCGGACATGGAAATGAGGAGCAAGGGGGCCTGATACTTGAGGATCCTGATCAGGCCGTCCGTGCTTTGCGGGAAGGGCGAGACCCACGTGCAGACGCAGGCCCAGCCGAAAAAGAGCAGCCACATCCAGAAGAAATAGGTGATGCGCGGCCGGAACCCGCGGAAGGCCACATTGACCGCGAAGGAAACCAGCATGACCCCGAGGGCCCAAGTGGAAAGGGGTTGGGCGCCGGTGGAATAGGCCAGCTCCAAGGGGGCCATGATATCCACCCACAACAGCAGGGCGCTGGCCAAGGCGGGTTGCCACAGGGCAGCCAGCGACCAGACCGCGAATATCAAGTCGACGAGTAAAAGTCTCATAATGGATGCGGCGCGGTAGGGATTATCCCGCCCGGGCTAGAGGAGGATCTAGAAAACCAAGCGCGAGATCCGGCCGTCTTCGCAGGTGAGCACGGCCACGAAACGCCCCGGCAAGGGATGCGCGCCCATGGCCATGGGCCAGACGATCCGTCCTCCGGAAGCCTCCAGGCGCAGTCCTTTTACCGACCACAGGATCCTTCCGGTTTGCCCATAGACGGCGAAGTCGGCCTGGCCGCGCGGATTGGCGAGCGTGAACACCAGCGATCCGCCTCCCGGCCGGGAATAACCGGACAGATATGGGGACCCGGGCCGGGCCTCCGGCTCCCGCACGGCGGATCTTATCGAGGCGAATTCGTCGATGCCGATATCCGGTTTCCCCAGGCGTTGCTTGCCATCCCAGTCCGTGGGGACTTCGGGGAGATCGGCGCCTCTATCGATCAGGCCGACCGCCTTGGGCGTGATATGCAGGTCCCCCCGGGCGGGATCCTTGAACCAATCCTTTTGGCCGGTCGGAGCCGAGCTCCAATAATTGTTGGAAGTGTCCGGGTACGCGCCGTTTCCGTCCTTGGAGACGGTCCCGACCACGAAGTTGTTGCGCAAGGCGTTCCCGCCTTTGTTCCTCCAGAGATGGACGGCCATGGGTTTTTGGAGATCGGAATAGAAGGCGTTGTTGTAGATGCGGACATGCGAGGCGCTGCACGCCTCCACCGCGAACGAGCGGGTATGCAGGAGGAGATTGTTCCGCACCAGGGCGCTGTCCACGTGGTAGTCGAAATCGCTTCCGCTGGGGTTGCCCAGGGCTATGCCTCGATCGCATTTCCAGATCATGTTCCTCTCGATGAGGAGCGACTTGGAATTTATCCAGAAGAAGATGCCGGCGCGCCCCAGTCCGGTGGCGCCGCGGATGTTGCGGAAGAGGTTGTCGTGGATATGCCAATTCTGCCCGCGCATCACGTCGATGCCCCCGATATAGTCGAGTCCGTTCCGCTCGCCTTGGGCGCGGTCCTCGCTGACCTCCGTGAACTGACTGAAAGCGCAAAAGCTTACGGTCACGTCCCGCGAAACCAGGAGGTTGCTTGCGGTGCCGTTGGGCGCCTTGATGCAGCGCTCCCCGATGTCCTCGAAATGGATGTTGTGGATGCGAAGGTTCTTGAGGCTGCCCTGGATCTTGATGCCGTTGGCGCGGATATCCTTGAGGGTGAAATAGGCCAAGGTGACGTTGTCCGCCTGCACTTTGAGGAGTTCTTCGGTATAGTCGCTGGAATTGAAGCCCCGCCCGCGGATAATGACCTTGCGGGGATCCTTGGACTCGCCCATGATGGTCGTACCCGCCTTGTCTACCAGGATTTCCGTGCCGTTCCCGTCGGTGCCGTATAGCCAATAGGCCAGGTCGTATTCCCCATCCTTCAGCAGGATGGTCAGCGGTTGTTTCATGCCCCGGTAAAACAGGTCCAGCAACTGGGTGGAGGTGGAGCAACGCACCACCTTTATGGCGGGATCGGGCAAGGGCGCGGCGGGGACGTTTTCCTGGCTCATCGGCTCCGGTCCGCCCCTATCGAAGGCGTTGCCACGCCAGGCGGCATACGCGCCCAGCTCGGCGAAATCGTCGGAGGAAGCAGGATAGGATCCGTATTTCTTTCCCCAGTAAAAATCGGAGCTGGATCCGGCGCGCGCGGCATACTCCCATTCCTCTTCGGAAGGCAGCCGGTAGCCTTTGGAACCGGATAAAATCCGGACCTTGGAAAGCACTTTTCCGAGCCCGGTGGCGAAAAGCGCATCCTTGGCGTATTCGTAGAAAGAACAGCTATCGCAAACCGAATCCCAGGCATAGGCCGTATCCAGTCCTGCGGCCTTGCTGAGCGCATTGGCATAGCGGATGGCGTCGAACCAATTGACCCGTTCCACGGGATTTTTTTCGGCTTTGAAGCGCGAGGGGTTATACCCCATCACGGCCTGGAACCGGGCTTGGGTCACCTCGGTGGTGTCCAGGTAAAAGGCGTCCACGGACACATCGTGCACGGGTTGTTCATCGGAAGCGAGCAGGGAGCCCATGGCGTATTTGCCGGCGGGAATGGCTTTCATGCCGGCGGGGGCACGATCCGAGGCCGAAAGCGGCAAAGCGCAACGAAAGCCGTATTTGGAATCCCGAAGTTGGGGCTCAAGGGGCTGGCGGTCGGCGCTGCGCAGGTTGAAGGGGGCATCCAGCCAGCTGCCGCCGCGGAGCACCCTGAAGTGGCCGTCCTCTTCCCTTACCTCTTTGTCGAGGTAAGCCTTATCATAGGCGGAACCGGTCCATTCCAGTACGTTTCCGGCCATATCGTAAAGGCCGAAGGCATTCGGCTTCCCCTGCGCCACGGGACGGGGTCCTAGCGAAGCCCATGCCGAAACGATCGGGAGGAGCAAAACTGTCCCGATTAGGGGTGATAGTGGTTTCGGCATGCCCTATTCTAACCGATCGAAAGAAAAAAGTCATGCCGCCCTTTAAAGAATATATGGAATTTTAGGGGTCTTCTTGAGGAATTTTATGGGGCTTCCTGCGGATTCCAATCCGGATTGGTTTTCTCCGGGAAAACGATGAAGCGGCGACCGGCGAAATTGAGCACTAGGCCAATGGCGGTGGACGCTATCTTGGCCAAGACGGGGAGCATGCCGCCGGCGATGAAAGCCCGGGTCAAATACATGTCCACGAGGCCGACGAAGCCCACCACCAGCAGGAAAACCCCGATTTCCGTGCCGGTTTTCCATTTGGCCTCGTGCCGGAAAAGCAGCTGGATGGAAATCCAATAATTCACCCCGGCGGCGGCGAAAAAGGCGATCAGCGTGGCCGGTGTCAGGGGCGTTCCCGCTGTGAGCAAAACCAGGAAAAGGAGCAGGTTGACGATGGCGGAGAAACCGCCGATGAAGATATAGAAGAAGAATTGGATGGGCACGGGCACCTTGTGCAGGTTGTACTTGAGAATGCAATACAAGGCGCGCCAGGCGTCCTTCATGCCGATTTTCTTCCCCTCCGCGTAGGTGCGCCCGCGATAGGAAATGCCCATTTCATAGATACGCAAGCGCAGCTGGGAAATCTTGGCCACCACTTCCGGCTCGAATCCGAAACGGTTCTCTTCGATGCTGATGCCCTGGATCACCTCGCGGCGGAACACCTTGTAGCAGGTCTCCATGTCGGTCAGGTTCAAATCGGTGAGCATGTTCGACAAAAGGGTGAGAAAGCGGTTTCCCAGGGAATGCCAGTAATAGAGCACGCGATGGTATCCCGTGGAGAGGAAGCGGGAGCCCAGCACCACGTCAGCCTCGCCTTTGCGCAAGGGGACCAGCAGGCGCTTCAAGTCCATGGGATCGTATTCCAAATCCGCATCCTGGATGGCCACGAAATCCCCCGTGGCCCCGGCGATGCCGGTGCGCAAGGCGGCGCCTTTGCCCCGGTTCACCTCATGCCGCAAGAGGGTGAGGTTCGGGATGCGCTGCTTCAGCTTCTCCATCACCGCCTGGCTGGCATCCTTGGAGCAGTCGTTCACGATGATCAATTCCAGCTTCAGGTTCTCGTCGGCGATGCGGAGCACGCTGTCGACGCAGCTCTCCAGGGTTTTTTCCTCGTTGTAGCAAGGAATAACGATGCTGAGTACTACCGTTTCCTCAGCGCTGTTCTCGCTTGGGCGCGGATCCTGTTGCTTGACCATCGACGTTACCGACCTTTCACCATATCGGAAATCCCGGCGTGAATATTTGCAAAGTATAGATTATTTGCGCGGCGCTCCTTGTAAAGCGCGAAGCTAATGTTTACAATCATGACATTGATTCGACGCCGATGCAACCACCGCTAAATCACTGTAAAGGCGCCTGCCGCGCCGTTGCGAAAACCCATCGATGGAAACTCCCCCCAGCAACCCGGCCGCGACCCTGATGGAACGGTCGGCCGCGCGGTTCGGCATCGCCCCCGATCGGGCCAGGCTTTGGACGATGATGGCCTGTCTCCTGCTTTTGGGGATCCTGGCCATGACGCGTTTCTATACCTACCAAGGGCACTTGCTGCATGGCTGGGACGGCCAGTTCTATTTCGCCGAAGCGCGCGGCTTCCTGTTCGGGCATACCGTCGACGTTACGGAAACCCTCAAACAGACTCCTTGGCCCGGACCTTTCGACAGGAACGGGGACGGCGTTCTGGAGCGGGTGCCTTTGCGCGCCGATGGACGCTTCCAATCCAAATACCCTATCGGTTTGCCGATGGTGGAAACGGCTTTCCTGGCTGTGGCATATGGGCTGAGGCGAGCATTGGAAGCAGGCGGCGTGAGCCTGCGCGGTCCCCCGGGCCTTTCCCATTTCGAGATCTGGATCGTGGCCCTAGGGCTGTTCGGCATCACCATGATCGGGCTTTACCGTCTGGCCGGCCTGTGCTCCGATTGGATGGGAAAGCGGGCTTGGGCCTGGCCTACGGCCCTGGCCTTCGTCGGCACCACGCTATTCTATTACTCGGCCATGTTCCCCTTCATGACCCATTGCCTCAGTTTCACGGTGGCGGTGTATTTCATGGCGGGATTGCGCTCCCTGTCCAAAGGCGAGGCGCCCAACCGGAACCTGGCCGTGCTCGGCGCTCTGGCGGGCCTGCTGTTCCTCATCCGCCCGCAGCAGGCCCTGCTGCCCCTGCTCTCCCTGCCCTGGTTGCTCAAGCCGCTCCGGGGCCGGCCCGGCGCCTGGATGCCGGGAGCCGCCCTGGGCGCGCTTTTGTCGCTGGCGGCCATCGCGGCCACGCTGTGCTATAACAAGGCGCAGTTCGGGATCTATACCCTCAATGGGTATGCCGTGGCCCATGAAAGATTCGATTTCCTGCATCCGGATTTCCGATATGTGCTCATCGGGTCCGAGCGCGGGTTGCTGTATTACACTCCCCTGGTGCTGCTGGCCATCCCGGGGCTAATCGCCATCTTGAAGAAAGACCCCGCCAGCTGGCTGCTGCCTTCGGTGCTCAACGCCTTGGCGCAAATCTACCTGGTGGCTGCCTGGTGGTGTCCCAGCCAAGGAGATGCTTTCGGTCTGAGGATGTGGACCGAATGCGTGCCCGTGGTCGCCATCGGGATGGCCGCGCTGCCTCCTTTACGCTTCTGGCGCTCACGCCCCGCGCGCCTGGTCTTCGCGGCCGCAGCGGCGGCTTGCTGCCTGTGGAGCGGCTACCTGCTGTCCCGGTACAATGGCTGGATCAAGGGGCCTCCCCTTTCCCCGGAGCCGACTTGCGAAGCAGGCCCCCTTCCGCGGATAGCAGGTTATTCTCATCCTGGGGAATCCCCGCGTTACGCGCGATAAGGACCCGCTCCGGTAGTAAGGCGCAAATCGCCAGGCCTTTCCAGGCCTGGAAATACAGGGGGGAGGCGCTTAAGGCCTTGCGGTAATGCGCGCGGGCCTCGGCGAAGCGGTTTTCGCGGTAACAGAAAAACGCCATGCCGTAGCGCATATGCGCGCGGGCGGCTCGGAAATCCTTGCGATACGGCGCGGTCGCGGCCGGGAACTCCAGGGCTATCCTTTCGAGCACCTGCAAGTCCTTCTCCCACATCTTGAGCTTGGGGCTGCTCAGGCTGCCCTGGCGGAAACGATAGCAGGCCAAGGGTTTCGCCAGGAAGCCGCCTGGGCAATGCAAAGCCACTTTCAGCCAGAAATGATGATCCTCCGTGCCCATCAGCGCCCGGTCCTCGATGAATCCCCCGGCCTTCAGGTAGAATTCCTTCTTCACGAGGGCGGTGGGGATGGAAACGAAATTCTCCCCCAGCAGGAAGGGGAATATGCTTCCCGAGCGGGGATGCTTCAGCTGCATCATGGTCCGGCCCAGCCGGCCGTCCTCGCTCATGGCGTAAGCGTCCGCATAGACGAGCCCGCAGGTCGGATTGGCCTCCCAGAAGGCCATCTGCTCCGCCAGCTTTTCCGGCAGCCAGGTATCGTCGGCATCAAGGAAGGCGAGGATATCCCCGCGAGACTCCCGGGCGCCATGGTTGCGCGCGGCGGCCACGCCCCGGTTCTCCTGATGGACGCAGCGGATGCGGTCCGGATAACGCAGGGAATACCCGCGCGCGGTTTCCAGGGTGCCGTCCGTGGAACCGTCGTCCACCACGATGATTTCCAAATCCCGGAAAGTCTGGCCGAGAACGCTTTCCAAAGTCTCGGGAAGAAACTTCTCGGCGTTGAAGGCGGGTATGACGACGGAGATTCGAGGCATTGCGTATCCGTTTTTTTCCTGAAGGTAGCAAAATGCCCTTTTCCAGAAAGCGGAGGCAATTAATTAGCTTCTGCATGCATGAAAGCATCCCTTGTCTGGGCGGCGTGCAAAGCCGAAGCCGTGGCCTTCCTGCCCTTCCTCGCGGCGCTGCTCCCCATCGTAATCCTGGTGGCCGGATATCCCGTCCCCCGGCTCAACGAATTCTATTACCTGCTGCGGCTGGATCAGGCCTGGCATCCGCAACTTTTGGCGAACGATTGGACCTTCGCCTACGGGGGGTCGGAACACCGCATCTTCAATTTCCTGTTCGGCTTTCCCACCCTGTTCCTCCCCCTCCAGGCCGTAGGCTGGGCGGGGCGCGCGCTCAGCTGGATCCTGCTGCTGCATTCCCTGTATCGCATCGGAGCGCGGCTCGGCATTTCCCGGTTCGCGGCGGGATTTTCCATCGCGATTTGGCTGGCCATCAAGCAGGCCCCCATTTCCGAGGAATGGATCTTCGGCGGGTTCGAGGCCAAGGGAATAGCCTATGCCTTGCTGTTCTATGCCATGGAACGGGGCATGGCGCGCAAACCCGGTATGGCCGGCCTGCTGATGGGATTGAGTTTCAGCATTCACCCCGCGGTGGGATTGTGGGGAGGCTTGGCGCTCACGGCCGCCCTGGCTTTGGACGGGTATGCGCGACGGGAGCTGCTGACGCTCATGGGCCTGGGTTTCCTGGCCTCGCTGCCCGCCGCGGCCCCGTTGCTGATTTCCATGGCCGGCGACGCCGGCAGCTCGCGGGAGGCGTGGCGATTCCTGCTGCTGGCCAAGATGCCTTTCCATTTCGATCCGTTCACCTGGGACAAGCGCGCCATCCTGCCGCTGTACCTGATGCTGGCCGCCTGCCTGCCTTATATGCGCTCCCGGATGACAGCCCGGCAAGTGGCGTCCGCCTCGCAACCCCCCGCCGACCCCACGGCAGCGACCGCCCCCAAGCCTCTCTCGCCGGCGCGCCAATTGATCTGGTTCATGGCGGCATCGGGCCTATGCTTCACCTTGGGTCTCATCTTCCGTTACACGGAAAGCTACGGCCTGCTGAAGCTGATGCCTTTCCGGGTCTTCGCCGTGACTTGTCCCCTCTTCTTCTTTTTCCTGATGTCCCATGCCCTCGCGCATTGGCGGCTTAGCCCGCTCCCCGCAGCGGCCCTGGTCGCCGCGGCGCTGGGAGCCATGGGCCTCGGAAATCCCCTCGGACTGCTGGTGGACGGCGTCGTCGCCATCAAAAAAGTCTGGGCCCAGCCGGCCGGGGATTATGTGGAAACGCTGCGCTGGATAGCGGGGAACACCCCCGCCTCCGCCATTGTAGCCATGCCGCCCTGGCGGCAGGAGAACGGCTATTGGTCGCGGCGTGCGCAAGTCGCCAGCTTCCTGTTCAACCCCTACGATCGGCTGGACGAATGGGAAGAGCGCCTGCGCGCGCAGGTGGGCGATGTTCCCTATGTGGGGATGGCGCAACAGAATGAAGCCATGCGGGCGCACTATGCGGCCCTGGGCGAAGCCGACGTGCTGCGCCTGCGCGATCGTTATCATGCGGAATATATCGTGACAGAAAGCACATATTCTTTCCCCCTGCTGCATGCCGCCGGCGCCTGGAAGGCATACCGGCTCCCGCCCATTTCCGACGCGCCCTGAGCGGGTTCGTCTCTCCTATACTCGCTTTGATCGCGGCGGAACGCCGCCCGAACCGGCCGCGGGCGGCCCGCATCGCATTTCTATTACTCCCTCAGACCTGATCTTTTTTAGTGATTTGAGTATCTGTAGGCGCTCGATCAACGGACGCAAGGCTGCTCCGGCGCCGTGTAAAGCCCATGCGCGGAATTATTTTCATTAGAAATTAGCGTCGACACGAATATCGAGCCCGTCTTTATTCGCTAAAAGCGGCGTTGCCTTACCCTTCCAAGATGGTTCCCTGACTAGTCCCGTACCGGAACATTTATTTCCATTGGCATCCCTTGCCACCGGCGATAGAATAATGCACAGGGACGCCGCGGTTGGTGGAATAAAGTCCCTCGCAACAAAATCTCCAAAGGTCCATATTGAACCGTCAGGGCGTCATGCTATGCCGAATTTATCCGCTTTTTTCGCCTTTTTACTGATTCCCGCCATGCTCTCCGCGAGCCTCACCGCGGTGCCCGTACTGCAACCTTCCGCCAAAACCGTGAACGTGAGCACCGTCTCCGCGCTGGTTTCGGCGTTAGGTTCCGCCGCCAAGGGCACCACCATCATGCTTGCGGACGGAACCTACGATCTCTCCGGCGTATGGCCGCTGCGCCTCCGCACCGACAGCGTCAGCCTTTATGGAGCCTCCCAGAATCCTTCCCGCGTGATCATGAAGGGAGGGGGATTCACCTCGTCCAACACCAATGAGGAATTGATCAAAATCGAGGCAAAAGGCATAAGGCTGGCCTACTTCACCTTGCGCGACGGACGGGCCAACGGCGTGAAAATCCAGACGGGCGCCAATGACGGCCTGTTCATCCACAACGTCTATTTCATCGACATCTGCGAACGATCCATCAAGGGTCCGGACATGCCCGTCACCATGAACGGGGTGGTGCAATATTGCCTCTTCCAGCAGATCACCCCCATCACCTCCGTCATCCCCAATCTCAACGCGGGCGGCGACTACATCGCAGGCATGGATCTGATGAAAATCGACGGCTGGAACATCCACGACAACGTGTTCAAGAACATCCAGGGCATGACCGGGGGCGGGCGGGCCGCCATATTCCTGTGGAACGGCTGCAAGAACACCACCATCGAACGCAATCTGTTCCTGGGATGCGACAGGTCCATCGCCTTCGGGAACCCCATGAGCACCAATGTGGACATGGACGGGGGGATCATCCGCAACAACTTCATCGTGGCCGGCAAGGATATTTCCATCGAAATCTGCAACTCCACGGGGAGCCAGATCGTCAACAATACGATTTATTCCACCAACCTGTCCTTCACCCGCACCATCTCCTTCTGCAACGCCAAGACCGACAACGCTTTCAAGGACAACCTGGTTCTCGGGAAGATTGGGCTGAACGGGGGCTTGTTTCCGGACACGGCGGGCAATCTGTTCGTCACCGTCGCAGGCGGGACGGCGACCTGGTTCCGGGATATCGCCGCGGGCGATTTGCATCTCACCGCCGCCGCGACCCAGGCCATCAACAAGGGTGTGCCCTTGTCCGTCGTCAAATTGGACATCGATGACGCCGCCCGCGATTCGAAGCCGGACATCGGCGCGGATGAAATGGCCTCGGTCACCGATATCAGCCTGGGAGCGCCCGTTTCCGGAGCCGGCAAGAGCGGCCTATCCGTCCTGCCGATTGATCGGACTTTACTTCCCTTTTACCGCAACGCGGCCTGGTATGGCGCCGACGGCCGGCGTTTGCTGCTCAAGTAGCGGCCGGCGTTTTCTGCTCAAGTAGCGGCCGGCGTTTGCTGCTCAAGCAGCGCCCCTCCCTTTCCTAATCCCCCGTACGCGCCCGATCCGCCATATGGCGCGGAACGGGAATCAATTCTCTTTCCATATCATTTCAAAACCATTACCTCTAGGTAACTTGTACGTTACTATGGATGTCCCTGTCCGCGCGCGCCGCTTTCGCGTAAGCCTCCCGCAAGCCCGTAAATAAAGGTCCAGAATGCGATCGATGGTAAGGGATAGCTAAAATCTTTTGCGCCGCTGCGGGTCCCGATCACCTTTGCGCCCCGAATTCGGCGTTGCCTTACAAAGGCATGACCCATGACTAATATTTATCTGGGAACCGATTTCCATGTTCGATAGAATGATTGGGAAGGAAGTTTCCGTGCGCTTTGCGCTTGACTAAAAGGCTTCCCGCAACTCCAACTTGAACCCATAAGGTCATCAATACTATGCCGTTTTTACGCGCCCTTTTACCGACGTTTCTATTCCCGGCACTTTTATCAGCCAGCCTCAGCTCCGTACCCGTTCTTTGGCCTTCCGCCAAGCGCGTGAACGTGAGCACGGTCTCCGCCCTCGTATCCGCCATCGGCTCCGCCTCCAAGGGAACCACCATCATGCTGGCGGACGGAACCTATGATATCTCGAAAGTATGGCCGCTCCGTTTCCGCACGGACAGCGTCCAGCTTTACGGGGCATCCCAGGATCCGACCAAGGTGATCCTGAAGGGCGCCGGATTCAAGTCCTCCAACACCGACGAAGAACTGATCAAGATCGAAGCCGTGGGCATCAAGCTGGCCTACTTCACCCTGCGCGACGGGCGCGCCAACGGCGTGAAGCTCCAGACGGGCGCCAACCACTGGCTGTTCATCCACAACGTCTACTTCATCGACATCTGCGAAAGGTCCATCAAGGCCCCGGACATGGCCATCTCCAAGAACGGGGCGGTGGAATATTGCCTGTTCCAGCAGGTCACCCCCATCACCTCCGACATCCCCAATCTCCATATGAACGGGGACTACATAGCGGGCATGGACATGATGAAAATCGAAGGCTGGAGCATCCATGACAACGTGTTCAAGAACATCCGGGGCATGAACGGAGGCGCCCGCGCCGCCTTATTCCTTTGGAACGGCTGCAAGAATACCACTATCGAGCGCAACGTATTCATCGGATGCGATCGGTCGGTGGCATTCGGGAATCCTTCCAGCGCCAACCTGGACATGGACGGTGGCGTCATCCGCAACAACTTCATCGTGGCCGGCAAGGATATTTCCATCGAGGTCTGCAACTCCACGGGAAGCCTGATCGCCTCCAATACCATATATTCCACCAACCCGGGCTATACCAGGACCGTATGCTTCAGCAACAACCGGGTGAACAATCTCCTGAAAAACAATCTGGTGCTGGGAAAGCTGGCCGTGCTGTCGGGCTACTCGCCCGAATTGGCGGGCAATCTGAGCGTATCCTCCGTGGTCACTTCCTGGTTCCGCGATGTCTCCGGCGGGGATCTACACCTCACTTCCTCCGCCAGCCTGGCTATCGACAAGGCCGTGCCCCTATCCCAGATCGCTTCCGATTTCGACGGCGGAATGAGAAGCAGCAGCCCGGATATCGGCGCCGATGAAATGGGTTCCGGCGCGCTTGCCAAATCGGGGGTGGAAACGCCCGGCCCTGGTGTCCTGGAAGCGAATCCGATCGCCGGGGAATTCTCCGTCCCGGTCCGGCGCGCATCCATGACCTATGGGCGCAAGTCGGAATGGTTCACCGCCAAAGGCCAGCGCCTCCTCAAATAGGCCGGGGTCCGGCCGGCGCAAACGGCGGTCTGCCGCCGCAAGCGCCAGCCGCGAATCCGGCGCCCGGAACTTTTTTACATTGGAAATCAGTTTCCGGAATCGATGGAAGCATCGGGACCGGGAATCCGCGGGGCGGGACGCCTCGCAACGGGGGCGCCCCGCCCCGCGAAGCTTACTTGAACCTTCGAGGGCCAGAGCCATGCCGTCTTTGCGCTTTTTTTCCGCGGCGGTGGTGGCCCTTCCGGCTCTCCTGGCGGCGAGCCCCGACTCCGTCCCCGTCCTGAAGCCTTCCGACAAACGCGTGAAGGTGATGTCCGTCTCCAACCTCGTTTTCGCGATCGGCTCCGTCTCGAAGGGCACCAGCATCATGCTGGAGGACGGGGTATACGATCTTTCCAAGGTATGGCCGCTGCGCATCCGCACGGACAGCCTGCAACTGTACGGCGCTTCCCGCGATCCGTCCAAGGTGATCCTCAAGGGCGCCGGCTTCGCCTCCCCCGATCGGGACGAGGAGCTGATCAAAATCGAAGCCGTAGGCGTGAAACTGGCCTACTTCACCTTGCGCGACGGCCGCGGCAACGGCGTAAAGCTCCAAACGGGCGGCAACGACGGCCTCTTCATCCACAATGTCCATTTCCTCGACATCTGCGAACGTTCCATCAAGGGACCGGAGGCGCCGGTGAGCAGGAACGGCGTAGTGCAATATTGCCGCTTCGAGCAAACCGCCCCCATCACGGCGGCCATCCCCAATCTCCACATGGACGGGGACTATGTCGCCGGCATGGACATGATGAGAATCGAGGGTTGGAGCATCCATCACAACGTGTTCAAGAACATCCGCGGCATGCATGGGGAAGGCCGGGCCGCGGTTTTCCTCTGGAACGGCTGCAAGCGCGCGACGGTGGAGCGCAATGTTTTCATCGGGTGCGATCGTTCCATCTCCTTCGGCAACCCGAAGAGCGAAAACCTCGACATGGAAGGCGGCGTCATCCGCAACAATTTCATCGTCGCCGGTAAGGATATTTCCATCGAAGTCTGCAATTCCGCGGGAAGCGTCGTCGCCTTCAACAGCATCTATTCCGCCAACCCGGGATTCGGCAGGACCATTTGCTTCTTCAATAACCGCGAGGACAACGTGGTGAAGAACAACCTGGTGCTTGGGAAAATGGCCGTGCTCTCGGGACGGAAGCCCGACGCGGCGGGCAACCTGTTTCACTCCTCCACCGCCGGGACAGCCGCCTGGTTCCGCGACGCCCCCCGAGGGGATCTGCATCTTACCTCCGCGGCCGCCCACGCCATAGGCAAAGCCGTGCCCCTGGCCCAGACGGGATCGGATTTCGATGGGGAGGCGAAAGGGGGAAGGGCCGATATCGGCGCGGATGAAACGGGAGCGAGCGCGCATCCCTGACCGGCAAGGCCGGCCGGCAGGGCGGGCCGCCTTCGCTAGGGAAGGCGCAGATGCAGCGTTTCAGCCTTCCCGGCCCAACCGCTTCCGCTGACCACGCGCGTGGAAAGGCGATGTTCCCCGGAGGTCAGCAGCAATTCCATAGGCCCGGCAACATCCCGCCACTCGTCCCCGTTCAGCGAGAATTGCAGCCGCGTCGCAAAAGGCGCGTAGGCATGGATTGCCACGGTGAGGGCGAATCCGCCCTTGTCCGCCCGTACCTTTTCCAACCGGGTCCAAGCCCGGTTGACGGGCCAATCGAAACGCGCCCGCGCGTCCATGCGCCGCTTGGGCGTCAGCAGGCGGCCGAACTCCGCGCGCGCCGTCCACCAGGTGGCGAGGTCGCCGCCCGCCGGGCTGCCCGCCCGCAAACGCCGGGTGCGCCAATCCGATCGCAAATCGATGTGCACGTACGCGAAATAAGGCAGCAGGTCGATGAGGGGCAGGCCGGGTTTCGCCGCGCCCAGGATGCGGGCGGTCAGCCGTCCCCGGCTTCGCAGTTCCGGGCCGTCATGGCATAGATCAAAGCAGGAAAGCGGCACCCCATCGGCCTCGAAGCAGACGTTGAAATCCGTATCCATGGCCACCCACTTGGAATATTCATCGCACCAGGCTTCAACCAGGGCATGTTCCCAGGTGAATCCGTCCCGGGAAGCGGTGGCCATCCGGGCCGGCCAACCCATGGCGGTGAAGGCTTCCACCGCCACCTTGGCGGCTATTTCGCACCAATACATCTTTCCCCGCATGCCTTCGCGGATGGTCTCCACCGCGTCCAAGTCGGCGCCGGAGCCGCCCGGGACCGCGTCCAAGCCATGATCCCAGCGGCTTCCCAGCCAGGTGGCCAATCGGATCATGGCCTGGTATTCGCCCCCCGGGCCCCGGATCACGCCGGCCAGATCGAAAGCTTGGCGCAGGCGTTCCAGATGAGGGGCGTCGAGGCTTTCATAGACGAATGGGATTCCTGCGGCGATTTCCACGCCCGCCAGATAATCCGGGCATTCCAGCCCCGGCGGCGGGCCCCGCAGCGAGTCCAGGCGCGCCCGTTCACTATCGCTTTCCAAGGGCCCGGGAATCCAGTTCCTGCGGACCAAAGCCGCGGCGGCGAGCGAATCCGCGCGGTAAAGGCGCTTCAAAACGTTCACGGCCGCGATGCGGAGGCCGGCGCGGCCGAGCTGGATCAGGCTGCCGCGGGGCTTCATGGGGCGTTTCTTCCCCCGAATCCGGGAGCGGCCGGATCCGGCATAATTTTCCTGACCTTGCGGTACCACAGGGCGGCCCGGGGCAGGAAGCGGCCCAACCCTTTGGCCACCTCTTCCGCCTCTTCCCGCTTCAAGAACGGGGTCAGGAGCACGAACGCGGGCAGGACGCAGACCAGCAGGATTTGCTTGCCTGTGTCCAGGTAGACGGAGGCCAAGGTCAGCGCGTTGCCTGAAAGCATGGTGGCCACGCCGACCAGGAACAGGACGCCCATGCGCTTGAATTCGTACGGGATTGGATAGAAGCGGTTGAGGCTGAAGTACAAGGTGGTGGTGAAGAAGAGGTACGAGAGGCACATCACCCAGGCCGCCGCGATGTAGCCGAAACGCGGGAGCAGGACATAGTTCAGCACCACTGCCGTCATGGCGGCGACGAAATAGGATATGGGCAGATGCCAGGTCTTGTTCTTGACAAGCGCGGCGACCAGGAAGAAGGAATGCAGCGAGTAAACGCATACGCCGGCGGCGACGATCTGGATGATGGGCGCGGCCGGATAGTACGCGGGTACGGTGAGGATGCGGAGAACGGACGTACTGAGGATGCCCAAGGTGAATTCGGCGACGGTGATGACGATGAAGAAGTAGGTGGTGATCTTCGCATAGATCCGGGAAGCGTTCTCCTGCTTCGCGATTTCGAACTGGGCGGACGTGCCGAAAATGCGCCCGAACGATTGCATCAACAGCGATCCGAGCATGAACGGCAGTTTGTAGCCGATGCTGTAAATGCCTACGGCCCCCAGCGAAGTGAACTTCTCCAGGAGATAGCGATCGACGCGATGCATCAGGGCCGCGCACAACAGGGAGGGAACGAAGGGCAGCCCGAAATAAAGGGCCTGGCGGAGCAACCGCAGCCGGAATGGCAGACCGTTGCGGCGCACTATGATAATGAACAGGACCAACCCGGTGATCGAGGAGGATAGCACGTCCCCCAGCAGCATCCCTTTCGGCCCCATGGACAGGTGCACGATGAAGTACAGGTTGAACCCGATATTGATCCCCAGCTTGGCGAGGCTGAAGCCCAGGAAGGCCCCGGGCATTTTATGGACATTCAGGTAGTAGGTGAAGAGGATGTAGAGGGTGTTCACCCAGATGACGGCCAGGTTGATCGAAATCAGCCCGCCATGCGCCTCCGATCCCAACAATTGCCTGGCCAGGCCGCCGGAATGCATATTGAGCAAGGCCACCCAGACGGTGGTGGAACCCAGGATGAACCAGAAGCTGGTTCCGAACACCTCCTTCCTGCCCCGTTCGTCGATGGTGTCGTTATGGAATTTCGCGTAGGCGGAGCCCAACCCCGACATGAAGAGGATCAGCAGCATGGAATTCATGCTGTCCAGCAGCTCCAGGATGCCATAGTCGGTTTTGGAGAGGTAGCGGGTGTATACCGGAAGCAGCACAATGCTGCTCGCGGAAACGGCGACGCTGCCCACGAAATAGGTCAATGAATGGGAGCCGAGCTCCTTGAGGATTTTTCTCATGAATTGGACGTTTTCCGGGAACCTGACCCAGCATACCATTCCGATGGCGCGCGCGGAAGCGGTGTTTTATCCGCGCAGCCGGCCCCGTCCCCGGCCAAAAGCGGGTGCGGGGGATTCGGGGGAAACGACGGGAGGCTTAAGTTAAATTCGATCCGGGCCCCGAACAGGTTCAGGGGACCGCCGTGTTGTTGTTGTTGTACAATCCACGGTCCAGGATCAGGTAGGTGATATAAGCGGTCAGCACCGTCCCCGCGATTCCCGCGATTTGGGCCGTGACCGAAAGCGATTCGCGGAACCAATACCAGAACCCGGCCTGCGGATTCGGCACCGGTATCACGAAAATGTCGCCGGATTTGATGCCCGCGGCGCGCAGGCTGCTTCCCCGCGAGAACTCGTTCAGCAGGGAAACGTTCAAAACCGAGGTACCCCGCATCACCGTCCACTTGTCGAGATTGCGCTCCCCGGCAGGGCCCCCGACCAAGCGGCAGGTCTCCCATACCGAGGTTTCCGGGTCCGCGTACAGCATGCCCGGCTTCTGCCAATACCCTACCAAGGTTAGGCGAATCGCCGGCGTGGCGGTGATATTGATGTCCTTCAAATAGGAGGACATCCGTTTTCCCAGATAGGATTCCACTTCGCCGACGGTCTTGCCGTGGATGAACAAGCGGCCAAGCACTGGCAGCTTTACATAACCGGCGGAATCGATGGGATAAGAGCCGTTCAAAACCGAGGCGGTGTCGAGGGGCACCTGGATGACGATACCCTCATTGGCATGGAATACGGGCGTTGTGGGATTGGAGGCCAGGCTGGATGTCGACGCGCCCCCGTCGGAATCGTCATTATCGTCCTCGGCGCGCAATGGGGCGCTGAGCATGAGGATGGAGAAGCACAGGCCCGGCACGATGGCCTGCCTCAATGAAAAGCAACGGTTCAATAGGGTTTTTCGCATGGTGTCCTAAAATTAATACTTTCACCGCAGTTAAAAACCCCCAAAACCAAAAGTTCCTCTACAAGTGCCGAGAATTTCTGGGCTCTTCGCGTCCCGGAACAAAACATCTCTCCGATTGAGGTATTAATGTTCCATCATAAGATTATGCGGTACAGCTTTTGCTCATTGCATGACCGTCTCTTTACTGCGGGATGAAAACCCGTTCCGGAGATGTCGAAAAGCGGGAGCTTTGTCGGATTAGTTGACTGACTCAAATTTCATGGCGACGGGATTCGCTATATTCGATCAATTGCATTTCGCCCAGGAGGAATAGTGTTTTCAATCATGACAAAATTTACGTTTATGGGTGTTTTGCTCCTGGCTTTCCTGTTTCCCAAAATATCCCAAGCCGAATCGAGCGTGCGCATCCATGCGGGCGGCGGCGCTTTCAACGACGATCTCGGCAATGCCTGGGCGACTGACAACTATTTCAACACCGGCATCACCTTCACCTCCACCTCGCCCATAGACGGCACCGTCAACGACGCCCTCTACCAGAGCGAACGCTATGACGCCGCGGGCGGCAGCGAACTCACCTATTCCATCCCCGTCACCCCCGGCGTCTACAAGGTGCGCCTCCACTTCGCCGAGATCTTCTTCACCGCCCCAGGAACGCGCGTCTTCGATATCGCCATCGAGAACGATCTCGCCTTCGCCAACTTCGACATCTTCGCAGAGGCCGGCGCCAAGAACAAAGCGCTTGTCAAAGAGTACACGTTAGCGGTCACCGACAACATCCTCAGCATCACCTTGATCCACAAAATCGAGAACCCCAAGATTTCCTCCATCGAAGTGCTGCCGGGCGACCCCGCCGCGCTAAGCACCCCGGCCGCGTCCGCCCCCGCCCCCTCGGCACCGACCGCTACCGGCTGCATAGACGGAAAATGGGATCCCGCCTATACCTGGGTCAAGGATTGCACTCCCGGAAACCCGTATGACGGCGTGTACGGGAACGGCACCGGAAACACGGTTTATTCCGGCTCGACCACCATTTTCGCCGGCACGGTGGCGCATACCCTGAGCTGGAAGCTGCACTATTTCAAAGGCAACCTGAGCGGTTCGCTCTCGGGCGCCAAGCTGCCGCTTATCGTCGGCCTGCATCCCTGGAGCGACGGCTCCACC